>NZ_CP122954.1:642925-964388 GCF_030323545.1 Helicobacter pylori | reverse complement strand
CTGGGGCTAGGAGAAAGAGCGATGAAGAATACGCTAAACGCATGCAAGCTTTAGAAGAGATCGCGCTAGAATTTGATGGGGTGGAAAAGGCGTATGCGATGGAGAGTGGGCGAGAATTAAGAGTGATTGTCAAATCCAACCAAGTTAGGGACAATCAAGTGCCTATTATTGCCAGAAAGATCGCTAAAAAGATAGAAGAGAGTGCTCAGTATGTGGGTGAAGTGGGCGTGCAAGTGGTGCGAGAAAATCGTTTCAAAACGACTGCTACGCTCAAGCAATGATTAAGCCTTTTTCCCGCACCTTTTCCATATGCCTTTAGAAAAAACTTTATAGTAGATGAATGAGCGCAAAAAAGTTTCTGATGCGATCACTACAAAAATAAATTCCACCTTAAAATGATAAATTAAAAGCAAGTAAATAGGCATGATCCTTAACCCCCATAAGCTTAGAGTGTTAATATACAGTGAGACTTTAGAAATGCCAGCCCCTCTAAAAACTCCATCTAGCACAAAATACCCAATTAAGGGGGCTTGAGAGAGGCCCACAGCGATCAAATAAGATCGCACCACTTCTAAGACTTCTTCATCTTGAGAAAAAAGGCTCGCAAATTCTTTAGCGAATAAGACTAAAACAATCCCTAAAACCCCCATTAAACCCATAGAGATTTTTAAAATCAAATGCGCATATTCTGTGGCGATCTTTGGCTTGTTCGCCCCCAAATTTTGCCCTGTTAAAACCATCGCTGCGATCATAAACCCAAATCCGGGCATGAACGAAAAGGTTTCAACCCTAATACCTATTTGCATGCCCGCTAATACTTTATCCCCATAGCTCGCTACAAATTTGGATAAGAGGATTAAAGAAAATAAGCTCAATAAGCGCTCAAACCCGGCCGGCCAACCCACTCTAAACATGGTTTTTAAAAAAGAAAAATGAAAGGTTATTTTGAATTTTAAAGGGATTTTTTTGATTTGTATCCAAACGCCAAGCGTGAGTAATTCCCAATAAGAGATAACCACATTCGCTAAAGCAGAGCCTACAATCCCCATTTCTTTAAAACCAAAATCCCCAAAAATCAAGGCTTGATTCAAAAAAATGCATGCTATGACCATGATGATTTTAACAATAAAGGGGGTTAAGGTGTCTGAAAAGCTAGCGAGTGCTGAAACTAAAACATTTTTTAAAAAAATACTCGGTAGCGCGATCACTAAGACTTCTAAATAATCTTGCGTCAATTGGCGCGAAGGATCTTGTAATTGCATCCAATTTAAAAAAGGCTCAATCAAAAAATAAGAAACAAACAGCACGCCCAAACAGATCACAAACGCCCCTATAAAAATACTTGAAAAAGCGTGGTTGATTTGAGTAAAATCCCTAGCCCCCACAAGCCTAGAAAGAATGGCGTTAGTGCCGGTGTATAAAATCGTATTGATGCCATAAAAAAGCATCAAAAATTGCAAGCCCACCCCTAAAGCCACGATGTGATGGTGCGAAATCTTGCCCACAAAAAAAACCGAGAGCGCGACCACCAGCACATCTAAAAAAGCATTGACCCCAGAGGGTAAGGCTAAAGAAAAGATTTTCTTAACTTGATAGATTAGCCTAATAGTAACGCTCCAAGAACTCCAAAAACAATCAAAGGGAGGTTATAGACTAAAAAAGTCGGCAAGCATGTGTCATAGATATGATTGTGTTGGTTGTCTGCGTTAAGCCCGCAAGTGGGCCCCATGGTGCTATCGCTAGCCGGTGAGCCTGCATCGCCTAAAGCTGCGGCTATGCCGATGAGTAAAATCGTAGATTCTACGCTAAAACCTAATTTCGCGCATAAAGGGACATAAAACACAGCGATGATAGGAATAGTGCCAAAAGAAGTCCCTATCCCCATAGTGATGAAAAGCCCTACAATAAGCATTAAAAAAGCCCCTAAAAGCTTCCCTTGGACCACGCTTGTGATCGCATTCACTAAGCCCTCTATCGCATGCACTTTTTGCAACACTTCTCCAAACCCGCTAGCCACTAACATCACAAAAGCGATAAACGCCATCATTTTCACGCTATCATCCATAAGCGAGTCCGTTTCTTTAAACTTAATGCCACGGCCAAGTAAGATGATCGCTAACGCTAAAAAGGCGGCTAAGGGCATAGAATCGGTGGCCAATTGGATCGCAAACGCCACGATAATCCCTATAAAAGTCAAGTAGTCATGGTAGTTTAATTGGAGCGAGGCGTAATTTTCTATGTTAAAAGATTTTTCTTTGTAGTGTCTGGGTTTTTTGTATAGCATCAATACAGCGGCAAGCAGCCCAGCAACCATTGCTAACCCTGCTATCCACATCACTCCTGTGATTTGCGCTAAGGTAGTGCTAACGCCATTAGCTTTTAATTGCTCTAAAATGGTGGTTTGAAAAATCAAGCCAAACCCCACAGGAAGCACCAAGTAGGGGGCTTGCAAGCCAAAGGTTAAAGCGCAAGCGACCGCTCTTCTATCCAATTCTAGCCGGTTCATTAAATGCAAAAGAGGGGGGATTAAAATAGGGATAAAAGCGATATGCACCGGCACTAAATTTTGCGAAAAACATGCGATGAAAGCGATCAAAAAGCAAAAAGTGGATCGCTTGTAATTAATCAAGCCTATTAATTTACTCAAAGCGACTTTAATGAGATTGCTTCTAGCGATCGCTACCGCTAAAGCCCCTAAAAGGATGTAGCTTAAAGCGATGTTTAAATTGCCTTTCATGCCATCTATCATTACATTAAAACTCTCCGTGATCCCAAGCCCTCCCATAAGTCCTGCTACGAGAGTCGCGCTAATCATAGAAAGCATGACATTGAGCCTTAAAAGGCTGAGAACGCACATGCAAATGATAGCCACAAAGGCAGGATTGCTCCATATAGAGCTATTTTCTAGCATTTTTGCTCCTTGTTAAAACGAAAATACCGCGCAAAAATGATAGAATTTTTGCGCTTGTTTAGCGCAAAAAACCACACCTACCATGTTTAATCCTTTTTAACCTTAATTTCTAATTTTAAATTGATTGACCGATTAAATATAGCGCTTCAACAAATCGTTATAAAAATCAATGCGTCTGTCTCTCAAAAACGGCCACATTCGGCGCACTTCTTCGGTGCGTTCTAAATCAATTTCCGCATACAAAATCTCTTCTTTATCGCTCGCTTTAGCTAAAAATTCGCCCAAAGCCCCTACCACAAAACTAGAGCCAAAAAAAGTAATGCCCCCCTTAATCGCACCGCTAGGATCTAATTCTACGCCCACTCTGTTAGCCGCAATCAAAGGCAAGCCATTAGCGATCGCATGCCCTCTTTGGATAGTTTCCCATGCGTTTTGCTGACTCTTTTTTTCTTCATTAGAGTCTTCTTCTAAAAACCCTATCGCGCTAGGATAGATTAAAATTTCTGCCCCTTTTAAAGCCATAATCCTTGCCGCTTCAGGATACCACTGATCCCAGCACACCATAAGCCCTAATTTGCCCACGCTTGTAACAATAGGCTCAAAGCCCAAATCCCCCGGCGTGAAATAAAATTTTTCATAAAACCCTGGGTCATCAGGAATGTGCATTTTGCGATACACTCCAGCGATTGATCCATCTTTTTCAAACACCACAGCGCTATTGTGATACAACCCTTTAGCGCGCCTTTCAAATAAAGAAGCAATCAGCACCACTTGAAATTTTTGAGCTAAAGCGCTAAAAAAAGCCTTATCTTCTTCAAAATATTCGCCCAAATCAAAAAATTTAGGGTTTTCGCTCTGGCAAAAATAACTATAAGGGTTTAATTCTTGCAACACCACTAAATTGGTTTTAGGGTGTTTTTTTAGCGCTTGTTCAAGCAAGTTTGCTGTATGCTCTATGGTTTTTTTTCTAGAGCCGCAATAAGCATGCTGGAGGACGCTCGCATAAATCATTTTTCACTCTTCTTCATAATCAGAGTTATAGTCTTCATAATCGTCATCATCATAGACATTCTTATAATCCCCATACTCTTCATCTTCTTCTTCAAAGCCTTCTAATTCTTCTTCTTCAAAATCTTCCAATTCGTCTTCGTAATCTTTCATTCCACTTCCTTTCATTGTTGATAATACCTTATTGGATAATGTCTTGCACGACTTCACTCGCTATTTGCAAACCAAAACTCGCTGTAACCGCATTAAAACTCCCAAGCTCTATGCAATGCGGAACTTCAGGGCTAAAAACCACTTTAAAATCCCCTTTAAAACGGCGTTTTTTTAAAAAATCCCTAAATTTACGCCCGAATCTATCGCCATAGCTTTCCCACACGCTCCCCACTTGGATGTGTTTAGGGTTCAAGCGTTTCGCACTCCCCATAGAGCTGATAAATTTCCCATAAGCGAAATTTTGGCATTTTATCGCTAAGCTTGTTTTAATAGGCAAATCGTCCATGCAATCTAAAATGTAATCATAATCTCTAAAATTAAATGAATTTAAAAACGCTTCATCTACATGCAAATTCAAAGCTTGAATGCCCTTATAGAGATCTTGCAACACCAACACTTTAGATTCTCCTATCCTTTCTGAGCCAATCTGGCGGTTTTGATTGGTAACATCAAACACATCTTTATCAATGATAGTGATTTGCCCTATCCCAACACGATACAAAGCGTCTAGCGCAAAGCCTCCAACGCCCCCAACGCCACAGATTAAAACCCTTTGTTGGCGGATTTTTTCAAAATTATTTTTAAACAACCACCTTATGCGTGTGAATCTATCTATGGGTTCAGACAATCTTTAGCCTTCAATAAAAATAGTGGTTTTATTGTATCGTAGTTTAAAAAATCTAAGACAAAAATTTTTGAATCTTCTTAGCCTTATGCATTTGTGATTGCAATTCTTCTTTTTCTTTTTCTAATAGTTCAATGCTTTGGGCTATCATTTCCTTAAGGCTTAAAAGCGTGTCTAAATCTAAGCTTTTTATTTGCTCTAAAGAAAGGCACTCTATCAATGAAAAGGCAAGCTTAGAATCCTTTTTTATAAGAGCGATTTTAAAGGAATCTAATAACGCATTAGGCGAGTTCATCTGAATGGATTTCCCTCCAAGCTTCTAGTAACCCCCTAGCCACATTCAACACCAAATCAATCTTACTCGCATCATTTTCCACATTAGCCTGCGTTAAAACTTTGATTTGATGGGTGTATAAGCCTGTAAGATACACTGCCACTTCCCCCCCTTTTTCATAATCTAAAATATTCAACAATTCCGTGAAAATATCCGTAACCCTGTTAATATAATAAATCTTTTTTTCAATGTCTTCATTTTCAATACAGCGTTTGGCTTGCGAAGAAAATCTTAAAATCCCCTCATAAAGCATTTCAATGAGTTTTGCCGGGGATTCCACGCTCACTCGGTTATGCTGGTAGGCTTGATAAGCGTTAGCGTATTGCATAATGTTCCTTTATCCTTTAAAATTGATAACTCTCTGTTTTTTTAATTCTTTTTAGCCGCCGCTTGATCGATCATCATCTGCACGGAATTGAATTTTTGATTGGCTTTAGAAATTTGGCTATCATAAGCCGCAAAGCGTTCCGCCATGATGTTGTAGCGGGTTTTTAGAAGCTCTTGAGCGTTTTCTTTGTCTTTGGTCAGGCTTTTAGCGTCTCTGTCTAGGGAATCTTCATAAATCTTTAATTTAGCGCTCCCTCCATCTATGAGATTGGCGATGACTTGATTGAATTTAGAAAAAATGCCCTCTTGGTGGATTTCTCTGCCCCCCATATCCTTGCTATCGCTCCCGTAGAAAAAATCTTGAGTCGCTTTAGGATTAGAATTTAAGGCACTACTCAATTTAGCCTCATCTAAACTCATCACGCCTTTATCGTCTAAACTAAGCCCGTATTTCATCAAGCTTTCTACCCCATTATCCGTATGCACGCTATAAGAAAACACATTGTTAAGAGAAGATCGAATCGCGCGAATATCGCCCACGCCGTTAAAAATCCCAGCGATTTTAGTGTCAGCGTCATAACGAGTGTCTTCGTCTAGTTTAGGGATAAGCTCATTATAGGCTTTGACAAATTCAGTGAGGCTGTCTATAATGGCTTGATTGTCCCTGCTCACGCTGATAATGGCGGGTTTATTAGGCTCTGTGGTTTGCTCTAAAGTGATATTAACCCCGCTGATCACATCATTGACCTCATTAGTGGGGCGTGTGATGCTCACCCCGTTATAAGTGAATTCTGAATCGCTCGCTTTTTGCAAATTTTTAGACATAAAAAGCGTGTTTTGTGAGGCTTCATAAGATTGCACCATGCCAGCATTCAAACCCAAATCCTTCAAACTGGCTTTGCCTAAAGCGTCCTCGCCCTTGATCGTTAGCATTCCGGTTTTAGAATTGATCACAAGCTTGCCTTCGGCGTTTTTAAACGCACTCAAGCCTTCCTTAGCGTTGATCGCTTGAATGATAGCGTCTGTGTTTTCTTCGCTGGTGTTGCCCTCTTTGGTTAAGGCTTTTAAATCCAGTTTTTGACCATTCAAGCTAATTACCCCTTCTAATTTACCCTCTTTTATGGTGCGAGAGCTTTTTAACAAATCGCTTTCTTGGGTGGTGGTTTGTAAAAACCCAAGCTCTTTAGCCTTACTCCCTTTAATTTCAATGTTTCCCCCACGCCTGTCATTAATGATTAAAGATTCCCCCCCATGAAGAGTGTCTATGGAAATATCCCCATTAGCGATCAAATCTTTAAAATTAGGGTCATTTTCTAAAGCCTGCTCCATCGCTTTTTGGATTGCGGTGTTTTTTTGTTTGATAGAAGCACTTTCAGGGAGTTCTAGCACAATGGGGACTTCATGCATATTCCCATCAGCCCCCTTTAAATTCAAACTCAATTCACTTTTCCCGCTCCCATCAACCCCCAAAGAAAGGGCGTTTTTGTTAGTGAGCGTGGATTGGAGGTGTGAGCCAAAATAGATACGGTTGTCTTCGCCGGTGTTTTTGGTATTCACCATTAATTGGTAGGGGTCATTCCCTCCTGTTTTCATCACAATGCCCATCACTTCGCCATTGGTAGCGTCCGTGATGCTTTGAGCCACATCGCCTAAAGTCATTCCTGCTTTAATATTAACGGCGTAGTCCTTGTTTTGCGTGTAAAATTTGAGCGTGGTATCCACTTGGCTAAAAATATCGTCTCTTGAAGAAAATTTCGCCCCTAATTCGTTAATATCGCCTTGCGCTAAATTTTGCACATCCACTTTAATATCTTGAATAGGCACGCCAGCCCCCACGCTCGCACTCAACGCATCGCCTGTAACATTGCTTTTCCTGCTGATATAAGTGGAATAATCTGAAAGCGTTTTAACCGGGCCTTTTAGAGCTGAAAGAAGCGTTTTAATTTCTACAAGGGCTTTTTGTTTTTCAACATTTTGCTCCATTTTCTTATCTAAGGGGGCGATTAACGCTTTTTCATCGGCGTCCTTAAGCTTGTCAATCACATCGTAATTCAAAACCTTACTGCCAAGCCCTAATGAGCTTAATGAACCTATTGCCATGTTTTACCTCTAATCTTTAGCCTTTTTCATCAAAGATAATGCCTATCACATCACGCATTCTTTGCATAAGCTCCACAGCCTCTTTAGAGGGTATTTCTCTTATCACCTTATCCCCGTTAGCGTCTTTAACTGAAACCACTAACCCTTTAATCGTATCGTTATAACTAAAATTAATATCCGTGCCGATGCGTTTCATTTCTTCATTTAGACGCTCGCTCAATAATTCTAGCTTGGGTTTGTATTGATCAGGGTCTATTGTTGTCTTAGATTCATCAATAGTGTTTATAGTATTTGCGCGACTGATCTCTTTTGTAGGGGTTGTTTGAACGCTTGTGTGAGATGTGGGAATCCCAATCCCTTGAACTTTATTGACCATAAAAACCTCCAAATTTTTCCATGCCTACAAGTATAATGATTTATTTGTTTGCATAAGCTCTTTAGCCAATATCGGCAATAAAAACGATTTGTTAAATCTTAATTGCGCGCGATGAGTTCTAAGGGGTTGATGTGTTTTTCTCTCATGGTAACTTCAAAGCCCAAGCGTTGATCAATGCGCCCTAAAACATAGCCTTTTTGGATCCGCATGCCGCTTTTAATGGTGGGGGCGATTTTATCCAATTGGGAATAAATCGTGCGGATGCCGTTTTTATGCTCAATGATAACGACTTTTTTAAGCATGTTGATTTCTTTAGCGAACACGATTTTCCCGTCTAAAACATTACGCACCAAAGCGTTTGGGGTTTTTGACACTAGCGTAACAGACTCGCTAAAAATTTTTAAATTATAAACCGGGTCAATATAGGGGCCAAATTTTTGCACCACTTCATAATCGTTCAAGGGAGCGATCGTTTTTGGCCCGTTATAGCTCGTGGTGTTGATATTTTGATAAGAGCTCGCTACTTGTTTGACTTCTAAGGCTTGAGAAGATTTTTTCAAACTGACTTTTTCTTCATTTTCTCTGTTTTGTTTGATGATATTCAAGCGTTTTAAAAGAGCGTTTAAATTCTGGCGCTCTTTTTCTAAAAGGGTTAATCGTTGGTTATAAATCGCATAATCTTTTTGCATGCTCAAAATGAGCTTATCTTGTTCGGTTTGTAAGGATTTTAAGGTTACTTCACGAGTTTTTTGCTCATCTATGACAGATGAGATTTTTTGAATGCTGCTTTTGACTTTTAAGGCCTGCGCGTTGAGATCCTTTTCTTCTTGGCTTAGTTGCGACATTTTAGACAGAGTGTTTTGGTGCAAGTTTTCAAACGCTACTTGTAAAATAACATCATTAGAAGAGGCTAAATTCTGCCCCTTTAGGGCTTGTGAAAAAAGGAAATCCTGTAAAAGCGTATCAAACACCTTCTTTTGTAAAAACGATCGCTGTTTTTGCAAATGATCTAAAGACTTGCGGTAGTTGGTTAGGACTTTTTCTTGTGCCAAACTTTCGTTACGATTTTTTTCAAGACTCTTTTTTAAAGCGATCATTTGGCGCCCCATCTCAGCTTTTTGAAGCTCTTTAGAGCGGATCGCTTCGCCTAAAGAGCTCAAACGGCTGTTCAATTGGTTTTTTTCTTCATGGGTTTTTTTTAAAAGGGTTTCTTTGTGTTGAATATCTTTAGCAATATCGCTCACTTTTTGCGTGTTAGCGAATAGTAAGGTGGCTAATAAAAATATTCCTAATTTATACATGTCTAGTCCTCCAAGCTACAAGTAAAACAGAAACAAATGAGACCACAAGGCTAAAAAGCAGTCCCCATAAAAAATGGTTTAAAACAAACGCGCCTCCTATAATACCTAAAGTATCCATCGTTTTTTCAAAACCTTTTTGCGAAGTGATATAAAGCATGAGCATGGGGGCTAAAAAACTAGCGATTAAAGAATCCATTAAAGCTATTTTATACAAAAACCCGTTTTTAAAAGATACCGAAGCCCCTAATAAATCCATGATCTCTAACCTCTCATGGTATTGATAGATCCAGATGCGGACTTGCTTAAACATCAATAAAACCGATAAGACAAAGACCACTAACGCAAAGATATAGACCGCCGCTTTAATAAAACTCAAGAGATCATACACTTGCATGTAAGTTTTGGCAAAGACTTCAACTTTTTGAACGCCAGGGATTTTGAGCAATTTTTCTTTAATGTTTTCTAAACGCTCTTGAGTGGGGAATGTGGAAAGTTGTAAAGAATAAAAAAAGGGTAAATTTTTCCTTAATTCCTTAAGCCCGTCTGTGCCTAAGGTTTTTTGAAGAGGCTCTAAAGAATAATTAGGATCCATTTCTTTTAACGCTATGATTTCGCTAAAATTTTGACGCAACAATTCCAAGCCTAATTTTTGCGTGCTGGCCAACACGACCGAATAATCTTCAATCAATTTTTTTTCTTTCTGCTCTATCGCTTGATTGATAAATAGCACGCACTCCAAGCTAAACAATAACGCTACCAGGGGAATGATAAAGGCTAAATGCTTTTTAAGAGTATTCATAAACTTCCCCATCTTCTATATAAAATTTTCGGTGATAAGCGCTAAAATTTTTAGGGAATTTGTGCGTAACCACCACGATCGTAGCGTTTAATTGCGTGTTCATGCCCCTTAATAGGCTCCAGATTTTATCGCTAGAATAATCGTCTAAATTCCCGGTAGGCTCATCGGCTAAAATGAGTTCAGGGCAGTTCGCCATAGCCCTAGCCATAGCTACTCGCTGTTGTTCGCCCCCACTGAGCTCTTTGGGGTAGCGGTTAGCCTTATGGCGTAAATCAATATGCCCTAAAAGTTTTTCTAGCTGCAAATGGCATTCTTCTTTTTTAACGCCACAAATAATCATCGGCAGTTTGATGTTTTGCTCAATCGTGTAATCTTGGATCAATTTATAATCTTGGAAAACCACGCCAATATTTTTACGCAAATCTAAAATCGTTGATTTTGAAGCGTTGTTCATGTTGATATTGCAAACTTCTAATTTACCGCTAAAAAGTTTTAAATCCCCATAGAACGAACGCAAAAGCGTGCTTTTACCGCTCCCGCTAGGCCCTGAAATGAACACAAAATCCTTGCGTTTGATGCGCAAATTAGCATGCTTAATGACCGGTTCGTTTTGCTGGTATTGCAAGCATAGATTATTCGCTGCGATGATCACACTCATCCAATTCCCTTTTGGCTTAGGATATTTTGAAGCAAAAGATGCGCTTTGTGGTTGTTTAAGGTTTTTAAGGGGCTTTTATTGAGATAAAAAATCTGGTTTTCTGTCAGTAAAACAAACAAACGCACAGGCCAATCAAAATCCCCCATGCTCAATTCCACTAAAAAATCCCCCTTATTTTCATAAATATTACAAACATGCACAAAATACCCCTCTTTAATAATTTTTGGGGTTTTTAAAATCGTTTTAACGCTCTTTTTACTCATTGTTATTGTATCAAAAGAAAAATCAAATGCATGGTTATCAAAAGGGGTTTCATTCCATTCTAAAGAATAAATTCTTAAATCATAAATATCTTTTTTGAGTTTATTCCAACGCGCTTCATACTTGCTGACCACCGGGATTTGAGCGTTTTTTTTGATTTCTATCTCGCATTTAAAGTTTTTTAGGGCCAATTTCAAGCTGTCTTCAAAATAAAGGCTATCATCGGTTCGTAATTCCAAAAACCCTTTAGGCTTTAAAACCCTTAAAGCTTCGTTTAAAAACTTTTCGCTTAGCACTCGGCGGTGTTTTTTCTCATTCCATGGCACAGGGAAATGCACAAAAATTTTCTCGCACCTGTGATGTGGCATGCTTTCTAAAATTAAACGGCCATCGCCTTGCAAGATGTGCAGATTTTTTAAATCCAACAACTCCATTTGCTTTAACGCTTGCGCGATAGACGGGGTGTGAATCTCTATCCCTAAACATGTTTTAGTGGGGTTGTTTTTGGCTAATTCTATCAAATGCCTACCGCTCCCAAAACCAATTTCGGCTAAAATAGGGGCTTGATTTTTTTGAATAAAGTCTTCAAAAGTTCCTAAATCAAGGGCTTTTTTTTGGCTCGCATGTTTAGAATTTTCTTGCAAATTATGCGAAATGACTTCAAAAGATTGCGAATAAATCCTTAAAGCTTGTTTTAAAACCTCTCTTTTTAAGGGCGTTGCTTTTTCGCTTTTGATCAAAAAATCACCCGCTCGCCGGATTTTTTGCAATAAAAAAATGCGATCCTTAAAACTCGCATACACACAGCTTTTAGTGGGGTGTTTTAAGCTTAAAAATTCCTTATGAAAACAAAAATCCCCTTCAATTAAGGGGTATTCTAAAGGCTTGGAGTCTAGCTTGGCTAAAAAATGGGGCATTAAAACCCTTTTAGCGCTCTAAAAACAAACGCACTTCTTTGCTTGGGTGCGACTCTAAACCATCTTTATCCACGCTCACCACTTGATAGCGGTAAGCCACGCCCACTTTCATGTCCTTATCCACGAATTGGTTTTTGGTGATATTCCCAAAGCGCAAAGGGGTTTTAGAATTGGCTTCAAAACGATACACCGCATAGGTGGCTATTTTAGCGCTTGGGTTATTTTCCCATTGGATAAAGGCTGAAGAATCTTGAATAGTCCCTTTAGTGATGATAGGGGCTTCGGGTCTGTCAGCGGTCTCACCCATGGCAGGCTCTTTGGGTAACGCCCCTTCAAGATGCGTTTTATCAAGGGCGACGACTTTGTAATAACGAGTGAGGTTGTCTTTTTCTATTTTATCCACATAGGAAGTGTTGGTGGTTTGAGCGATGAATTTGTATTTGTCGTTGCGGTTGTTGGAAGCGTAAATGCGATAAGCTATCACATCTTCTTCTGGGGATTTATCCCAACTCAATTCAATGTGTCGTGTGAGGTTTTGGCTCACTCTAACATTAGTGATTTCTTTGGGTAAGTCTTTGGTTTTCCCCTCCACTATGACGCTAGGCCTGGATTTATCCCCCATGAAATTTTCAGCAATGACTTGGTAGCGGTATTTTTTCCCATCCTCTAAATCTTTATCAAAAAACTCCACAAACAAGCGGTTTTTTACAGCCCCTACATTTAAAAATTTGCCGTCTTTATTCTGTCTTTGAATGATGTATTTAGAAACGCTGGGATTTGGGTGCGGGCTCCAAAAGACTTTCACGCTTTTAGGGTATTCAAGGCTTGCAAAAACGCTTTCTACAGGATTGATAAAAGAGGTTTTTACTAAAATAGGGTCTGAAAGGTTAGAGATTTTATCGCCCTTGTAAGTGGCTAATTGGTAAGTGTAAGAACTCTCTGTTTCTAGCCCCTCATCATAATAGTGGGTCGCATAAGGGTTTTTAATCGTGGCGATTCTTTTAAGCTTGGAGTCTTTTTTCAAACGATACAAAATAAACCCATCAATGTCATAAGTGTCAGCGATTTTAGGCCATTCAAAACCCACTGAACTCACATCGTTAATGGTTTTAATAGAATGGACTACCGGAAGCTTAGTATCTATATTTTCTTGATTATTAAGGGCTGAAAAAGTATGATTCCTGGTAGAAGAACACCCTATAAAAACCGCTAATACCACACTACTTTGCAATAAAAGCGTGAAGTATTTTTTCTTCATCCAAGACCTCATCTAAATTCTCCTTGTCAAAAACTTTTTTAAGATATTCTAACATATCCTTTAATAGGGGAACTTTAAAGCGCAGTTTTTGCTCGCTTCTAGGGTGTTTGAACTCTATCAAATAGGCATGCAGCATGATTCTTATTTCTTCTTTAGGAAGCGCTTCATTAAGCCCGTAAAGGTTATCGCCGATGATGTGTCTGTTCAAATATTCTAAATGCGCTCTGATCTGGTGCGTGCGCCCGGTGAATAGTTTAGCCCCTATCAAATCCATGCCATTTTGAGAAGTCAGCAAGCTAGTAAATTCGCTTTTAGAATAACGGCTTTTTTCTTTTTTAGCCGCTTTGAGCGCTATCATTTTTAAGCGGTTATTGGGGTTTCTTGCCAAATAGCATTCCACGCTCATTTTTTCTTCTTTTAAGGGCGTTGAAAGCAAGGCAATATAGTAGCGCCCCATCATTTTAGTTTTGAGTTGCTCGCTCAAATGAACATGGGTAAAATTGTTTTTAGCGATGACAATCCCTCCGCTCGTATCCTTATCCAAACGATGCACAATCCCATAGCGCTCTTTTAAGCCCAGATTAGAAAGCTCGTAATTTTGAGATTTTAACCAATCCACTAAAGTAGGCTCTTTCACGCTTGGGGCTTTATGGACGACTAGATTAGGAGGCTTATTCAACACCAATAAGTCTTCATCTTCAAAAATGACTTCTATTTCTAAATCAAGATCTCTTTTTAAGGGTTTGGGCGCGATTTTGGGCGTTAAAAGCGTGATTGCATCGCCCTCTTTTAAGGCTAGCCCCCCTTTTTTGACCTCCTTTTTTTGACAAAACACCAGCCCCTCTTTAATCAAATTCAATACTTGGTTTTTAGAAATTTGCAATTCTTTGGCTAAAAATTCATCAAGGCGTTTGTAATGGGTAGGGGCGATGAAAACTTTTTGCATTCAAACTCTTTTTGCATTCAAACTCTTTTTTGCATTTTTAAAAACCATTATTCTACTCAAAACCTTAAAAAAATCCTATTTCATTATTTGAATACGCTATAATCAGTGCACCAACATTTTGTGGCTCAAATCATTTTTAAAGGGGTTCTAATGGAACATAACGGGCATGATAAACTGAACGGCGTTTTGCGTGGCTTTTTAGGCGACTCATTCACGCTTGATGGGAAAGAGGGAGGATTGAACATGAGCAAGATGCTTGAACACATCAAAAAGGAAAAACCAAAGATGAATGTTTTGCTCATGGGGGGTACTGGTGTGGGTAAAAGCTCGCTCATTAACGCTCTATTTGGTAAAGAAATCGCTAAAGCAGGCGTAGGAAAACCCATCACTCAGCATCTTGAAAAATATGTTGATGAAAAGAAGGGCTTGATTTTGTGGGACACTAAAGGCATTGAAGGTAAAGATTACCACGACACCATGGAAAGCATTAAAAAAGAAATGGAAGATTCTTTTAAAACGCTTGATGAAAAAGAAGCCATTGATGTGGCGTATCTGTGCGTTAAAGAGACTTCTTCTAGGGTTCAAGAGAGAGAGAGAGCTATTAAGCTTCGCTAAAAATTGGAATATCCCAACGATTATCGTTTTCACAAACACTCAAGCCGAAGACGGCGAGGCATTTGTCCAAGAAACTAAAAGGATCATAGACGAAGAATGGGGGTTTAAAGGTTTTATCAAAGCCTATGCGAGAGTCAATTCCGTTGCCTTTTCGTTTAGGGGGTTAAAAGTCCCTGTTGAAGGTTTAGAAGAATTGGTAGATGAAACGAAAAAATGCTTGATAGAAGCTAAGAAAAACAAACAAAACCATTTCTTGCTGATTCAAAAAGCTAACATCCAAGCAAGAAAGCAAGCCATGATAGAGGAATGTAAAACCATTATCCATGTTGCATCAGGAGCGGCTGGAGCGGCTGGGCTTATCCCCATACCCTTTAGCGATGCGTTCGCTATTGCACCCATTCAAGCAGGAATGATCTATAAAATGAATGACGCTTTTGGAATGGATTTGGAAGAATCTGTAGCCGCATCATTAATCACAGGATTGTTGGGCGTGACCGCTATCGCGCAAGTGGGGAGAACGCTCGTTAATGGTTTGCTTAAATTCATTCCTGTTGTGGGGAGTGTTGCAGGGAGTGCAACCGCTGTGGCTATCACAGAAGGCATTGGGTTTGCTTATTTGAAAGTGCTAGAAAAGTGCTTTAATGATGAGACGGGCGAAGTGGAACTGCCTGCAATGGATACGATAAAATCCCTTTTCAAGGAGAATTATCTCAACTTGGATACAATCAAACAATTAACACAATCAGATTAGGGGTTATGAAAAACGCATGGCATTAGACAAAAGGATTTGGATGCATTTTGATCTTTTGCCTTTTGTGTTTATTATCCCCTTGTTGGTGGTTTCTTTTGTATTGATTTTTGAGAGCAGTGCGGTTTTGAGCTTGAAGCAAGGGGTTTATTATGCGATAGGGTTTATTCTCTTTTGGATCGTGTTTTTTATCCCTTTCAGAAAGCTCGATCGCTGGCTCTTTGTGTTTTATTGGGCATGCGTTATTTTATTAGCGTTAGTGGATTTTATGGGATCGAGTAAGCTTGGAGCACAACGATGGCTAGTCATTCCTTTCACTTCTATCACTTTACAGCCTAGCGAACCCGTGAAAATCGCTATCCTTTTGTTATTGGCGCATTTGATTAAAATCAACCCACCCCCTTTTAAGGGCTATGATTGGGGTATGTTTTTAAAGCTTAGTTTTTACATTTGCTTACCGGCGGCTTTGATTTTAAAACAGCCTGATTTAGGCACGGCTCTTATTGTGCTCATCATGGGTTTTGGGATTTTACTTATCGTGGGTTTAAGGACTAGGGTGTGGCTCCCTCTTTTTATCGCTCTTTTAGTGGCTTCGCCTATCGCTTATCATTTTTTGCATGATTACCAAAAAAAGCGCATCGCAGACTTTCTTTCTGAAAAGCCTAATTACCATGTCATGCAATCCATTATCGCTATAGGATCGGGCGGGTTTTTAGGCAAATCTAAAGAGGCTTGCACGCAAACCAAATTCAAATTTTTGCCTATTGCAACGAGCGATTTTATCTTCGCTTACTTCGTGGAGCGTTTCGGGTTTTTAGGGGCTATGTTGCTTTTTGCGATTTATATAGGCTTGAGTTTGCATTTATTTTTTTATCTGTTTGAGAGCAACAGCGATTGGTTTTTAAAGATTGTAGCCCTTGGGATTTCTATTTTAATCTTTGTTTATTCCAGCGTGAATATCGCCATGACTTTAGGGTTAGCCCCTGTGGTGGGGATTCCCTTACCCTTATTCAGCTATGGGGGGAGCAGTTTTATCACTTTTATGATCCTGTTTGCAATCCTAGAAAACCTGCTTGCTTTTCGCTATATTTTTGGATACAATAGCAAACCATCCTTTGGGAATTTTGGATTCTTAGCTCAGCTGGTCAGAGCACTCGGCTCATAACCGATTGGTCGTAGGTTCAAGTCCTACAGAATCCACCACTCCCGCTCTTCTTTTATCCCCTTTTTAAGTGAAAAGCGATTGGACGCTTTCGTTATGATAAATCCTTCTGATCACTTCCGCAAATAAGGGCGCTACGCTTAAAGTGGTGATTTTATCGCATTTTTGAACTAAAGGGATAGAGTTGGTTACCACCACTTCATCTAACATGCTTTCTTTAATGCGCTTGATCGCATTCCCGCTCAAAACCGCATGCGTGCCTAACGCCATGACAGAAATTGCCCCTTGTTCTTTTAAGGCCAAAGCGGCTTTACAGATCGTGCCTGCGGTATCAATCATATCATCTACTAAAATCACATCGCGCTCCTTTGCTGAGCCGATAATATTCATCACTTCGCTTTCATTAGCTTTTTCACGGCGCTTATCCACGATGATTAAATCCAAGCCCATTTGATTGGCAAAATACCTGGCTCTTGTAACCCCACCCACATCAGGGCTAGCGATCACAGGGTTTTTTAACGCTTTAGAGCGGATATAATCTCTAAAAACGATAGATCCGTATAAATTATCCACCGGCACATCAAAAAAGCCTTGGATTTGCCCGGCATGCAAATCCATTGTAATGATCCTTTCAATCCCCACTTCTTGCATCAAATTAGCGACCATTTTAGCCGTGATAGGCACTCTTGGAGCCGCTTTTCTGTCCTGTCTGGCATAGCCAAAATACGGCAACACCGCTGTGATAGAATTGGCGGAACTGCGCCTTAAAGCATCTACCATGACTAACAATTCCATTAAATTGTCATTAACCGGCACGCAAGTGGGCTGGACAATAAAAATATCCTTACCGCGCACCGATTCGCTGATTTGGATATTGATTTCACCATCGCTGAATTTGCCAATCACGGCTTTGGATAAGGGAACGCCTAAATGCTTTGACACTTCTTTGCCAAAGGCAGGGTGAGCGCTCCCTGAAAAAATCTTAAAACCACGCATCTTTGCCTTAAACCCACGCGCCTTCATCGCTGACACTCCTTAAAATGAATTAAAATCAATTGTAACACACCCAAATTAAAAGCGTTTGTTTTCAACCAAGCTCCTTTTCTAATAAGTTTTTTAACGCAAGATAGGTTTCATTTAAATCAATCCCACACACCCTAGTTTGAGCGATAACGCTCATAAAATTGCTATCGCCTAAAAACCTAGGCACTAAATGCATGTGCAAATGCTCAGGGATTCCTGCTCCGGCGTTTCTGTGCAAATTCAAACCTAAATTGATCCCTTGAGCGCCATAAGCATACAACGCTTTTAACACTTTAGGCGCTAATTTATTCATGTTTAGCCAAATGTTAAGATCTAAAAGTTCAACGCTCGCTTGATGCGCATGAGGAATGATCAACAAATGCCCCGGGTTATAAGGGTAGGCGTTCATCACCACAAAGAGATCGCTATTTCTATAAAGCACTCTGTTTTCTGAATCTTTTGTAGGGTTTTGAGAAATCCCGCAAAAGACACAACTCTTATTTTTCTCTTTCAAATAACTTTCGCGCCAAGGAGCGTATAAATGTTGCATGTTCATTTCCTAAATGTAATTAGGGGCGTCATTAGCGAATAAAATCAAATCGCCCTGAATCGTGGTGGCTTGTAAGATATTTTCCAATTGCGCCTTATCCTTGAGTAAGATTTTTTGGGGGGTTTTCAATTGTGAAGCAATCGTTTTGGAATTCAACTCCCCTGTGATGATAGCGACATCAAAAACCTCGTCTATTTTTTGCGCTAAAGTTTCATTACTTTCTGTATTGCTTTCCACTAATCCCGGTGTTACAATAACCTTACGCCCTTCATACAAACTCGCTAAACGAATGCCCTCTAACATGCCCTTTAAATTCCCGTTAAAGCTATCGTCTATGATGATTTTTTGATTCACTTCCAAAAGTTGCAAACGATGGGCGATAGGGTTGAGTTCCAAAACAAGCCGTTTGATCCTTTCGGTTTCTAATCCTAAATGCTTAGCGATTAAAATAGCTGAAGCGATATTATAAGCGCTAAACTCCCCTAGAACCTTTGTTTCAAATTTTTCCCAAACGCTATCTATAAGCATTTCAAAAGAAGTGCCTTTTAAAGTGGATTGGATGTTTTTAACCAGGCTAGAAACATCTATTAAGGGGCTATCTTTAGGGGCATAGGGCTTGATCTTTTCCACAGAATAACAAAAGGCTTTTTCTAAGCGCTTGGAATCCAATAATTCCGCTTTAGTCTCGCAAATATTTTCTAAAGTTTTAAAATATTCTAAATGCTGTTCGCCCACTTCTGCGACCACAGCAAGGTGCGGTTCAATGAGGCGGGTGATTTCTTTAATATCGCCCTTATTCCTTGCCCCGGCTTCAGCGATATAGATTTCGCTCTTATCATCTAAATTCTGGTTAATATCATTCGCAAGCCCTAAAAGGGTGTTGACGCTTTTGGGGCTTGCATGCGCGTTGAATGTGGTTTGTAAGATTTGAAGCAAGAAATTTTTGGTGCTGGTTTTCCCAAAACTTCCGGTAATGGCGATGACTTTTAAATTCTTTAAAGAGGCGATTTTGTCTTTAGCGGTTTGCAAATACTGCTTGGATAGGACTTTTTCAAAGATTAAAGAAGCGCTCAAAACGAATATAAATAAACACAAATAGCCAAGCGCGAGCGAAATCCCATCCAAAGGGACTAATTCTATATTTAAGATTTCATGCAAGATTAAAAAGAGTAATAAGAAGATGAAAAAGCGCTTCACCCTTGGCGTGAAAACTAAAGGCTTGTCGTTGCGTTTGGCCCAGATAATGAGCATGGGCATTTGAATAACGCCGCAAAAGAAATCAAAAACAAACGGCATTTTGAAAGCATACGATAGGATAAATACCCCTAAAGGCAATAAAAAATAAATCCCATGCCAACGCATTTTGTGGTGCTTGGTTAAAATCCTAAACACGCTGTAATGATACCATTGCAATAAAGTCATTATATAATAGCCAAGCCCTGTTATAAAGAGCCAACGAAACGCTAAATTCAGCCAACTAAGACTTTGCATGATGATAATTCTCCACTAGTTTTTCAATCTCTTTTGCTTGGTTTAAAAAAAAGAAATGATCCCCTTCTAAAACGAATAACGCGCTTCTTTTCAATAAGGTTTGCATTTTTTGAGCGGAGCTTAAGGGGGTTGCTTTATCGTCTTTACCCCAAAATAATAAAACTTCCTTCTCGCATCGTTTGAAATGATCGCTAAAGTCTTCGCTAATCACTTTTTTAAAGGTTTCATACATCGCTTGATTAAGCCCCATAGCGTCCTTACTCCTCAAAAACCCTAAATTCAAGCCTAATTTTTTAAAGATTTTAGCCAAAAGGATTTTACAACGCACTTTTAAGGGTTTTGGCTCTAAGATCCCCGCGCTGCTCAATAAAACAATTTGTTCGTTTTCACACAAGATCGCTACTTTCCCTCCAAAGCTATGCCCAAAAACGACATGCGCTTTTTTATCCACGCTTTTTAAAAACAGATTGATGATATTAGCATAATCTTTAGTTTCTAAAACTTTTTCATCGTTAGGGCTTTGATTGAAGCCGGGCAAATCCACATACAAATGGTTGTAATTTAAAAAACAGCCTTGAAACGCTTGTTGCATGATTTCCTTAGAACTCCCCCAACCATGCAAAAACAAGGCGTTTAAAGGGCTATGGTGGTCTGTAAAAGTGTAGGAAATGTCAAAAACGCTATCCAAATAAGCGATACTGCGTTTGGCCATTACTTATTCTTTTGGATTTGCAACAAATAAGAGTTTTTGATTGGGATTTTAGGGGTTTTGGGCAATGATTGCGCTAAATTTTCTAGCGTTGTTTTAAAATCATCAAACAAATAATTGGCCAAACTGCCAGGAATGGGGTTGATCTCATTAAGATACACTTCATTTTCTATGATAAAAAAATCGCAACGAATGATCGCGCCATCAAACAAATCATTATAGAGTTTTTTAAAATTTTCTTTTAATTGTTCTTCTAGGGTGTTAGAAAGATTCGCTTTAGGGGCTTTATTGCGTGAAAAATCCAAATATTTTTGTTTGAAATCTAAAAATTCCTGTTTGCTAGGCTCTTCAATATAAGAAAAACAAAAATCCTTTTTGATCTTGCAACCGGCTAAATTGTATTCTTTCACTCCCTGAATGAAAGGCTCTATTAAGACCTCTTTAGAATATTCAAACGCACCGTCTAAAGCGTAAATCAATTCTTTTTCTTCTTTCACAACATTCACCCCTAAAGAGCTCCCAGCACTATTAGGCTTGATGATGAAAGGAAGATTAAAGCTCATCAAATCCAAGGCGTTAGCGCGGTTTTTTTCATTCAAAAGAACATAATTTAAAGTTTTTACCCCTAAGTCTTTGGCATAAAGCTTGGTTAAATATTTGTTATAACTCAACACGCTCGCTTCAATCCTAGGACCTATAAAAGCGATACGATAAAATTCTAACAAGCTCGCTAATTTCCCGTCTTCGCCATCGCCCCCATGCACGAGATTGATCACTAAAGGCAATTCTATAATCTTAGCGCCTAAAAACGAGTTTTTAAGCAAGCCATTGCGCGTAAGGATTAGGGGAGGTAATTTTTTTTCTTTGATTTGAGCGAAGTATTTTGAATGCATGTCAGATTCTTCAATCAAATAAAAATGATGGTTTTCATCTAAAAAAATAAAATATTTAATCCTATCCTTTAACACTTCTTTAAGTGCGATCGCGCTCACAATGCTGATTTCATGCTCAAAACTCGCCCCACCAAATAAAACGCAAAACTCCACGATCAAACTCCTTAAAAACGATTGCAATAAAGTCTATCTATATTTACCTAAAAAAAGGCTTTTGAATTTTCTTAAAATTAAAGTTTAATGTTAAAAAATCCTAAAATATTGATGACTAATAAAGTGCTCAATCCGGCTAAAACACCCGCTAAAGCGTCATCAGCCACAACCCCTAAACCCCCTTTAACTTCTTTGTCTATCTTGCCAATGAGTGATGGCTTAGTAATATCATAGATCCTAAAAAAGATAAAACTCAAAACCACACCCGCTAACGATAACCCGCTAATCGCCATCGCTAGCCACATGCCCACTAATTCGTCTATCACAATGTAGGAGCTGTCATGGATCTTACTCTCTGCTTCTTCCTTGTCTATTTGAGCGATAGCGATAAGCCCGATTAAAATCGCCGCTAAAAACAAAGTGTTAGCCGAAAAAATTAAAACAGGCAAGCCTAGTAACAACGCTACTAAACTCCCTATCGTTCCAGGAGCTTTTTTAGAATACCCGCTAAAAAAAAGGGTTAAAAAACACGCGCGAAGACTGAATTTATTCAATTATTGCCTTAAATTCTTTTTAAATCATGGCATTTTAGCATTTTATTTGCATTAAAAAGCGATTTTCTTAAACAATAAGGCTTAATTTTAAGCGCGTTTTAGTATGATAACTTTTAAATTCTCTCAAAAATTAAAGGTTAATGTTAAAATGTTGCTTTTCACTCCAGGCCCTGTAGCCATTAGCGAAGAGATGCGCTCAAGCTTTTCTCAGCCAATGCCCCACCACCGCACCAAAGATTTTGAAAAGATTTTCCAAAGCGTGCGAGAAAATTTAAAAAAAATGACCGGTTTAGAAGAAGTTTTGCTTTTAAGCAGCAGCGGGACGGGGGCTATGGAAGCGAGCGTGGTTTCGTTGTGTCAAAAAGAGTTGCTTTTTGTTAATGCGGGCAAGTTTGGCGAAAGGTTTGGCAAGATCGCTAAAGCCCATTCTATCAAAGCCCATGAATTAGTCTATGAATGGGACACACCGGCCCAAGTGGATGGGATATTAAACGCGCTTAAAGCCAACCCTAACATTGATGCGTTTTGCATTCAAGCATGCGAGTCTAGTGGGGGGTTACGACACCCTGTAGAAAAAATCGCTCAAGCGATCAAAGAAACTAATCCGAATGTTTTTGTGATAGTGGATGCTATCACCGCTTTAGGGGTTGAGCCTTTAGAAATAACGCATGTTGATGCACTCATTGGAGGGAGTCAAAAAGCGTTCATGCTGCCTCCTGCGATGAGCCTAGTCGCATTGAGCCAGAAAGCGATTGAACGCATAGAAGAACGCAATGTGGGGTTTTATTTCAATTTAAAGAGCGAATTGAAAAACCAAAGAGATAACACCACAAGCTACACCGCTCCTATTTTACACACTTTAGGGTTGCAACGCTATTTTGAATTGGTGCAAAATTTAGGGGGCTTTGAAGTGCTCTATCAAGAGACCAAAAGAGTCGCTTTAGCCACTCAAAAAGCCGTTTTAGCTTTAGGTTTAAAGATTTTCCCTAAAAGCCCGAGCTTGAGCATGACAACGATTATTAACGAGCATGCCAAAGAATTAAAAAACCTTTTGAAAGAAAAATATCAGGTGCAATTTGCGGGCGGTCAAGAGCCTTATAAAGACGCGCTCATTCGTATCAACCACATGGGGATCATTCCTGTTTACAAAAGCGCTTACGCTTTGAACGCCCTAGAATTAGCCCTAAACGATTTGAATTTAAGGGAGTTTGATGGCGTGGCGAATACAACCTTTTTGAAGCAATACTATGAAATTTAAGGATTATAATGCACTATTCTTATGAAACCTTTTTAAAAGACAGTTTGGAATTAGTCAAACAAGTAGAGCAAATTTGCAATGTCCCAGAAGCCCTCGTGTGCGTGATGCGAGGGGGCATGACTTTAGCGCATTTTTTGAGTTTGCACTGGAATTTAAGGGAAGTTTATGGCATCAATGCGATTTCTTATGATACCACCAACCGACAAAACGCTCTCAAAATTGAAAATATCCCCACGATCAAAGAGCGTCTAAAAACCATTCTTGTGGTAGATGAAATCGTAGATAGCGGTAATTCTTTAGAAGCGGTGCTTAAAGTGTTGCAAAATAAACACCCTGATAAAAAGTTTTATAGCGCGAGTTTGTTCCAAAAAACAAGCGCGAAATACAAAGCCGATGCGTTTTTAAAAGACGCTCCTGAATGGATTGATTTCTTTTGGGAAGTGGATTTGAAAAACTTAAAAAGCCATTGACATGCAAATTAAAGAAAACAAACAACTCTGCTTAATTTCATTAGGTTGCTCTAAAAACTTGGTGGATTCAGAGGTGATGTTAGGCAAGCTTTATAATTACACGCTCACTAATGACGCTAAGAGCGCTGATGTGATTTTGATCAACACTTGCGGGTTTATTGAAAGCGCCAAACAAGAGAGCATCCAAACCATTCTCAACGCCGCTAAAGACAAAAAAAAGGGAGCGATTTTGATTGCGAGCGGGTGCTTGAGCGAACGCTATAAAGATGAAATCAAAGAGCTGATCCCTGAAGTGGATATTTTTACCGGCGTGGGGGATTATGACAAAATTGATATTTTGATCGCTAAAAAACAAAACCAATTCAGCGAGCAAGTGTTTTTAAGCGAGCATTATAACGCGCGCATTATCACAGGTTCTAGCGTGCATGCTTATGTTAAAATTTCTGAGGGTTGTAACCAAAAATGCTCTTTTTGTGCTATCCCTAGCTTTAAGGGGAAATTACAAAGCAGGGAATTAGACTCCATTTTAAAAGAAGTGGAAGATCTAGCCCTTAAAGGCTATAAGGATATGACTTTTATCGCTCAAGATTCTAGCTCATTTTTATACGATAAGGGGCAAAAAGACGGCTTGGTCCAGCTCATTAGAGCGATTGACAAACAGCAAGCCTTAAAGAGCGCGCGTATTTTATATCTCTACCCCTCTAGCACCACTTTAGAGCTTATTGGCGCGATTGAAAGTTCGCCCATTTTTCAAAATTATTTTGACATGCCCATCCAGCATATCAGCGACTCCATGCTTAAAAAGATGCGGCGCAACTCCAGCCAAGCGCACCATTTAAAGCTTTTAGATGCCATGAAGCAGGTTAAAGAAAGCTTTATAAGAAGCACGATCATTGTGGGGCATCCGGAAGAAAGTGAGAGCGAGTTTGAAGAATTGAGCGCGTTTTTAGACGAATTCCGGTTTGACAGATTGAATATTTTTGCTTTCAGCGCTGAAGAAAACACGCATGCCTATTCTTTAGAGAAAGTGCCTAAAAAAATCATCAACGCTCGCATCAAAGCCTTGAATAAAATCGCTTTAAAGCACCAAAACCATTCCTTTAAGGCTTTGTTGAATAAGCCCATTAAGGCATTAGTGGAAAATAAAGAGGGCGAATATTTTTACAAAGCAAGGGATTTGAGATGGGCGCCTGAAGTGGATGGGGAAATCTTGATCAACGACAGCGAACTAACCACCCCTTTAAAACCCGGGCATTACACGATTGTGCCTAGCGTGTTTAAAGACAATATCTTGCTCGCTAAGGTTTTAAGGGCTTTTTAAAAGTTAGCCATAAGGCTAAAAGCACGGCTAGAGCGTGGCCAGAGCATGGGGGTTTGCGTTTTTTTTTTTTTTGTTAAAATGCGTCAAAAAAATCCGCTTGAGACAGGCAAAATGAAAAACATTTATTTTGATGTGAAAGCCAATATTGAAAATCTCCAAAATATTTTTAAAAACACTGATGATAAAGATGAAAGACTGAAAAAATTCAACCAAGAAGCGTTGGAGGTGTTTCAAAAATTAGAATCTGAAAGCTTAAAAGAGCTTGAAAGTTTAAAAGATAATGAAGAGTGGGAAAATTTTACTATTGCCTTTTATGGGGAAACCGGTGCGGGGAAATCAACTCTCATTGAATGCTTGAGGCTGTTTTTTAAAGAACAAAGCAAAATGAATGAACAAGAGTGCTTCAAGCGGCTCTATTCAGAGAAAAATGATAGAGGTAGCGGGCACATGCTCTTTTGGGGCTAGAAAGATTGCAAGATGGAGCGATCATAGGCGATGGGAGAAGCGATTTCACTTTAGAAACCAAATCTTACACTCTCAAGCACAACAACAAAACCTTTACTTTGCTTGATGTTCCAGGGATAGAAGGCAATGAAGAAAAAGTGATGGAGCAAGTTCTTAACGCTACAAAAAAAGCCCATGCTGTTTTTTATGTTACCAAAAAGCCCACTCCTGCGCAAAAAGGAGAAGAGAGGAAAGAAGGGACGATTGAAAAAATCCAAAAACAACTTGATTCGCAAACAGAGGTATGGACGATTTTTAACAAACCGATTAACAACCCGAGAGCTTTCAAAGATGGGCTTATTGATGAAAGCGAAAAAGAAAGCTTAAAAATTTTAAATAAAGAAATGAAAAACATTTTAGGCAAACACTACATGGGGCATCAAATAGTCAGCGCCCAAATGGCTTTCTATGGTCTTTCATCGGCGTTGCTGCCAGAGAGTGATTTTTACAAAAACAAACAAAAATTTTTAGATTTTTTTAAAACGGAAGAATGGTTATTGTATAAATCCCGTTTCCAACAATTAGGTGGATTTATAACCGAAGCGCTTCTTGAAAACTCACGCGCCAAAATCATAGAATCCAACTGCAATAAAGCCTTAAAAGCGATAGAAAAATTACAAAAAGCGATCGTAACTATGATTGACAGACAGATAGATCCAACCATTAAAGAACTGCAAGAACACCACTGAGAAGTTTGTGATAATTTGGATCGTTCTAAAGGAAAATTTATATCCAATTTAGAAAAATCAGCGTCCGAAGAAAAAGATCGATTCAAAGTTGGTTTTAGAGAAGAAATGCATGAACACATTGATGACGACATTGAAAATGATGAACTTAAAACAATGTTTAAACATGAACTCCAAAAAGGCATGGAAAAATCGGGTGAAAACATAAAACAGCGTTCTAATGAATGCAAGGAACGATTTGTTGAAGAGATAAAAAAAGATATTGAACAATTTGAAGAAAGGATTAAAGATTCTCTAAGAATGTTAAATCGCATCAACATTGATAGTGGTTTTTATTTCAATATTGATAGCGGTATTAATAAAATAGGCTTATTCGCTTCAATAGGAGGTTTGGCTTTGCTTTTAATGACGCCTGTAGTAGGTGAGATTGCACTAATTGGAGGATTGGTTTTAGGAGCAATTGGGATAGTTAAATCAGTGTGGAGTTTTTTTGATTCAGACTATAAAAAATCCCAACAAAGAAAAGAAGTGGGTAAGAATTTAGATAAAGTTTGTGAAAAAATCACAGAGAATATGAGAAACCAAATTGAAAGCGGCAAAAAAGGTGCATCTGAAATGATTGAGGACTTAAAAGCTGGGCTTAACGATCTCATTGTTTGTTACGAGCGCAGGAGGGAAGGGCTAATAGAAGCCGTTGAAGACTTATGGTACTTAGCTAATCGCATCAAAACCACATTAAAACAAAGGAGAGCACAATGAATGAAACGCTAGAACAATTTAAAGCAAATCAAAAGAGGAATCAAGAAAATCTTAAAAAATTGCTTGATTTTATCCATACTGGAGAGAAATACGGCATCCAGATTGAAGAGTCCCTCAAAGACAAAATCCGTAATGCGATGGAAAATGTTGCCGGGCAGAAACTGAAAGTGGCGTTGGTGGGAGGTTTTTCTTAAGGAAAAACATCTATAGCGGCAGCCTGGATCGATCGCTTGGATGAGAGCATGAAGATAGCCCATCAAGAATCAAGCGATGAAGTTAAGTTCTATGACATAGATAATGAAATGGAGCTGGTTGATACCCCGGGGTTGTTTGGGTTTAAAGCAAAAGAACACGATAGCGGCAAAATAGAACGCTATAAAGACATTACCAAAAAATATGTCAGCGAAGCCCATCTCATTTTATACGCGTTCAACCCGTCAAACCCCATCAAAGAAAGCCATAAGGACGATTTGAATTGGTTGTTCAGGACGCTCAATCTTTTATCCAGGACGATTTTTGTCATCAGCCGTTTTGATGAAGAAGCGGATATTGAAGATGAATAAGATTACAACAAAAGATTTACCATCAAAGAAGAAAACATTCAAAACCGATGTCGCTGTCGCTGCAAACCCTTTTGATTTGGGGGTTAAACATTGGCTAGAGCATAAAGAAGAATTCCAAAAGCTTTCGCATATCCAAACTTTGCAAGACGCGACGCAAAAAAAGATTAAAGAAAATGGCGGGAAATTAACCATCATAGAAGAAGCCAAAAAAAGCGTCATTCAAGATGTTATCTATAGGCAAATGCCGCTTGCAAAACAAGCGCAACAAGAGATTAAAAGAGAAATGGAATACCTGAATAAAGCGATTGAAAAAAGGCGAAAGGATCTTCAAAATTTAAATAATGAAATTTCTCAAGCCCGCACGAATTTAAAAGAATTTATAACGATGTATTTTAGCGGTCTCATCGCTCAAGTTTCTGGAACCAGTCTAGAAACCTTTAATGATTTCGCTATGAGAGAAATAGGCGATAAAGGCATCGATATAGAAACAAAAGTCCAAAATGCATTTGAAAGAGAAACGCAAGGGATTTTCAATGAAATGGCTAAAATTGAAACTGGTTTTGATGCCAATTTGAATTTTTTTGAAAAATATGCCGGAACATTGGGGAAAATTGGAATCAATTTTTTAAATCCAAGCGGGTTTATCAATGCAACCAACATCAAACTGGCTAGAGATACGATAGCGTCTGTGGGAAAATTCGTGGGCATAGATTTAGCTCTCAAATTCAAACCTTGGGGCGCTGTAAAATTGGCAGGTAATTTGAACAAAGCTTTACCGCTTATCGGTATTGCTTTTGAATTATGGGATTCTTATAACAAATATCAAAAAGAGCAAGAACTTGAAAAAGCTAAAAAAGAAATGGTATCCAATTTTGAAGGTCAAAAAAAAGAAATTTTAGCTCTTATCAATGATGAAACCAAATTCAAACAAACATGTTTCCCAAGCGCGCTAAAACTGGAAAAATCCTTTCAAGAAATTGAAGAAGCAATTAAAAAAACGCAAGAGTTGGATCAAGAATTTGAAAAATGGATTCAAATGGGTGAAGCTTTTAAAACCGGCGGAGATTTTATAGAAGTTGAGCCTGAAGAGGAATGAATTAAATTTGTGTTAAAATTCCAAAAATTATAAAACGCTTGTCGGCTGAGTTTGAAATTGGCTAAGTTTAAAAGCGGTGTTTTAATCTTTTAATAAGGAAAGGCGATGTTTTCTAAAATCTGCTCATCTCTTAAGCTTGCAAATACGCTTAAGGGTTTTTTATGCAAACGCATTTCAAGCCCCGTGCAGAGTGCTCGCATTGCCAATATGGTTTTGGATATAAAAAACGCTCTTGAGGGCGAAAACGATCCATCAAACAAGGCGGGCAAGACTTTGGATTTGATCGTGGGTTTTAAGAAAGAATACCCGCAAGATTTTGACGAATTGTTTGAGATTTTAAAAGAACTCATCCAAGAATACGAGCAAAATCCTGATGAGATCAAGCAAAACCTTAAAGAAATCTTAAAGTAAGACAAGGCATGAACCACCTTTTGATCCTCTACAATCCTTACTGCCAACAAGATGCCATCCAACAACATTTAAGCGTTTTACAGGAAAAATCCCAAGTGGGTTTTGGTAAAATCCGATCAAAGCTCAACGATCAAGAAAAGCAAGACTCCTTAGAAGAGATTTACAAAGCCACCAATGAAGAAAATTTTTTGCAGCTTTTTTTGACCGATTACGCTAATTTGTTTGTCGCTAAGGTGATAAAGGTTGCTAAAGATATTGATGAGAGTTTGATCCCTAGTTATTATAAAGAAAAAAATTTGGAAGTGGAAGACTTTTTTATCATCAGCGATTTAAGGGAATTAGTCAGGGAAGATTTTAGCCTTTTAAGGGATCAATTTTTAGCCAATTTCATTACGCCCAACAACCACACTTACGCTATTTACGGGAATAATTATGTCTATCCTTTGCCGGTTAGGTTAAAAGAAGAGCGTTGTTATTTTTTAGGCGACGAAAAGCATTATTTGAGCGTGTATAAAAGCAAAGAATATTTAATGATGCAAGAAAATTTCATGCGTTTTGTTTTTGGCAAAAGGCTTTTTTACCTCTTACACCCTGATAGCATCAATAACATCATTCATGCAGAATTAGAGCTTTTACAAAGCGAAAACGATCTTTTGAATGATTTTACCAGCATCATCGTCAAATACTCCAAAACCTTAGAATACGAAATTTATCTTTTTGCTAAACAAGTTCTTTTAAAGGCTTGCACAAAAGATCCCAACCTTTATGATTTAGCTTATAAAGTCCAAGGAAAAACTCTTATACTTAAAGATTTTTTCACTAAAAAGCCCAATCTTGGGAGCGTTAAATTTTTACTCAAACACGAAAAAATCCAATGCCATTTAGAAGAAAACTTAAACCGATTCATCAATTATCCTTTTTCAAAAAGCCTAAGCATCATTCAAGAGATCCGCAACGAAGCCGTTCACACAAAAAAGCTCCAGGTTTGAATGAAGTGGAAAAACTCAGGAATGAAATTTTAGGCATAGAAGGCACAAGCTTGTTGAAGAGCATTCTGACTCGCAAGGAAATTGCATGAAAAATTGCATGAAAGAAGACGCTCTATCAAGCCCAGTGCCGATCGTGTAATGCAAGATTTTAAACCCTATTTAGAGCCTTTAAAAGAGGGTCAAAATTTATTGGGTTTTTCAGGTGGGTTGGATTCTATTTGCTTGTTTCATCTTTTAGTTGGAGAAAACATCGCTTTTGACATCGCTTTAGTGGATTATAACACGCAAAAACAACGCCTTAAAATCATCCAACACGCTCAAACACTCGCAAAAACACACCATAAAAAATGCTACATCCATTACGCTCCAAACATTGCACGCAATTTTGAAATGCAAGCGAGAAAAGTTCGTTATGATTTTTTTGAAACCCTAATCAAAGAGTATTCTTACAAGCATTTGATTTTAGCGCACCACTTGAATGACAGACTGGAATGGTTTTTGATGCAACTAAGCAAAGGCGCCGGACTAAACACGCTTTTAAGCTTTCAAGCCTATGAAAAAAGAGAATCTTATGCGATTGTTCGCCCCTTGCTCTACACCCCTAAAGACACCCTTAAAACGCTCGCTAAAGATCAAAAATTTTTTGAAGATGATTCTAATTCTTCTTTAAAATTCAAACGCAATTTTTTCAGGAAACATTACGCTAACTCCTTGATGCAAGATTATTCTAAGGGCATTATCCAAAGTTTTAAATTTTTGGATAAAGAAAAAGAGCGGTTTTATCCTTTGATTCCCGTTTCACAAAGGCATGGGATCACTTTTTTTAAGCATTCGCAAAACACGCTGTTTATGGTGGATAAAATCTTAAAGCAAAAGGGGTATGTGTTGAGCTTCTCTCAAAAAGAAGAAATCAAACGCCATTTTTTTAGCCTAGAAATCGCTCAAAAATTCATCATTGAAAGCGACAAAGAGCATGTGTTTATCGCTCTTAAACCCCCAAAAACTTTAAGCATGCCAAAGGATTTTAAAGACAGAGCCAGGCGGTTGAATATCCCTAAACGCTTACGGCCTGTTTTATACGCAGAGTTTTTAAAACAACCAACGCATGATTTTTTAACCCATTTTAAAGAGAGTTTAATGGATCTATAAAAGATCTTAATTTTAATCAAGCGATAAGTTTTTAAAGCGCTTTTTAACCTTGATTGTGTCAAAATACAGCAAAAAACTTTGATATGAGAGCGAATGGACTTTAAGAATAAAAAATGGCTTTTTCTAGCCCCTCTAGCAGGCTATACGGATTTGCCTTTTAGGAGCATGGTGAAAAAATTTGGCGTGGATGTTACCACAAGCGAAATGGTGAGCTCGCATTCGTTAGTGTATGCGTTTGACAAAACTTCTAAAATGTTAGAAAAATCCCATTTAGAAGATCATTTCATGGCGCAAATTTCAGGCTCTAAAGAGGGCGTGCTCAAAGAAGCGGTTGAAAAAATCAACGCTTTAGAGCATGTGAGTGGGATTGATTTTAATTGCGGTTGCCCTGCCCCTAAAGTGGCTAACCATGGTAATGGTAGTGGGCTATTGAAGGATTTAGACCACTTAGTGAAGCTTTTAAAAATCATCAGAGAAAACACCAACAAAAAAATCACAAGCGTGAAAGTGCGTTTAGGCTTTGATCAAAAAATCCCTAAAGAAATCGCTCATGCCTTAAATGATGCGCCGGTGGATTATGTGGTGGTGCATGGGAGGACACGAAGCGACAAATACCAAAAAGACAAAATAGATTATGAAAGCATCGCTTTAATGAAAGGGATTTTAAAAAAGCCTGTGATAGCCAATGGCGAAATTGACAGCGTGAAAAAAGCCTTTGAAGTTTTGCAAATCACGCAAGCTGATGGGCTAATGATAGGGCGAGCGGCCTTAAGAGCCCCATGGATATTTTGGCAAATCAGAAACAACACCACCGAATTGCCTGCAGTCGTGAAAAAAGACCTGGTTTTAGAACATTTTGATAAAATGGTGGAGTTTTATGGGGATAGGGGGGTGATCATGTTTAGGAAAAATTTGCATGCTTACGCCAAGGGCGAAATGCAAGCGAGTGCGTTTCGCAACTGCGTCAATACCCTTACAGAGGTAAAGAGCATGCGAGAGAGCATAGAGGAATTTTTTAATCAAGAAATGTTGCAAAGTGAAGTGCCATTATGGGTAGAATTGAATCAAAAAAGCGTTTGAAAGCGCTTGTTTTTTTAGCCAGTTTGGGGGTTTTGTGGGGCAATGTTGCTGAAAAAACGCCTTTTTTTAAAACGAAAAACCACATTTATTTGGGTTTTAGACTAGGCACAGGGGCTAATACGCGCACAAGCATGTGGCAACAAGCCTATAAAGACAACCCCACTTGCCCTAGCAGCGTGTGTTATGGCGAGAAATTAGAAGCCCATTATAAGGGGGGTAAAAACCTGTCTTATACTGGGCAAATAGGCGATGAAATAGCTATTGATAAATACCATATTTTAGGATTAAGGGTGTGGGGGGATATAGAATACGCTAAAGCGCAATTAGGGCAAAAAGTGGGGGGCAATACCCTTTTATCCCAAGCCAATTACAACCCGAGCGCGATTAAAACCTACGATACCGCTTCAAACGCCCAAGGCTCTTTGAATTTGCAAAAAACCCCAAACCCCCAAAACTTCCTTTTCAATAACGGGCATTTCATGGCGTTTGGTTTGAATGTGAATGTGTTTGTTAATCTCCCTATAGACACCCTTTTAAAACTCGCTTTAAAAACAGAAAAAATGCTGTTTTTTAAAATAGGCGTGTTTGGTGGGGGTGGGGTGGAATACGCAATATTGTGGAGTCCTCAATATAAAGATCAAAACACCAATCAAGATGATAAATTTTTTGCAGCGGGTGGGGGGTTTTTTGTGAATTTTGGGGGTTCTTTGTATATAGGCAAGCGCAACCGCTTCAATGTGGGGCTAAAAATCCCTTACTACAGCTTGAGCGCGCAAAGTTGGAAAAACTTTGGCTCTAGCAATGTGTGGCAACAACAAACGATCCGACAAAACTTCAGCGTTTTTAGGAATAAAGAAGTTTTTGTCAGCTACGCGTTCTTGTTTTAGTTTGGCTTTTTTCCCATTAAATGCTGATGATAAAATTCAAAAGATGATTTTATCGTTACAAAAATCAACACTCCAAAGATAAATAAGTTAAAATACCCCAAAATCCTTTTTTTTTTTTTTGAAATCCAATAAGTCTATGGTAAAATTAAATAAATTGTAAATCTATTACTATTTAGAATATTTTTGCAACAAAAAATTACTTTAAGGAACACTTTTATGAAAAAGACAATTTTACTCTCTCTCTCTCTCTCTCGCTTCATCGCTTTTAAACGCTGAAGACAACGGCTTTTTTGTGAGCGCGGGCTATCAAATCGGCGAAGCGGTGCAAATGGTCAAAAACACCGGTGAATTGAAAAACTTGAACGACAAATACGAGCAATTAAACCAGTATTTAAATCAAGTGGCTTCGTTGAAGCAAAGCATTCAAAACGCCAACAACATTGAGCTGGTCAATAGCTCTTTAAACTATTTAAAAAGCTTTACCAACAACAACTATAACAGCACCACCCAATCGCCCATCTTCAACGCCGTGCAAGCCGTTATCACTTCGGTATTGGGTTTTTGGAGTCTTTATGCGGGGAACTACTTCACTTTTTTTGTGGGTAATAAGGATACTAAACAACCCGCTAGTGTCTATGGTAACCCTCCTTTTAAAACGATTGTAAGCAACTGCTCAGGAATTGAAAACTGCGCTATGAATCAAGACACTTACGACAAGATGAAAAAACTTGCTGAAGAACTCCAAGCAGCTCAACAAAACTCTGCCACTAAAGTGAACAATCTTTGCGCTTTATCCGGATGCAATGCAACAGAAGGCCAAAGCCCAAACTCAACCGTAAGCAACGCTCTTAATTTGGCGCAACAGCTTATGGATTTAATCGCAAACACTAAGACTGCTATGATGTGGAAAAATATCGTCATCAGTGGTGTTTCAAATGTGTCTGGTGGTGGTATCACATCCACTAATTACCCAACGCACTATGCGGTGTTTAACAACATTAAGGCGATGATACCTATCTTGCAACAAGCGGTTACGCTTTCTCAAAGTAACCACACTCTATCCGCTAAGTTGCAAGCTCAAGCTACAGGATCTCAAACAAACCCTAATTTCGCTAAAGACATCTACACTTTCGCTCAAAACCAAAAGCAAGTCATCTCTTACGCCAAAGATATTTTCAACCTCTTTAATACTATCCCTGCAGATCAGTTTAAGTATTTGGAGAAAGCTTATTTGAAAATACCCAATGCGGGTCAAACTCCTACTAACCCTTACAGACAAGAGGTGAATTTAAACCAAGAAATTCAAACGATTAAAAACAATGTGAGTTATTATGGTAATCGGGTGGATGCGGCTTTAAGCGTGGCTAAAGATGTTTATAACCTAAAATCCAATCAAACAGAGATTGTAACCGCTTATAACGACGCTAAGAATTTGAGCGAAGAGATTTCTAAACTCCCACACAATCAAGTCAATACAAAAGACATTGTCACACTATCTTATGATAAAAACGCTCCAGCAGCGGGCCAATACAACTACCAAATCAACCAAGAGCAAGCGTCCAATCTTTCTCAAGCTTTAGCAGCGATGAGCAACAACCCCTTTAAAAATATAGGAATGATTAGCTCTCAAAACAATAACGGCGCGTTAAACGGGCTTGGCGTGCAAGTGGGCTATAAGCAATTCTTTGGCGAAAGCAAAAGATGGGGATTAAGGTATTATGGCTTCTTTGATTACAACCACGGCTATATCAAATCAAGCTTTTTTAATTCGTCTTCTGATATATGGACTTATGGCGGTGGGAGCGATTTGTTAGTGAATATCATCAACGATAGCATCACAAGAAAGAACAACAAGCTCTCCGTGGGTCTTTTTGGTGGTATCCAACTGGCAGGGACTACATGGCTTAATTCTCAGTATGTGAATTTAACCGCGTTAAATAATCCTTACAGCGCAAAAGTCAATGCTTCCAATTTCCAATTTTTGTTCAATCTCGGTTTGAGGACGAATCTCGCTACAGCTAAGAAAAAAGACAGCGAACATTCCGCGCAACATGGCTTGGAGTTGGGCATTAAAATCCCTACCATTAACACGAATTACTATTCTTTTCTAGGCGCTCAATTGCAATACAGGAGACTCTATAGCGTGTATCTCAATTATGTGTTCGCTTACTAAGTGTCTAAACCCTCTTTTTTAAGGGGGTTTAGAAAAATCGCAACGCCAAGCTTTTTACCGTTAATGATACAATCTACAAAACCAACGGCGCGACAACAAACCCTAACGCCACGCTCAAAGACACGACTAAAACCCCAGGGATCAAAAACGCATGATCAAACACATAACGGCCCATTTTAGTGGTGCCGGTATAATCCATAGCGATCGCTCCTAGTAAAGTGGGGTAAGTGGGCAGCACAAACAACGCCGAAACGCTCGCAAAAGAAGCCACGATAATATACAAATGCTCGGTATGGTTAGCACTAATGCCTAAGGCTGTGATCACGCTTGGGATGAGCGCTTTAGAGGTGGCAGCTTGCGAATACAAAAGCATGGAAGCCAAAAAGAGCGCTACGGCTAATAAAAACGGATAATCTGCGATCAAAAAAGAAGCGTATCGCTTGATTTCATCTATATGATTGCTCACAAAAGTATCGCCTAGCCATGCCACGCCTAACACGCACACGCACGCTTGCATGCCGGATTTAAACACGCTTGAATGAGCGATTTCATTAGCGTTAATTTTGCAAAAAAGCGCAATTAAAGTTGCCACGCTCAACATGAAAGACACAATCGCATAATCTCTGCCTAAAACCACCGGGCTAATCAAAGCGATATTTTTAGAAATCGCGCTCGCATAAAAAACGATCGCTACAACCCCACCGATAAAAATCCATAACGATAATTTCGCGCTTTTTGAGGTTTCTTTTTCTTCTTTGATGATAGGGGGCGAAATTTTTCTTGCATTCAGGCGCTCTAAATAATTCGGATCGCTGTCTAATTTCAAATCAGTAAAACCCATAACAAACGCCGTGAGCATGCATGCTAAAAAAGTCGTAGGGATCCAAACCATTAAAAGGGTCAAGTAATTCGCTCCTAAAGGCTCTAAAATACCGCTCATAAACACCACCGCCGCGCTCACCGGGCTTGCGGTAATAGCGACTTGACTAGAGACTACCGCTAAGCTTAAGGGCGCTTTGGGTTTGATGTTTTGGCTCTGGCTCACTTCCACAATCACCGGAATCAAAGAAAAAACCGTATGCCCAGTGCCCGCTAGTATCGTTAAAAAATACGCCACGCTTGGGGCGAGGTAGTTGATTTGCTTGGGGTGTTTCCTTAAAATTTTTTCAGCGATTTGGACTAAGTAATCCAATCCCCCCGCTTTTTGCATCGCACTAATAGTGCTAATGACTGCCATGATGATTAAAATCACATCAAAAGGGATTTTGCCCGGATTTAGCCCCAAAAATAAGCATAAAATAAGCACGCCCAAACCCCCCGCATAGCCCACTCCCAAGCCCCCTAGCCTTGCCCCTAAAAAAAGCGAAAAAAGTAACACTACAATCTGAAAAAAGGCATCCACCATTAACCCTTTTTAAATTTATTTTAACGATGTTTTACTATACTATAAAACCTTTTAAATTTCAAAAGGTGGTCTATAATGAGAATATTTTTGAAATTGTTGATTCTTTTATTTTGTTTGAAGGGGCAAGTTATGGCTCAAAATTTACCCACCATTGCTTTACTAGCGACAGGAGGGACGATTGCAGGGAGTGGCGCGAGCGCGAGTTCGGGCAGTTATAAAAGTGGCGAATTGGGCATCAAAGAGCTTCTTAAGGCTATCCCTAGTCTTAACAAACTCGCTCGCATTCAAGGGGAGCAAATTTCTAACATTGGCTCACAAGACATGAATGAAGAGGTATGGTTCAAGCTCGCTAAACGCGCCCAAGAATTGCTAGACGATAGCCGTATTCAAGGCGTGGTCATCACGCATGGCACGGACACTTTAGAAGAGAGCGCGTATTTTTTAAATTTAGTTTTACACTCCACAAAACCGGTCGTGCTAGTGGGAGCGATGCGTAATGCTGCTTCTTTGAGCGCGGATGGGGCTTTGAATTTGTATAATGCGCTGAGCGTAGCGGCCAATGAAAAAAGCGCAAATAAAGGCGTGCTGGTGGTGATGGACGATAATATTTTTAGCGCTAGAGAAGTGGCTAAAACGCACACCACCCACACTTCCACCTTTAAAGCCCTAAATAGCGGTGCGATAGGGAGCGTGTATTATGGCAAAACACGCTACTACATGCAGCCTTTGAGAAAACACACCATGAAGAGCGAATTTTCCCTTTCACAACTCAAAACCCCCCTGCCTAAAGTGGATATTATTTACACGCATGCCGGCATGACCCCTGATTTATTCCAAGCGAGCCTAAACTCGCATGCAAAAGGCGTTGTGATAGCTGGGGTGGGTAATGGGAATGTGAGCGCGGAATTTTTAAAAGCGATGCAAGAAGCGAGCAAAATGGGGGTTTTAATCGTTCGTTCTAGCAGGGTAGGCAGCGGTGAAATCACTTCAGGCGAGATTGATGACAAAGCTTATGGCTTTATCACAAGCGACAATTTAAACCCCCAAAAAGCTAGGGTGCTTTTACAACTCGCTTTAACCAAAACGAACGATAAAGCAAAAATCCAAGAAATGTTTGAAGAGTATTGAACGATTTTCTTAAATTACCCAATTATCAAAGATAATTGGGTAATTTGGTTTATTTTGTTTTTGACTTTATTTTCATCAAATATTGATAACTATCAAAATAGATTTGATGAAGCTCCCCCTATTTTAAAAAAGAGAGCTTTTAGTAAGCGAACACATAATTGAGATACACGCTATAGAGTCTCCTGTATTGCAATTGAGCGCCTAGAAAAGAATAGTAATTCGTGTTAATGGTAGGGATTTTAATGCCCAACTCCAAGCCATGTTGCGCGGAATGTTCGCTGTCTTTTTTCTTAGCTGTAGCGAGATTCGTCCTCAAACCGAGATTGAACAAAAATTGGAAATTGGAAGCATTGACTTTTGCGCTGTAAGGATTATTTAACGCGGTTAAATTCACATACTGAGAATTAAGCCATGTAGTCCCTGCCAGTTGGATACCACCAAAAAGACCCACGGAGAGCTTGTTGTTCTTTCTTGTGATGCTATCGTTGATGATATTCACTAACAAATCGCTCCCACCGCCATAAGTCCATATATCAGAAGACGAATTAAAAAAGCTTGATTTGATATAGCCGTGGTTGTAATCAAAGAAGCCATAATACCTTAATCCCCATCTTTTGCTTTCGCCAAAGAATTGCTTATAGCCCACTTGCACGCCAAGCCCGTTTAACGCGCCGTTATTGTTTTGAGAGCTAATCATTCCTATATTTTTAAAGGGGTTGTTGCTCATCGCTGCTAAAGCTTGAGAAAGATTGGACGCTTGCTCTTGGTTGATTTGGTAGTTGTATTGGCCCGCTGCTGGAGCGTTTTTATCATAAGATAGTGTGACAATGTCTTTTGTATTGACTTGATTGTGTGGGAGTTTAGAAATCTCTTCGCTCAAATTCTTAGCGTCGTTATAAGCGGTTACAATCTCTGTTTGATTGGATTTTAGGTTATAAACATCTTTAGCCACGCTTAAAGCCGCATCCACCCGATTACCATAATAACTCACATTGTTTTTAATCGTTTGAATTTCTTGGTTTAAATTCACCTCTTGTCTGTAAGGGTTAGTAGGAGTTTGACCCGCATTGGGTATTTTCAAATAAGCTTTCTCCAAATACTTAAACTGATCTGCAGGGATAGTATTAAAGAGGTTGAAAATATCTTTGGCGTAAGAGATGACTTGCTTTTGGTTTTGAGCGAAAGTGTAGATGTCTTTAGCGAAATTAGGGTTTGTTTGAGATCCTGTAGCTTGAGCTTGCAACTTAGCGGATAGAGTGTGGTTACTTTGAGAAAGCGTAACCGCTTGTTGCAAGATAGGTATCATCGCCTTAATGTTGTTAAACACCGCATAGTGCGTTGGGTAATTAGTGGATGTGATACCACCACCAGACACATTTGAAACACCACTGATGACGATATTTTTCCACATCATAGCAGTCTTAGTGTTTGCGATTAAATCCATAAGCTGTTGCGCCAAATTAAGAGCGTTGCTTACGGTTGAGTTTGGGCTTTGGCCTTCTGTTGCATTGCATCCGGATAAAGCGCAAAGATTGTTCACTTTAGTGGCAGAGTTTTGTTGAGCTGCTTGGAGTTCTTCAGCAAGTTTTTTCATCTTGTCGTAAGTGTCTTGATTCATAGCGCAGTTTTCAATTCCTGAGCAGTTGCTTACAATCGTTTTAAAAGGAGGGTTACCATAGACACTAGCGGGTTGTTTAGTATCCTTATTACCCACAAAAAAAGTGAAGTAGTTCCCCGCATAAAGACTCCAAAAACCCAATACCGAAGTGATAACGGCTTGCACGGCGTTGAAGATGGGCGATTGGGTGGTGCTGTTATAGTTGTTGTTGGTAAAGCTTTTTAAATAGTTTAAAGAGCTATTGACCAGCTCAATGTTGTTGGCGTTTTGAATGCTTTGCTTCAACGAAGCCACTTGATTTAAATACTGGTTTAATTGCTCGTATTTGTCGTTCAAGTTTTTCAATTCACCGGTGTTTTTGACCATTTGCACCGCTTCGCCGATTTGATAGCCCGCGCTCACAAAAAAGCCGTTGTCTTCAGCGTTTAAAAGCGATGAAGCGAGAGAGAGAGAGAGAGAGTAAAATTGTCTTTTTCATAAAAGTGTTCCTTAAAGTAATTTTTTGTTGCAAAAATATTCTAAATAGTAATAGATTTACAATTTATTTAATTTTACCATAGACTTATTGGATTTCAAAAAAAAAAAAAAGGATTTTGGGGTATTTTAACTTATTTATCTTTGGAGTGTTGATTTTTGTAACGATAAAATCATCTTTTGAATTTTATAAGCAATACTTAATGAGAATAGAATTTTGATAACGCTTAACAGAACGCATTTATCCCAAACGCTCAAAGCGTTTAGGATTTCTGCTTAAAGGGTTTGAAGCTTTGATAGAAAAAGGGGTGTGGTTTAAGCTTTATTTCTCATTTTCGCCATGATCATCATGATCGTGATCTTTTTTGCCTTGTTCTTTACCATGCCCTTTTGCTTTATTTTGACCATCGTGTTTGTGGTGTTTGTGGTGTTTGTGCATTTTCCCATGCTTGCATGATCTCAACCCCAAATCATCATCATCCATGTCCTTCATGTTGCTTTTTTTAAGCGCTTCTTTAACGGCTTTTTGGTGCGCTTCAAAATCCGCCACGGTCATGTTGTCTGTGTTTTTAACCGCGTATTCATGCAACTGCTTATGGAACGCTTCTCTTTTGTCTTCAGGCATTTTTTTCATGCGCATTCTCAACTCTTTTTTATAATCCACAATATCCTGCGGAGCGACAATACCAGCCATTTTAGCCAAATCTTCATCGCTTGTTTTGCTGAAATCCTTGGCGTTTAAAGCCACAAATAGCAACGCGCTAACAGAAAGTATTTTCAACGCTTTTTTCATGTTTTATCCTTTTAAATTAAATTTTATCTCACTTAGGAGAGCAATGTTCGTCTTTTTTCTTAACAGCCCTACACCAAACTTTTCTCGTATCGCCGCTGCAAACGCTCACATTAAGCCCTTTTGCCTTGATTTCTTCATCGCTCAAACCTTTGGTTTTTTCTTCTAATTCTTTACGCACCTCTTCACGCATTTTTTTGAAATCCTCTTCACTCATTTTGGAAAGATTCTTCCTAGCGATCCGGCTGAAATTCGCACGGAATTTCTTAGTGTCCTCAGCGTTTAAAGCTTTAAGGCGTTTAGACACTTCCATGCGATAATCAATCGCTTCATTAGAAGGCAGAGTGCCTGCTAATTTTAAAAGTTCCTCGTTTTTGAGTTGCGAAAAATCCCTAGCGCCTAAAACCTGTAATCCAAGTGCAACCATCAGGCAAAAAGCCAAACTCCTTCTCATTCCCAATTCCTTGTTGTCCAAATTTTTGCCGCATAACAACAGCAAATTTTGGCATTTTACCATGTTATTTTTAACTTATTCTCAAACGCCACTAAGAGTGCTAAAAAATGGGGTTTTTAAATTTCGCGCAAGCCATTGCGTCATTTAACTTTTATTTATAAAGGTCATTTTAAACCCTAAAATTTTAAAATATCGTTTTTGAATTTTTAATGGCAGTGCTGATGGTTTTGGCTTATTTTGAGTGAAAGGATTTAAGCAAGATGTTTGTGGTTTTTATAGAAGGTTTTGGTTTAGCGATTTCTTTGTGCGCGGCGGTGGGGGCGCAATCCTTATTTATTATAGAGCGAGGGATGGCTAGGAATTATGTGTTTTTGATTTGCGCTCTGTGTTTTATGTGCGATATTGTGTTAATGAGCATGGGCGTGTTTGGCGTGGGGGCTTATTTTGCTAAAAATCTTTATTTGAGTTTGTTTTTGAATTTATTTGGGGCAGTTTTTACCGGATTTTACGCTTTTTTAGCTTTAAAAACCCTTTTTCAAACCTTTAAAAAAAAGCAAGTCCAAACCCCTAAAAAATTATCCTTAAAAAAGACCTTATTATTCACTTTAGGCGTTACCTTACTCAACCCTCAAGTGTATTTGGAAATGGTGTTTTTGATTGGCGCGAGCGCTTTGTCTTTTGATTTAGTGCAAAAATTTGTCTTTTTAGCCGGCACTTTATCGGCGGCTCTTTCTTGGCTTTTATTGTTATGCACCCTATCTTTACGCTATGGCTCTAAACTTTTAAACAACCAAAAAATTTTTATGGGGGTGAATCTCTTTGTAACCGCTATCATGGGAACGCTCAGCGTTACTTTATTTAGGGATTTTTTAGCGCTGTTGAGTAAAACCTAAAAAGGGGCTAGTTTTAAGTCATTTTGCATTACAATACTCCTAAATGAGTTTTAAGGATTACAATCAGTATGCAAGTTTTAGCGTTAAAATACCGACCCAAACATTTTAGCGAGCTAGTCGGTCAAGAGAGCGTGGCTAAAACGCTTTCTTTAGCCCTAAATAACCAGCGTTTGGCTAACGCTTATTTATTCAGCGGGTTAAGAGGTTCGGGTAAAACCAGCTCTTCTAGGATTTTTGCTAGGGCTTTAATGTGTGAAGAGGGGCCAAAAGCCGTGCCTTGCGATACTTGCATCCAGTGCCAGAGTGCTTTAAACAACCACCATATAGATATTATAGAAATGGACGGAGCGTCTAATAGGGGGATTGATGATGTCCGTAACCTCATAGAGCAAACGCGCTACAAACCAAGCTTTGGGCGCTATAAAATCTTTATCATTGATGAAGTGCATATGTTCACCACCGAAGCGTTTAACGCGCTTTTAAAGACTTTAGAAGAGCCTCCTAGCCATGTGAAATTCCTTTTAGCGACAACGGACGCCTTGAAATTGCCCGCTACCATACTCAGCCGCACCCAACATTTCAGGTTTAAAAAAATCCCTGAAAATTCCGTTATTTCTCATTTAAAAACCATTTTAGAAAAAGAACAGGTGAGCTATGAAACAAGCGCGTTAGAAAAACTGGCCCACAGCGGGCAAGGGAGCTTGAGGGATACGATCACTCTTTTAGAGCAAGCCATCAATTATTGTGATAACGCTATCACAGAAAGCAAAGTGGCTGCAATGTTAGGAGCGATTGATCGGAGCGTTTTAGAAGATTTTTTTCAAAGCCTAATCAACCAAGATGAAGCGCGATTGCAAGAGCGTTATGCCATTTTAGAAAATTATGAAACCGAGAGCGTTTTAGAAGAAATGATGCTTTTTTTGAAAGCGAAATTATTAAGCCCTGATACTTATTCCATTCTTTTGATAGAGCGCTTTTTTAAAATCATTATGAGTAGTTTGAGCCTTTTAAAAGAAGGGGCAAATGCTAGTTTTGTGCTGTTGTTATTGAAAATGAAATTCAAAGAAGCTTTGAAACTCAAAGCCCTAGACGATGCGATTTTGGAATTAGAGCAAACCAAAGAAAGCGCTTTTCAGCCCTTAAATCAAAACGCTAACGCTCCCAAACAAGAACCCAAAAGTGCAGAGAAAAGAGAAAAGCCAGAAAAAAAAGAGAACGCAGAAACCCCGCAAACTCCCATGCTTTCAGCTAAAGATCGCATTTTTCACAACCTTTTCAAACAAGTTCAAACATTGGTTTATGAGCGCAATTACGAATTGGGGGCGGTGTTTGAAAAAAATATCCGTTTCATTGATTTTGACAGCCAGACTAAAACCTTGACTTGGGAGTCTTTAGCCACTGATAAGGATAAGGAGCTTTTAAGAGAACGATTTAAAATCGTGAAAGGTATCGTTGATAGCGTTTTTGGCAAGGGTGAAAATATCAAAATCGCTTTAAAAAATCATTCAGAAAATAAAAGCGCTAGAGAAGAAACTAAAGAGATTAAAGATTTTAAAATCTCTTCTTTAAGGGAAAAAATCTTACCCCAACCAACCACCGAAACGACGGCTGAAATGAAAGAAAAAGAAACTAAAGAAGCGGTTAAAAAAGAGATTCAAAAAAAAGAGATTCAAGAAAACGACACTAAAGAGGTTCAAGAAGCCCAACCAAAACAAGCCCCTACAGCCTTGCAAGAATTTATGGCTAACCATTCTAACCTCATTGAAGAGATTAAGAGTGAGTTTGAAATCAAAAGCGTGGAATTGTTATGAGAGCGAATTTAGATGAGTTGGACAAAGTGGCGGCTGCAATTTTAAAAGATGATTTTAAGGGGGTGGTGCTTTTAAAAGGCGTTGTGGGGAGCGGTAAAACGACTTTAGTTCAAGCGTGCTTGAAACACTTGGGTTTAGACATTCAAGCGACTTCGCCCACCTTTAGCTTGATGCATGCTTATAGCGAGAGCGTGTTCCATTATGATTTTTACATGCGCGATTTAGAGGCTTGCTTGGAGCTTGGCATGTTAGAGTGTTTGTTAGAAAAGGGGATTCATTTTGTGGAATGGGGCGATGAAAAATTAGAAAAAATTTTAAAAAAATACGATTTAGCTATTAAGGTTGTGGAAATTAAAACCGAATTAACCAGCCGTTTTTATACAATAAAGATCGCTTAAAGGGTCGCTTGAATGGATATTTTAAAAGCAGAGCATTTAAACAAACAGATTAAAAAAACCAAAATCGTTTCAGATGTTTCTTTAGAAGTGAAAAGCGGCGAAGTGGTGGGGCTTTTAGGGCCTAATGGGGCGGGTAAAACCACCACCTTTTATATGATATGCGGGCTTTTAGAGCCTAGTGGGGGGAGCGTTTATTTAAACGATGTGGATTTGGCTAAATACCCTTTACACAAGCGTTCTAACTTAGGCATAGGCTACTTGCCCCAAGAATCCAGCATTTTTAAAGAATTGAGCGTGGAAGAAAATCTAGCCCTAGCAGGGGAGAGCACTTTTAAAAACTCTAAAGAGAGCGAAGAAAAAATGGAAAGCTTGCTAGACGCTTTTAATATCCAAGCCATAAGAGAGCGCAAGGGCATGAGCTTGAGTGGGGGAGAAAGAAGGCGCGTAGAAATCGCTAGGGCTTTAATGAAAAATCCTAAATTCGTGCTATTAGATGAGCCTTTTGCGGGCGTGGATCCGATTGCGGTGATTGACATTCAAAAAATCATTGAAAGCTTGATTGGATTAAACATTGGCGTGTTGATCACTGATCACAATGTGCGAGAGACTTTGAGCGTGTGCCACAGGGCGTATGTGATTAAAAGCGGCACGCTTTTAGCGAGCGGGAACGCTAATGAAATTTATGAAAACGCTTTGGTGCGTAAGTATTATTTAGGGGAAAATTTTAAGGTGTGAATATGGCGATCTTACGCGCAAACCTTAGCCCTAAAAACAAATTAAACGCTACCTTAAAAGGGTGGCTCCCCATTTTACAAAGCGAGCTTGAAGATTTAGAAAAGGTGTTGAAACAAAACGCCCTAGATAACCCCTTAATCAAAATTGAAAACAAACGCATCAAAAATTTTAGCGATCGTTTTAGCGCTAAAAAGAGCAGCGATCATTTAGAAAATTCCGCAATCGCATCTAAAAGCCTTTTTGAAACTTTAGAATCTCAAATCATTCCCCCCCTCTTTCCTACTGAAACCTCTCAAAAAATCGCTATGGATATTATCAGCGGGTTAAATAGTGAAGGGTATTTTGAAGAAAACATTGAAGAAAGGTCTAAAATTTTAGGGGTAGAGAGCGAAGTTTATGAAAAAGTGCGCCAGCGTTTTAGTTACCTTAATCCCGCTGGCATTGGCGCTAAAGACGTGAAAGAGAGCTTTTTATTCCAGTTAGAGAGTAGGGAATTAGACGATAACGAGCTTTATGAAGAAGCACGAAAAATCATTTTAAATTTAGAAAAACACCATGAATTTTCTAAAGATTTTTATTATGAAAAGGCTTTAAAGATTTTAAAATCCTTTAAAAACCCCCCAGCCATTGAGTTTTTAGAAAAGGAAATAGAAGTCATTCCTGAACTTTTTATTGTAGAAGTGGATGATGAAATCATCGTGCGTTTGAATGATGAGAGCTACCCGACGATCAGTTTAGAAGAAAATCGCTTTAAGGATAGCGGCTATTTAAAAGAAAAATTAAAAGAGGGCAAAGATTTGATTGATGCTCTAAATTTGAGAAAAGCCACGATTTATAAAATCGGTCTCATGCTTTTAGAGTATCAATACGATTTTTTTAAGGGTAAAAAATTGCGTCCTTTAAAATTATTGGATTTAGCCAATGAGTTTAACCACTCTGTAAGCACGATTTCAAGGGCCATTTCTAATAAATATTTGGCATGCGAAAGGGGGGTTTTCCCCATTAAACATTTCTTTAGCACCGCCTTAGACAATAGCGAGACTTCAAACGCTGTGATTAAAGACTATCTTTTAGAATTGATTAAGAATGAAGACAAAAAAGAGCCTTTGAGCGACGCTAAGATTTTAGAACTCATTGAAGAAAAATTCCATTTGAAAATGGTAAGAAGAACGATCACCAAATACCGCCAACTGCTCAATATTGCTTCTTCAAGCGAAAGGAAAAAGCTCTATTTGATGCGCGCTTGAAAAGAACCAATCAAACGATTTTGCTCTCATTGAGCGTCAATGATAAAATTAAAATACTTTTTTTGCATTTTTTAAATTTTATAACCAATACGTTATTAAATAGATCTATAAATCACTTAAAATCTCTAAACAACTTCCCTAAATCCAAATCAAGCAGTTCTGTTTGGGATCGCAATTCTAAAAGGTTTTGAGCTCCTTTAATCAAATCGTTACTAGAAATCCCATGAGAAAGAGAGATTTGAGCTTCTAAAAACGCGCTCAAATGATCGCACACCTTCAAAAGCTCCCCGCAAACCCCAAGATATTCATCGCTGTTATAAAGCGTGAACAATTCTTCAGCGTCTTTAGTGAAAATGATTTTGTGGGACTTGTCTTTGTAGCGGTTTTTAAACTCGTTTTCGGTGAAATATTTCAAATCTTCTTGAACGCCCAAAGAGACAAAGGAATAGACTTTGTTTTGCATTTCCTTTTTTTCAATCTCTTTAATGCAGTTATCAAGCCCCGCAACGCTTTGTTTGATGGGCGTGATAATGTCTCGGGTCAAAATCTCGGGTAAATCATGGAAAAGCCCGCCCAAAAAATGATTGATCCGCATGCTTTTACAAGCTTTTAAATCAAAGCTCAACAAATACCCCATAACCGCCACGCATAAGGTATGCCCTAAGACACTGGTTTGCGGCACTCTTGGGGTCTGGCTCCAGCGCTTTTGGAAACGCAACTGCCCAAACATGCTCACCAATTTTTTCAGATCTTCTTTTTCCCCAAAAAGCCCTTCAAACAAATGCTCGTTATTGTGGAGTTGCTTGTCAATTTTATCTTTAATTTCTTTCACGCCATACATGTTGGGGTTAAAATGATAAATAATATCAAACTCCCACTTAGACGCATAAAAATGCGCATTCTCTAAAATTTGAGTTTCTAAAATTTGGGGCCTGTGGCTTAAATACTCTTTTAATTCCTCTAAAGAAAAATACGTGCTGATCTCATCTTGCAAACTTTGCACGACATAGGAGGCTAATTCCTGGCTGTGTGTTTGTTGGAGGGCGTAAAAAATAGGGGGTTTAATATCGGTTAAAACCAAGCGCTCCAAAAATTCAAAGCAAAAATACTTGATTAAAAGATCTAAATCTAAGTCATTACCCCTATCTTTTAAATCTTTAGCAAGCAAATACGCAATCATCGCTTTATGGGCTTGCTTGTCTAATTCCACAAATTCCAAAGGGCATGCTTGGTCATTCCAGCGCCTAATAGACGCGCCCACAAACACACGTCTCAAAAATTTAGTTTTGAGTTTAGGGGCTTTTAGGGGTTTAATAGGATGAGCCGCATACATAACTTTCCTTTTTATACTATTTTGAATATTAAAGCTATGATCTTATTAAGAAATATTGGTTTGATCGCGCAAGATTGAAAAACCTTAACGCACCACTATCAACACTAACTTAAATCTTATTATACGAAAAAAAGACAAAAATAAGGTTTTTATTTAAAAAAAGAATATTTCTATCAATTCATTTCACGCTCAAAACACCCACCCGTAATTAAAAAACACCTTAAAATGGCTAGCCCCTTCATTGAAAACAAAAGAGTTCGTATAATCGCCACCGCTAGAAACGACGCTGGCTTTTCTTTGGATTAAAGGAATGCTAATGCCTACAGAATATTTAGAATGCTTATAGCGGTAGTTCAACCCAGTAGCCACATCTAAATTGCCGCTTCCTTTGACTTTGTTTAACACATAATAGCTGTTATACAAGCCCCTTAACCCCCCAAAGATACCAAAAGATGAAGAAAAGTTTCTTTTCGTTTGAATATCTATAGGGCTATTTTTATTAGAGTAAGTGGTGATGAAATCCAATAACAAATCTATCCCCCCACCATAGCTTAGTTGCTGGACTTTTTGGTTAGCGGCTTTAGCGTAATTATATTTGATGATGCCATAATAAGCCAACCCTATGAAATCATTAAAGTAGTTTTGATAGCCTATTTTCACATTAACGCCCAATAAAGGGGATCTGAAGCGTTGCGAACTCTTTGAATGGTGATAAGAAGTCGTTGTTGTCGTGGAAGTGGTTGTCAGGGTTTTTTGAATGGTGCCAATCACAGAATTAGCCATATCTTGCGTGTTTAAACTAGCGTTTAGGTTGTAGTTTGTTTGGCTATTGAGATTTGCGAAATTGATGGGTAAAGCGTTTTGATTGATGAGCTGCTGCCAAACCGCTGCTGTTACCCCTAAAAAGCCAGCCGGGACATCCGCGCAATTGTGATAGATGGAATTAGGGTAGTTGCTAGGGAAAGCGGGCTGATTGGATCCCCCATAAAGCGAACACACATTATAGGAGAGGCCATCAGAATCTTTTGGCTTACCATTATTATCCTTTTCCACTTGACCATCTTTCGTTACCGGCACTCTTTGATAAGTCATGTTCCCGTTATGGGTATAGCCTTTAGTATGGCTGAATTCATGCAAGATGGCTCTTAAATTCTCTAAATTGATAGTCTTAAGGTTGTCGCCAAAGAGTTTTTGGGGGTTTAGAGCCGAAGCGACTACGGCTAATTGACCGTAATTCTTGCCATCATCATTATCTGTGGGAGTAGTATTAGAACCTAGCCCATCAACCCCAGCTCCATTCAAAAGACTCACATCAAGATCCGTTTTGCCTCTGAAATTATTGACGATGCTTTGCTTGTCTAGCACATATTGTTGATCAACTTTAGAATCAACACGCCCGTTTGTCCCGGGATTTACGCATTCATTCTCTTTGCTCGTATCGCATTCCCCTCCGCCTTTATTAGTGAATTCAAAAGGAGCGTTTAAAATCGCATCGCCCCAAGACTGAGAGTCTAAGACAGCGATCATGTTCAACATTAAATTAGTGAATTCTTCGGCGGTTTTAGCGGTGAATTTTTCCGTCTTATCTTTGGCACTTTCAAAATTATTTGTATCGCTGTATTTCATGACCAAATTAGTGTTGATTTTACTGAGCGTTTCAAACACCCTTTGCGTGTTAGGATCAGAATGTGGCGTGCTCAAGACTTCGAAAGTGGGGAAAGTGAAGCTAGGTTCACGCTTGGTTTCACTAACACTGCTAGTTGTTTTATTTTTCCTGCGTTTAGCTTCTTTTTCATAGTACTTCTTCTGCTCCTCCATAATATTATCAAAAACCTGTTTGGTTTCACTGAATTGTTGGTAAGATAAAACGATTTTAGATTGCTTAGGGATAGTCTCTATCACGCCTAAATCGATCACATTGCCTTGAGCGTCTGTAAAACTAAGCTTAACATTATTTAAATTATAAGGCAAAAAGTTTTCTATCGTTAAATGACCACTCAAATCTAAACTCGCCCTAACAGGGCTTAAAGAGGAAAACGATAACTTGGATATATCCGCATCCTTAAACAGATTAGTTGCTCTTTGTAAAATGGAGTTTAGTGGTAAATAATTGTAATTGTTCGTGGTGGTTTTTGTGGTCGTTTGAGTTGTGGTGTGTCTTTTTTCTTGCGTTTGCACGCCTTCTAACAGCCCGGTTTCAAACCCGGCTTCTATGAAAAAGCCATTTTTCTCATTCGCTTCTAAAGCGCTGAATAATAAAAGTGGGATGAATAGTTTTCTCATGGTTATCTCTTTTTAGTTTATAGTGTCTTTATTATACAATTTAAGGGGATTGCTTGTTTGTTTTTTGGAATTTAAAGTTTTTACAAGGGATTAAAATTTCATATGGAAACAAAATTTTAAAAACAAGCGTTTGTTTTGGGGCTAATTTAGCATGAATTAGGTTGTGTTAATGAAAGTTTGATAATCTGAACTGTCGCTTGGGCGTGTGTCAAATTGATGCGCTAATTAAGACAGAATCTTTTCCATAAAAAGAGTGGAAAAAATCAAAGTCTCTCCGCCCAACTCAACCACGCAATCCTCTTCTTTAATGCGCCTAAAACCCAGCTTTTGATAGAGGTTGCATGCCTTGATTTGGCTTTTGCTCACATGCAGAGAGATTTTAGTATAGCCTTTAATGAAAGCGTATCGCTCCACGCTCTCATAGAGTTTTTGACCCAACCCTTGAGATTGATAAGCACTATTTATGTGGAATTTACACAGCTCGGCTTCTGTTTGATTGATAGGATTAAGCCCGCAGATCCCAATGAGCTTTTTATCCTCTCTCATTTCAAAAAATTCCCCGCCATGCCCGCGCAATTTTTGAACGAACCCGCTAATGCTAGGCAAAAGATCCAGGCGTTGGATAAACCCTAAAGGGTTATCAGCGATGCGCTCAGCGTAAAACTCTTCTAATTCAGTGGGGTATTTGGGCGAAAAAGCTTTGATGGTCATGACTTCCTAACTTCCTAAAACCCTTTTTGATTGTCCCACAAGCGGATATGGAGCCTATCGCTCAGCCTGAAACCATGCTCTATGGCTAGGGGGGCTAGGGTTTTGAGGTTTTTGTCTAGCTCGTTGTTATTTGTGCCTAAGGGCATTAAAAAGATTTCATTATTTTTTAAGGAGAGTTGTTTCAAAAGGCTTTGAATTTCTGTAATAGATTGGGCGGCGTTTTGACTCTCCAATACAAATTTAAAATGCGTGCTTTTAGCGTTATTTAAGATATTTTGTAAGGCTTTGAGGTTGATCCGCTTGCTTTCTTCCTCTAAAGAAAAAGAAAGTTTGACGCTTAGAGTGAAATGCAATTCTTTTAAAATAGGGCTAAATTCAAAAAAAACAGAGCCATTACTCTCTACAAATAAAGGGATTTTTTTGCGATAAAAATGCTCTAAAACGCTCAATAAAATAGGGTTATTAAAATACAAACTTGGCTCCCCGCCTGTGAGAATGAAATCAAAATGTTTATAACTAGGGGCTAAATTAACTAATCGTTCAATCAAGGGCTTAGGCTCATTGTAATAATCCCAAGATGTTTTGAATTTAGGATGCACCGCATACAAACTATCGCAACCTGTTAGGATTTCATCATTGAATGGGGTTTTACAATTAAAGCCCTTGCATGAAAGGTTACACCCCCCTAAGCGCAAAAAAAGACTGGGCTTGCCTATCCTTTTTCCTTCACCTTGTAAGGAAAAAAAGCTCTCAACGACCGGGAGTTTCATGGGATCTGGTGTAAGGGCTTAGTGTGAAAAAAGCATTGTTTTTCATCGCTAATGATTTTATGGAAAAAGTCCTTATCATGCCACAAACTTTGAATGCCTTGCGAGAAAGAGACGCAATTTGGATGCACTAAAGATTTAAAATGAGGGTTTTCTAAATCGTTTAAAAAGCTTTCAGCGTAGCCGTTTTTAGTCTCATGCACGCGCACGCTAGAGACTTTTAACTCCCCTTCATTATTAGAAAAAACGCTTTTTTGTAAAATCCTTGTCAAGTAGTATAAAAACATGAGAGCGTAACTCTCCGCGCTCAAATTAAACGAGCATTTCACATAACGCACGCAATGATTTTCTATAAAACGCTGGAACTCAACGCTTTCTTTATCCCAAAAATGATGGGCATGATCAAAGGAGTCTATAAAGGTTTGCATTTCTTGCTGCATCAGCCCAAAATCTAAGGCCATGTTCGCATGATCTAATCGGTTGGTTTCAATAAAGACTTCCACTTCATAATTATGCCCATGGATATTTTGAGCACATTTTACAGAAGAGCAATTACGCACCACATGGCTAGCACAAAATTTATACAACCGCCTGATAACCATCGCTCACTCCCTATAACATGGCTGATAAAGGGGCAGTCTTAAATTATAGTAGTAGCGTTCAGGGCGGTTAAAATCAATGCGTTTGATCGTGCTTTTAATCAAATCCCTATAAAGCATTTGATAGCCACAAGTTCTCCCATTCACGCTCCCATCCACATATAAAACCCGTTTTTGCAGCACCACATCATACCAATCTAAAATAAAATGCGAATTAGCGCTCATTAAAATTTGCTCGCTAAAGCCATTGATAGCGTAGTAATCCGTAGGGGTTTGAGAGCAATAAAATTGCCCCCCAAGAAAATAACAAGGCTTATTGACCTGATCAATCAGTTGGTAATTGTATTGGTAGAATGGCACAGCCGAGATATTACGGACAATGCGCGCATAGATCACATTTTTGGCTTTATCTAATGGGAATTCCGCTTGCGTGAAGACATTGTAAAAGCCTAATTTTTGCAATTCATAAACGATCACATTGATATAATAAGAAGTCATCGCATCGCTTCTGTCATAAGCCACCACGATAGTGGAATTATAGTTGAACAAATAATCCCCTGTAACTTCTGAATAATACCCCATGTGCAAGCGGTGCTGGCATGCATTAAAGAAAAAAAACACCCCAACAATTAGCCCTAAAAAAGCCAAGCGGTGCTTTTTAATCACTTTAACATTCCCTCATGCCAAGATTCCAAGCTTTTTAGATCATCATAACTGGTTAAATCTAAATTTAAAGGCGTGATAGAGGCATGGTTTGAAGCAATAGCGTCAAAATCAGAGAGTCTGTCTTCATTTTCGCGCTTTTGCCATTCTAAAGGGTGTAGCCCTAGCCAAAAATAGCTTTCATTCTTGGGGTCTGTGCGCTTATGTACTTCTTTTTTATACAGCCTATAGCCCTTAGGGGTGATGCATTCGCCCTTATATTCTTGTAAGGAGCAATTAGGGACATTCACGTTCAAGAGTTTGCGCCCTTTTAAAGGGTAGCCTTTGGTGAAAATGTTTTGGACCAAATCCTGGATGATCTTTTGAGCCAGATCAAAACTCAGGGGAGTGTTTTTATTTTTAGGAGAAAGGATTTGAGAAATCGCAATGGAAGGCACGCCCTGAATCGTGCCTTCAATCGCTCCGGCCACCGTTCCAGAATAAATCGTGTCTTCGCCCATGTTAGATCCAAGATTGATCCCTGAAATCACTAAATCAAAACAAACATGTTTAAAAAGCTCATTGATCGCCAGATACACGCAATCGCTTGGCGTGCCATCATCAATCCTATAATGCCGGCCTTCTTTACCCTTAATTTTCTCCGCTCTCAAAGGCGCGGTGATCGTGATGCATTGCGAGCATGCGCTTTTTTCATGTTTTGGGGCGACCACATAAATTTCTGCCATTTCTTCTAAAGCTTGTTCTAAAGCTTTAATGCCTTTTGCATGGTAGCCATCATCGTTGGTGAGTAAAATTTTTTTCATGTCTTGCCTTTAAATAGGGTGTTCAATAATGCGTTTAAATTTTCTTGCAATAAAGGATAAGCGGGTTTTAGTAGGTTTAAATCATCTAAAACTTCTGTTTTTAAAGTTTGAGCGTAACCGCTTGCTTTCTCTAGCCCCAATAAATTCACAAAGCTGTTTTTAGCGCTGTCTAAATGAGTGGTTTTACCGCTTTCTTTTTCATCTTGCGTAACATCTATAATATCATCTAGCACTTGAAAGCAAAGACCCATTTTTAACCCAAAAGCCTGAAGCCATTTAAAAAGCTCTTCATCTTTAATACCGCTCGCAACAAGCCCCATAATCAGACTTGCACTAATCAATTTAGCGGTTTTATGCTCGTGTAAGAAAGTGAGCTGTTCTAAATTTAAGGGCGTGTTTTCAAAATAGCAATCCAAGGCCTGCCCTAAGATCATGCCTTTAATCCCCCCATTAGCGCTTAAAATTTTGACCAATTCCACAATGATGTGGCTTTCTAGTAAAGCGTTTGAAAGCAATTCAAAAGAATAAGTGTTGAGCGCATCGCCGATTAAAACGGCTGTGGTTTCATCGTATTTAGCGTGTAAAGTGGGGTGGTTTCTCCTTAAAGCGGCGTTATCCATGCATGGCAAATCGTCATGGATGAGCGAATAAGTGTGCAAGCATTCAATGCTTAAAGCGATTTTAAAATATTCTGTTTGTTGGTTAGAATAATCTTTTTGACCCACTAACGCGCAAAGCACGGCTAAAAAAAGCTTAGGGCGGAACCTTTTACCCCCATTAAGCACCATTTCAAAAAAGGCTTTTTCCAAATAAGGGTGGAAGCTTTCAAGGTGTAAATGATGGTGGTTTAAAAAGCTTTCAAAACGCTCGCACTCATTATAATAAAAGGATAAATTAGGGCTACTCATGCTTAGAATTATAACCTAAGATTTTAAGAGTTGCATAAATTCAGCTCTGGTTTTAGGGTCTTTTTTAAAGAGGCCTCTTAGAACGCTTGTTTTAATGATCGCATTTTGCTTTTGCACCCCTTGCATGCTCATGCACAAATGCTTGGCTTCACAAACCACGATCACGCCTCTTGGCTCTATGATTTCATCAAAGGTTTCTGCAATTTGAGTGGTCAGCCTTTCTTGGATTTGTAGGCGTTTGCTATAAATTTCAATGAGTTTAGCGATCGCGCTAATGCCTACAATCTTTTCCTTAGGGATATATCCCACGCTAATATTCCCAAAAAAAGGGAGCAAATGGTGTTCGCAAGTGGAGTAAAATTCAATGTTTTGAGCCACTATCATTTCATCGCAAACGCCTTGAAAATACGCGCTTTTTAAAGCCACTTTAGGATCTTCTTTATAGCCTTTATACAAGAATTTCCATAATTCTTGAACCCTTTTAGGCGTCTCTTTCAAGCCTTCTCGATTCTTGTCTTCGCCGATATTTTCAAAAAACTGGTTGAAAAAATTTTCCATTTAAATCACACGCTTTCTTAAGGATTGGATACGATTTTTAACGCTAGGGTGGGTGCTAAACATTTCAGCGTTAAAAAGATAAGCCGCCGATCGGGTGCTATTTCTATCTATATCTTTATAATCGTTTTCCTTATAATCGTCAGAAATTTTTTGTAAGGCTCTAATCATGGGCTTATTGTCATGCATTAAAAACGCCGCCCCGCTATCGGCCATGTATTCTCGTGTGCGGCTCAAATACATTTGCAAAATAAGCGTTAAAAAAGGCAAAACGATCTGTAAGAGTAATAAAATCATTCGGGCTAAATTTGCCCCACTATTCTTGCGGTTCCCCATGAAAAAATACACGCTAAAATTAGCCACTAACAGCATGATATTGCTTAAAATCCCCACGCACATGGTCAAGCGGATGTCATTGTGCCTGATGTGGCTGAGCTCATGAGCGATCACGGCTTTTAATTCATCTCTATCCAACTTCTCTATTAAAGCGCTTGTAAGAGCGATAAGAGAATTAGATTCATTCCACCCGCTCGCAAAAGCGTTCATGTAAGGGGCGTTAATGATATAAAGCTTAGGCTCAAAATGAAGATTAGCCTCTTCTAAAAGCTCTAACAAAAGGCGATGGATTTGATTTTCTTTAGAGCTTAAAACCTTGCTTGTGTCAATAAGCTTGTATTCATCACCGCTTAACATGATAGAGCTAAAATTTTGGATACAAACAACAATAATGACAAAAGCCACTAAAAACATGATAATGGTGATCGTAGGGAAAATTTGAAAAGTCATGAGTTTAAAAAGAGCTGTTCCTAAATCATTAGCGTTAATTCTAATCACATCCACCAACAACCCGATAAAAGCAAAAATCACGCAGTAAGTCGCTAAAACCGCGTTCGTTTTGAGCCTGTTTTGCGCGATAATTTTTTCAAAATCCACCATTATTTTCTCCTTTCTCATGCTTGATTTCTTTGAGCAACGCGCTCGCATAACTCCCTTTAGGCAAGTAAAATCCTAATTCAAATTGCGCTTTTTCTTTCACATATTGAGAAGTTACATTTTCTACAAACACCCAAAAAAACCGCCTGGATCCTAGCGTTTTAGCATGGCTATTTAAAAGGTTATGCTGGAATTCTTTTTCAATTTCTAAACTCAAATTTTTGGCATAAAGAGCTTTTTTGCCGTCTAGTAACCCCGTAGGCACAGCTTCTTTTTTCAAAAACCTTTCGCTCTCTTTTTCTAATTCTAAAGCCTCAAAAAACTTCCCATAAGGGTAATGGCACATCACATCGCCTTCTAAGATTTTAAAGGGGTGGGCTTGGTTTTTAAGGGCTTTTAGGGTGTTTGAATTGATATTTAAATTTTTTTGTTTAAAAAATTCCAAATTTTCTTTCAGGCTGAAAGCGTTAATGATTTTGCTGATTTCTAATCGTTTGCTTAAAAGCGCGTTAAACAAATAACTTTGATAGCTTGAAATTAAAAAAGCGTTTAATTTTTGACGGGCGAATTTCGTTTTATTTTGCAAGATTTTTAAACCCTCTTGGTGGTTGTCATTGAACTTCCCGAAGCGTTGCGATCCAAAATAATTAGGCATGCCAAACTGCGCGATTTGTTCTAAAACCTGCTCCGTTTTTTGAGCGTTTAGGGGAGTCATTTTTTTAAAACGCATAAAAAAGCGATTCCCTTTTAAATGCCCTAATTTGATTTTATTATGATGGTAATTCAAAGACAGGATTTTAAGGTTTCTTTCTTGAAAGTTGCTCGTGTTTTTTTCTAATAAAGGGGCGTATTTTTTAGGGAGTGAGATGAATTGAGTCGTCAGCGCGTTTTTATCTTTCAAGCCCGCATAACCCAATTCGGCGATTTTTACCCCTAAAATTTGAGAAAAAATCTGAAGCATTTCTAAAGTGCTTAAACCGCTTTTCCTCACTTGAATAACGGCATGTTCGCCCGTGTTGCTAAATTCATACAAAGGCACTTCATGCACGCAAAAATCCCTAGCACTAGAATTGAAATGAAAATCAATGCTCGCATGGTTATAAGCATGCAATAGGGGCATAAAATTTAAATTCATGCTTTGATCCTTGAATTGAACGCCCTTGAGAGCGAAACTGAGTCAATGTTTTCAAAATTCACTCCAGTAGGCACGCCTTGAGCGATTTTAGTGAAAGTGAGGTGGAAATGCTGTAATTTATCTTCAATATAAAGCATTAAAGAATCATTAGCCAAAGTGGGAGGGAAAGCAAAAATGATTTCTTTAATGTTTTCTTCAATCAGGCGTTTTTCTAGGGCGTTAAAATCCACTTCTTCTATGGAATTTAACACGTAATAGCGCCCTAAAAAATCCTTTAAATCTTCTAAAATAAACACATCTCTTGGGTGTAAAACCATGCAAAGCTGAGAATTTTGTCGGCTTTCATCAGAACAAATCTCACAAACCTCACTCTCACTGAGCGCATTACAAGATGCGCATGTTTTAAGGTTTTCTAGGGCGTTCTCTAAAGCATGCGTGATTTTGAGCGCCAGATAGGGGTTTTCTAAACCCAAATGATACGCTATTTTAAAGGCGGACTTTTTACCCACATTGGGGATTTTTTCTAAACAATCCACTAAATTTAAAAAGTGATTCAAGCTGTTTTTATAAGTATTCATTCTGTTAGTATATCAAACTTAACTCCAAAGGGATCAAAAGGGTTTTTATCCATTGTTTTTTTAAAAAATCGTTTCAAGTTTATGGATAAAAGCGTTATCATGCGTTATCTCAATTTTAAGGAAATACTATGTCGCTTATCAATATCAAACTTGTGCCAGAAAATGGAGGGCCAACAAACGAGCAAAAACAGCAACTGATTGAAGGGGTTTCAGAGTTGATGGTTAAGGTGTTAAACAAAAATAAGGCTTCTGTTGTGGTCATTATAGATGAAGTTGATCCCAATAATTATGGTCTTGGGGGCGAGAGCGTCCATCATTTGAGGCAAAAAAACTAAATCTAGTTTTTAAAATTCAAAGGTTGCGATACGCTAACACTTAAGAGGTGTCTGTTCCCCTAACCCCCTAAAAACTATAAACATAACTCACATTAAACATGACAAGGCGTTTAAAAAACAAAGAGGTGTTCAACCCTTTGCCATGCGTTTCATAAAAGGAATTGACCGCTAAAGGGATTTTTAAGCCCATTTCAAAGCCGTTATGCCTATTGACATTCACGCGAACCCCAAAATTCAAAGGGATTTGGAAAAAACTCGTGTGCATTTTAGCCTGATAATTGGTCAAATAGTTGTTGATAAAATCCGTTTGGCTCACCCACATGCTCAAACCACTCCCTACCCACGAACTCCCCGCTAAAGCAAAGCCCGCATAAAAACCCACGCTAGAATGTTTTTGCGCATTATCAATGAAATTATAAAGATAGTCTATTCCAAGCCCATAAAGGTGGTTATTCATTTTGCCCAAACCATCAAAGCCATTACCCACAAAACCAAAATTAGTATAGCCATAGTCATAGAACAAGTAATAGCGAAACCCTTGATTTTTTTTCTTGGTAAAGAAATGCTTATACCCTACGCTCAAACTCACCCCATACATGCTTGAAATGTTTTTAGAATAAGAGTTAGGATCAAGCGCGTTTAGGGAATTTGAAATTTGAGCGATTTGAGAAGATAAAGAAGAAAGCATGCGGTTTTGGGATTGATTGAATTGCACTTCTAAATTTTTTAAGTTTTCTTCAAATTCTAAAGGGCTATTAGTGGGTTCTTGTATTTTTTCTAATGCTTGGACTAATTGGGGGTTAGATGCAACGCCACCGCTAAGTGTGATGATTTTTTCAATATTTTGAAAGGTGGATTGGAGGTAGTATTTCTCAGCTTGCATTTCAGTGGGGGTTAATTTAGAATGGTTTTTTAAATTATTGTTAATATAGGCAAAGGTGTTAGGCATGCTGGTGATTTCATTTTTAACTTGATTGAGCTTATCGATCTTATTTTGAGCGTTAGAAATGGTTTGGATGCGTTCTTGATTGAAAAAAGGGTTATTGTGTTGGATAGCATGACTGATAGAATATTCAAACCCCACGCTCGCATACGCCCCATTTTCTTCAGCGATACAAAAAGATAAAAATAAAGGTAAAAAGAATGATGAATGTAATAAGGCTTTTGGAAATTGCATGGTTATCCTGCTATGAATTGGGCTTGTTAAAAATAGGTTTAATGATACCATTAAAAAGCATAGCGCATACCAATATTTCCGGTAATATTAATATCTTTATAATCAAGCCCAAACCTAGCCCCTATGCCGGCATTCACATAAAAGGTTTTGAATAACCTTATCTCCCCGCCTGTGATAATGCTAGCAAAAGTGTTGTATCGACCACCATCTCTATAGCTTAGGGTGTTATTACCAATGAAACGCACCATTTTATCCCCCATAGAATTGATAAATAAGTCTCTGCCCACATCCGCAATCACAAAATAATAAGAGTTTTTATTGAAGTAGTGCCGACTTTCTAGGGCAAAATTAATCGTTAGAACGGATTTTTTATTAGGGTCAGCATTGGCTCTGAACTGGTTGTAAATAGGATCATCCATAATACCCCTTAAACCAGACAAACCAATATAATAATAAGCTAAGCCTATTTGAGGTTTAAAAATAACGCTTTTATCTTTAAACATGAAATCATAGCCGTAATTGATTTTAGCGTCAGTCGTCCAAGTGTCGTATTTGTAAGACTGATTGATGATTGAGAGTAGGGGGTCATAAGAGTTGATGAAAGTCTTATTGTATCCCCAAGTCTCATTCAAGCTCATCGTTAATTCGCTTCTTTTGATAAACGCTCGGCTATAAACGCCTATATTGACATTGCTAGAGCCTGATTGAGTGATATTTCCATGAAACCCGCTATACCCATAAGCGGCATAGCCCCCCACAATCACGCCCTTAATAAACCTATCATACCCTACATTGATACCATATAAAGTTCCAGTGCCTCCATTAATGAAACTAGCCCCTCCAACTCCTGTCGCCCACACATTATTTTTGACTCTGTTTCTTTGAGAGTATTTTAAAATCACATCCATAGCGTTAGGGATCGCATCAGCGAATCGCTTGTTTTTAAGGGCTTCTAAGCGTTCCAAGAAATCAGAACGAGCGAAAGTTGAAGTGTCAGAGAGCTTGGCCAAACGGCTCATTTGCTGCGTGTAGGTGTTGATCTGTAAAATATTAGTGGCATCATTTTTAAAATCAGGGTTAGCGATGACTTCTAAAGTGTTGGCAATGTCTCCAGCGATCGTGGTTAAATCTTTTGTGGAATGGCTTTCTAAATAATAGGGAGCGAATAAAGGGCTTCCTTTAGTTTCAAAGATTTTATTGAGCCAATTAATCGCTTGACTGCCTCCAGCTTGTTCAATGCTATCCACGCTTTGAACGCCCTGAATTTGAGCGATATATTGTTTTAAAGTGGGGGCTTGTAAGTTATTGATAGGATCATTAGAAACAGCGATTTTCACTTTATTATAAAGAATGGAAGTGTAAATATATTGATTTTGAGAGTCCTTAAAGCCTACAACTAAACCGCCATCTTTAATGCTCACGGCTTGCCCGTTATAGGTTAAGCCGTTGCCAGCCATCACCATGTGCTTGCCATTAATATCAATGAGCGCATAAAGCTTAAGGTAATTATCTAGGCTGCTACCTCCTGTGATTTGGTCGTTATACCCATAATAAATGGCTTTAGCGCTATCAATGAGCGTGTAAGTGCCAACTTCTTTTGAAGAAGTGTTGAACTGGATTAAGGGGTTATTGTTATTAGCCATAATTGTCGCTGCGCCTTGAGCGTTGATAATGGCATGGCTAGCTGAATGGCTGATATTAAACACCAAACCGCCATAGCTGTTAAAATTCCCCATGACATTCAAGCCACTAGCGTTAGTGCTTAAAGTCGCTTGTTGGTTTAAGGTGAAATTACCATTAATGTTAGCTGTAGAGTTAGAGGCGTTGTTAAAAGCGTTAGTGATCGTTAAATTATTGGCTTGTAAGGTCGCATTTTCATTGAGATTGAGCGTGCCTATAACGCTATTATTCTTTACTTGAGACAAATCAATAGCCCCATTAGAGGTGATTGCTCCTAAGAAAGTGAAGTTATTAGCATGCACGCTTAAAGATTCATTGGTGGGGGTTACGCTGGAGTTTGTAGAAGAGCTGTTTTTGGTTGTGGGGCAATTGGCTAAATTGATGCAAATTTCCCCTTTTTGAACGCTCACATTATTCAAACCCGCATTAAGGCTTAAGCCATTCGTAGCGTTTAGGGTGGTGATATTGATATTAGAAACACCATTAGAAGCAAAAATCAATGCGCCTTGATACTTGCTAAAGTCAATCGTATTATCGCCATTAAAAATAATAGACTTGTTGGCGACAAAATTCAAACTGCCCCCTGTAGCGTTGCTAAAAGAGCTGTTATTGACAAAAACATAGCCATTGCTTAAAAAATTAAAATACCCTTTTTGCCAAAAATCATGCAAGCCTCTAGGCGATAAAAGAGCACCTAAATCGTTTTCTTTGAGCGCGTTTTGTAAAGAGGGTGGCAACACGCTCCCTAAACCTTGATTATAAACGCCGCTTAACCCGCCTTGAGAAATGATATTATTAATAATATTACTCACTAAGCCTTGACTTTCTAGCTTTTTAACGACATCTTGCCCTAAAAACTCGTTCAACAAGTCGTTCGCCACCACACTGATGTCTTTTTGCAGGCTTGTAGGGGGGTTAGTAATATCTTTTAAAACCACGCTTAAAATAGAGCTTAATTCAGAAGCGTCTATATACCCACCGATAAAATTCAAAAGCCCTTTATCGTCTAGCATGCTTTTTAAAGACTGCTTAGCAAGGTAGTTTTCTATGATGGATGGGGTAACAAAATTGCCAAAAATGTTTAGTTTTTTACTGATAATATTTTGGATTGCATTCATGACTCCACTATTATTCAATAAATCATCTAAGTTATTTTGACCTATAAGTTGGCCTAAGGTTTCATTTTGCAAGCTAGCGGGCAATTCCTTACTCAAAGGGCTTAGAGCGTTTTCTACAAAGTTTCCTAAACCGCCGGCTTGCTTGATTTTTTCCATAGCCACTTGACTGAGAACATTCGCTAAATTCCCTTGATTAAAGATTTTATCAATCCCTTCTTGACCCAAAAGATTAAAGATATTGTCTGTAGCTTGAGCTTCTATGTTAGCATTATTTAACACTAAGTTATTAGCGCTTTGAAAGGTTACATCCGCGCTCCCTCCGCTTTCAAAGGCGTTAGCGCTTCCCACTGTTCCAGTGATATAAATGCTTTTAGCTTTAAAATCAGCGTTGATGTAGCCTAAATAGGGGGAAGTTGAGCCTAATAATTGCCCCAAGTAAGTGTTTCTAAAAGAAGAACAAGTGGCGCTATCTAGCGCGCAAGGACTGCTATAGCCATTGCCCCCAAACCATATAGAGCTGGTAGAGTTTGTAATATTATCTTGAGTAGCGCCTATAACGAGATTCCCATTATTAAAGGTTTGATTGATGTTGTCAGTCAAATGGTTGATCGTTTCTAGGAGCGCTTGCTTTTGCGTTTGGGTGATTTTAATCTTGTCTAAGAGTTGCAACACTTCATTGATGTTAGTGACATTGTCTAATTGATTGGATTCAATCATTTCTTTTAAGGTAGCGGAATTTTGAGAAAGGATCCCTAAAAGCGTTTTTAAATTTCCACTAGAAAAACCCTTATTGTAGATATTCAAACTATTCAAAGGCTGGTTAAACGGGCTATAAGTGCCTGGGGCTTGAGGAGTTTGAGAGCCTTTAGGGGTGAAAAGGCCTTTAATGTTGCTTGTCAAGTAATAAGTGCCTGCTTGGTTATCGCTATAATCATAACTATAACCGGTAGGATTTTGCTTAGAAGTTTGGTAATTATAAAGCTCAGGAGCGATATTAAAAATAGTGTTAGAAGTTGAGTTAGGGTTATTTAAAACTTCTATGGTTAAATCCCCATTTTTAATGCTCTCTTGAATGATTTGAGAAGAATTGAGAGGGTTTATAAACGACCAAGTTTGAATGTTATTACTATCGCTATAGGCAGCGTTTTGGATTTTCATGCCGTAAAAAAGGATTTTTTCATAGCCATTAGCCCCACTAATGCCAGTAATCCCTTTTTGAGCGTTTAGGATGTTGTAGGTTACAGATTTTGTGATGTTGTCAAAAATATTGATGTCAGATAAATTAATATCCCCATTATCCCCTAAAACAAACTGCCCGCTAACGCTCATTAAAGCCTTAGTCAAAGAGGGCGCATAGCCATTAAAATTTAACGCCCCATTAGCCGTAAGGTTATTAAAACTCAATGAGCTTGTGCTGTCAAAATTAAAGCTTGCTGTATCAATAGTCGTGTTGCCTCCAAAATCAGCCTGGCTTGCGCCTTGAAAATTGATATTAGCGTTTAAAGAGCTTGTGTTGCTAGCCGATAAAACGCTATCGTCTAAATTGATAGTGGTGTTGTTTGAAAAACTAGCGCTAGAAGCGTTGAGCTTGCTGTTAGCGTTAAGACTGATTATCCCGCCATTAAAAAAGAGGCTGTTAAAGGTCGCTTGACTCCCGTTATAAATATTGAGACTCGCTTGATTGTTAAAAGCACTTGATCCATTCGCATTCAAAACGCTTTGATTGTCTAAACTTAAATTAGAATCATTATCAAGCGTTAAAGAATTTTTAAAAGCGGCTTGACTTTTATTACCAAGCGTGATATTAGCGTTGTTTTGTAAGGTTGTATCGTCATTAAAATTCAACAAACTTTGAGAGCTAAGCGTGAAACTCGTGTTGCCTAAAAGCTGTGTTGTAGCGTTAAAATTGCTTGTCCCCCTAGAATACAAAACATTAAAAACCGCTTGCGTGTTATTGAAAATAAGGCTATTAGCCCACAAATTATAAACCGCCCCACCATTCAAACGAGAATTGATAAAGCTTAAAGAATTAGAAGCGTTAGCGCTGATCACGCTTGATCCTCCAGGGTTTGTAAAGCCGCTGAACGAAGCGTTAGAAAACGAAATGTTCTTAGCGCTAAAACTGAATTTCCCCCAAGTCATATCGCTAAAATTGGAATTGGTTACGCTGATATTATTGGTAGCGTCAAAAGCGGCATAGGAATGCTGGCTAGCCCCTGTTTGAATCATTTTAGTAACGGTTTCAGCGTCATTATAATTCAAGCCATCCATAGTGATATTATCGCTTGCTTTAAAGGTAATGTTCGCTCCCCCACCATCTGAATTTGAAACGCCTTCACCGGTTTTAAAATTATTGGTCAAATAGATGTTAGCCGCATTAAAAGTTCCCGTGATATAGCCAAAGCCTCCATGCCCTATCCAAATCAACCCATTATCATTCACGCTCTCTGTATTATTCCCTATGATCAAAGTGCCATTTTGGGTGTTAACGCTAAAACTCCTTCCAAACAAATTGGCTGTATAAGTGCTAAGCGTGTTGCCGCTTTGACCGCTCTGTCCTGAAAGATTGGGATCAATATAATAAACCCCTTTGTTTGAGTAAGTTTGATTTTGAAGGTTATAAACCCCACTCCACACATTCGTTGTGGGTAAATTTTGAGTAGGGGGTGTGGGAGGAACTTTATTAGGGGGAGTGTTTGGCGCTGTGTGCTTTGTAGGAGTGGGTGTTGGGCTTGTAGGCTTAGCGTTAGCTATCGCTTGTTCCAATCCCTCTTGTTCCGTATTAAAAGCGTTTTCATCGTTCTGTAAGGTTTTTAAATCTTGTTGTTCTTGTTTTTGTGCAGTATTAAAGGCTTGTTCATTAAAGCCTGTTTTAGAGTTGGCTAATTGGTTGAGCTTGTCTAAATCTTGTTCTAAGACTTGTTGATCTTTAGCGATTTGTTGGTTGGTGTTTTCTAAATTCTGAGCGTCTGTAGCGATAGTAGCGTTTTTATTGGTGGTGTAGTCTGTATCGCTATTTGCGATCTTACTATCACTAGCAGCGTTATTTAAAGTGCTCTGGGAATTGGTTAGATCCTCTTGATAGGTTTGTTGGGCTTGTTGTTGTAAATCGTCTCCTAAAAATTGGGTAATAATGGATTGATTGTTAAAGGTTTCTTGTAAGGTTTCATCTTGCCCGTTAATGTCAAAGGTTACATCATAAGTGTTACTACCCACTTCAACATGGCTAATGGCTTTATCGCCCTTATAGTTGATCAAATCCCACAAATAGCTTTGATAAACCCCATACTGGATGGTCCCGTTTGTCGTGAGAATGTCATAGGTTTGATTGCTATTAAGGGTTTGATTGAGGTTAAAGATCGCACCAGAACCAAAGGACACACTGCCTTTAAGGCTAGCAAAAGGCGAACTTGAATTTAAAGTGTTAGCGCCTGAAAAACTCACCTTGCTTGCATTAAAGTTATAAGTCCCTTGATTGAAAGTGTCGTTATTAAAAGTGGATTGAGCGCTATTAAAGTTGTAAGTCCCTTGATTGAAAGTGCTGCTGTTGAAGTTTAAGTTAGCGCTGTTAGTGAATTTGTAAGTGCCTTGATTGAAGTTCGTTTTGTCAAAAGAGAGATTGCTGTTAGTCCCATTCCCGCTGAAACTAAAGCCCCCATTGGTGTCGTCTGTAAAGCTAGAAGAGCTCACATTGATGTTAGAACCACTGAAATTCATGTAAGAGTGCTGTGTTCCTGCATCGCTATTATCAAAGCTGGCTTGATTGATAGTGATATGGTTAGTTGCATTAAAATTGAGAGTGGCCCCACCGCCAGTAGAAAATGAGTTGCCGGTTGTGATACGGCTAGAATTAAAATTAATCGTTTGAGCGTCATAAGTGCCCGTGATATAGCCTACATCACCTCCATTGACACCCGTGCCTCCAAAACGGATATTCCCTCCCACATCAAGCGTACCATTATTGAATTTTTGCGTGAAACTAGCCTCACCAGTGCTATAAGTGGTAAGGGTGTTTAAATAGTAAGTCCCAGAGCCTTGAGCGCTGCTAAAAAGACAATAAGAGTTGTGCGTGGGGGAATTAGAACCGCTTTCAATATTGTCATGATAACCCCAAGACGACCATGACCAATAACGGCACTCGCTAGCCCTTAGGTGAGATAATCCCCCCAACGCTCCTATCAATAAAACCGAAGCTTTTAAAAAAGATTTGTTTTGATTAAAGGGCTTTTTAATGGATTTTGTTTTTTTATGGCATTTTAAGGGCTTTTCACGCTTCAAGATTAGATTCAATTTGAAAATTTTCTTTGAGATCTTATTTAATTTAAAAGATCCCTTTGAAATAAACTTAGAAATCAATCCAGCCTTTTTAAACGCCATTTAAACTCCGATCGTTTTTGTAAATCCCACACTATACAACTTGATGTTAAACAAACTCAAAAAGATTCGCAAAATGACTTAATAATGATACACAAATTGCGCCATATCCACCAAACGATGAGAATACCCCCATTCGTTATCATACCACCCCATGATTTTGACCATATTCTCTAGCGTGAAAGTCAAATCAGGCGCGATTATGACGCTACTAGGGTTAGAAATGAAATCAGAACTCACCCTTTCTTTTAAATCTATCTCTAACACGCCTTTTAAACCCCCTTTGGAAGCTTCAACCAATAAATCATTGATTGGCTCTTTGAGAGTCTTTTTTTCTAAAAACAAACTCAAATCTATCATGGACACATCAAGGCTAGGCACCCTCACGCTATGCCCATGCATTTTGTTTTTGAGATTGGGTAAAACTTTATGCAAGGCCAGAGCGGCTTTAGTGGTGGTAGGGATAATGTTACTTGCGGCCGCTCTTGAGCGCCGTTTATCCAAAGGGTGGGCTAAATCAATGAGTTTTTGATCGCTCGTATAGCTATGAATAGTCGTTAGCATGCCCTCTTTAATATTAAAAGCTTTATCTAAAATAGCGCAAATGGGCGCGATAGCGTTGGTCGTGCAAGAGGCGTTAGAAACAATGGCTTGGTTTTGATAGAGAGAATGATTGACCCCATACACTAAAGTAGGGTATTGTTTTTCATCGTATTCGCCCATAAAGGGAGCGGATAACAGAACCTTTTTAGCCCCAAGCAAAAGATAATTTTCCAGCGTTTTAGGCTCTAAAAACTTCCCTGAACACTCTATGATAACATCCACGCCTTTCAAGTCTTTGATGCTATTAAAAACAGGGATTTCTAACGAGCCGATAATAAGCTTATGATTAGAATAATGTGCCTCTTTATTGAGCAGACCATGCACGCTGTCATGCTCTAAAAGATAAGCGAGAATTTCCCAATTAGCAGGGTCATTGATGCCTATCACTTCTAAGTTGGGGTTTGTATCGCTACGCTCTAAAATCGCTCTTAAAACGCATCTCCCAATGCGGCCAAATCCATTGATAAAAATTTTCATCGTAACTATTATCCTATTTTCAGACTTCAATTTCAATTTTAGGGGGTTTTGTTTGGTATTTTACTACATTTTGCGCTATTATATTGAACCTAGCTATAGGGTTAATTAAATTATTGATTGAGTTGAAATTCAAGGAGTAAAACATGGCATTGTATGACAGAGCTAATTCTCATAATGCGTATGCAGAAAATTCTTTATCGCATGAAAGCGAGCTGGTGGGTTTTGTTAAAACGACTTACAAGTTCTTTGCAGGCAGTTTGTTACTAGCGACTATCGGGGCGTTATTAGGTTTGATGAACTTTCAAGCCGTAGTGCAGTATAAATGGGTGTTTTTTATCGCTGAAATTGCGGTGCTTTTTGGTTTGATGTTTTCTAAATCCAAACCCGGATTGAATCTATTCATGCTGTTTGCCTTCACTTCATTATCAGGGGTTACTTTGGTGCCTTTGTTAGGTATGGTGATTGCAAAAGCTGGTTTAGGAGCGATTTGGCAAGCTTTAGGCATGACAACTATTGTTTTTGGTTTGATGAGCGTGTATGCCCTTAAAACGAAAAACGACTTAGCGAATATGGGTAAAATGCTCTTTATCGCTTTGATTGTGGTGGTGGTGTGTTCGCTCATTAACTTGTTTTTGGGTAGCCCCATGTTCCAGGTTGTCATTGCGGGAGCGAGTGCGATTTTATTCAGTCTTTACATCGCTTATGACACCCAAAACATCGTTAAAGGCATGTATGATAGCCCCATTGATGCGGCGGTGAGCTTGTATTTAGACTTTTTGAATGTCTTCATTTCCATCTTGCAAATCATTGGTATTTTTTCAGACAGAGACAAATAGTTTGAAAACATAGGAGGGGACGCCACGCAAAAACCTAATAAAAAATACTTTAAAATATTGATAACGCTTCGTTGATATTCTTTCTTTAAGGATTGGTTATGCCTAAACGCACCGATATTTCCAACATTCTACTGATAGGATCAGGCCCTATTGTGATCGGACAAGCTTGCGAATTTGACTACTCAGGGACTCAAAGTTGTAAAACCTTAAAATCTTTAGGTTATAGAGTGATCTTAATCAATTCTAACCCGGCCACCGTGATGACTGATCCTGAATTTTCTCATCAAACTTATATCCAACCCATCACCCCAGAAAATATCGCCGCTATCATCAAAAAGGAAAAGATTGACGCTATTTTACCAACAATGGGCGGGCAAACCGCTTTGAATGCAGTCATGCAAATGCACCAAAAGGGCATGTTAGAAGGCGTGGAGCTTTTAGGGGCTAAGATTGAAGCGATTAAAAAAGGCGAAGACAGGCAGGCTTTCAAAGAAGCGATGTTAAAAATCGGGATGGATTTGCCTAAAGGGCGTTACGCTTATAGCGAGTTAGAAGCCCTAGAAGCCATTAATGAAATTGGCTTTCCAGCCATTATCAGAGCGAGTTTCACGCTGGCTGGGGGAGGGAGTGGGGTTGCTTATAATATTGAAGAGTTTCAAGAATTGGCTAAAAACGCCCTAGACGCTTCGCCCATTAATGAAATTTTGATTGAAGAGTCCTTATTGGGGTGGAAAGAATACGAAATGGAGGTCATACGAGACAGCAAGGATAATTGCATCATTGTGTGCTGTATTGAAAATATTGATCCCATGGGCGTTCATACCGGTGATAGCATCACCATCGCTCCAAGCCTCACCTTAACCGATAAAGAATACCAACGCATGCGTGATGCGAGCTTTGCGATTTTGAGAGAAATTGGCGTGGATACGGGCGGGAGTAATGTGCAATTTGCGATCCACCCAGAGACTTTAAGAATGGTTGTGATTGAAATGAACCCACGAGTGAGTCGCAGCTCAGCACTAGCTTCAAAAGCGACCGGGTTTCCCATTGCAAAAGTCGCTACCATGCTTGCGGTGGGTTTTAGCTTAGATGAAATTAAAAACGATATTACCAACACTCCGGCGAGTTTTGAGCCTAGTTTGGATTATATCGTGGTGAAAATCCCTCGCTTTGCGTTTGAAAAATTTGCCGGTGTTTCTAGCACTTTAGGGACTTCTATGAAAAGCATTGGCGAAGTGATGGCGATAGGGGGGAATTTCTTAGAAGCCTTACAAAAAGCGTTATGCTCTTTGGAAAACAATTGGCTAGGGTTTGAATCGTTAAGCAAAGATTTAGAGATGATAAAAAAGGAAATCCGCCGGCCGAATTTCAAGCGCTTGCTCTATATCGCTGATGCGTTCAGGCTTGGTGTTTGTGTTGATGAAGTGTTTGAATTATGCCAGATTGACAGGTGGTTTTTATCTCAAATCCAAAAGCTAATCAAGGCAGAAGAAGGCATCAATTCTAGCGTTTTAACGGGCGCCAAAAAATTAAGAGGGCTTAAAAGTTTAGGCTTTAGCGATGCTAGGATTGCCGCTAAAATCAAAGAAAATGACAATTTAGAGGTGAGTCCTTTTGAAGTGGAATTAGCCAGAATGCATTTACAAATCGCGCCCCATTTTGAAGAAGTGGACACTTGCGCGGCTGAGTTTTTATCGCTCACGCCTTATTTGTATTCCACCTATGCCCCCAACCCTTTGCCCCCCATTGAAAACAAACAAGAAAAACAAGAAAAGAAAATCCTAATCATAGGCTCTGGGCCTAACCGCATCGGTCAAGGCATTGAATTTGATTATTGTTGCGTGCATGCGAGCTTTGCTTTGAAAGATTTAAACATTAAAAGCGTCATGCTCAATTGCAATCCAGAAACTGTAAGCACGGATTATGATACCAGCGATACGCTCTATTTTGAACCCATTCATTTTGAGTGCGTGAAGAGCATCATTCAAAGGGAGCGAGTGGATGGCATTATCGTGCATTTTGGGGGACAAACCCCTTTAAAACTCGCTAAAGATTTAGCGAAGATGCAAGCCCCCATTATTGGCACGCCTTTTAAGGTGATTGATATTGCTGAAGATAGAGAAAAATTTTCCCTCTTTTTAAAAGAGCTTGACATTAAGCAGCCTGAAAACGGCATGGCTAAAAGCGTTGATGAAGCTTATAGCATTGCTAATGTGATTGGTTTCCCTATCATTGTGCGCCCTAGTTATGTGCTAGGCGGCCAACACATGCAAATTTTAGAAAATATTGAAGAACTGCACCATTATTTAGAAAGCGTTACGCATGCTTTAGAGATTAGCCCTAAAAATCCGCTCCTCATTGATAAGTTTTTAGAAAAAGCGGTGGAATTAGATGTTGATGCCATTTGCGATAAAAAAGAGGTCTATATTGCCGGCATTTTACAGCATATTGAAGAAGCCGGAATCCATTCAGGCGATTCGGCGTGCTTTATCCCTTCCACTTTAAGGGCTGAAATTTTAGATGAAATTGAGCGAGTGAGCGCGAAAATCGCTCTGCATTTAGGCGTAGTGGGGCTATTGAATATCCAATTTGCTGTTTATGAAAATTCGCTGTATTTGATTGAGGTCAATCCCAGAGCCAGCAGAACCGTGCCTTTTTTGAGTAAGGCTTTAGGCGTTCCTTTAGCCAAAGTAGCGACTAGGGTTATGGTGTTAGAAGATTTGAAAGAAGCCTTGAAGTTTTATGATAAAAAAAATATCGTAGAATATTCTAAAGGCGTTTATAAGCCTAAAATGCCCCATTTTGTGGCTTTAAAAGAAGCGGTTTTCCCTTTTAATAAACTTTATGGATCGGATTTGATTTTAGGGCCTGAGATGAAAAGCACCGGCGAAGTGATGGGGATTGCTAAATCTTTAGGGCTTGCATTTTTCAAGGCACAAACGGCTTGCTTTAACCCCATTAAAAACAAGGGGCTTATTTTTGTCTCTATTAAAGATAAGGATAAAGAAGAAGCATGCGTTTTAATGAAGCGATTGGTTGAATTGGGTTTTGAATTGTGCGCCACAGAAGGCACGCATAAAGCTTTGGAAAAAGCTGGGGTGAAGTCTTTAAAGGTGCTTAAAATTTCTGAGGGCCGCCCTAATATCATGGATTTAATGATGAATGGGGAAATCAGCATGGCTATCAACACCAGTGATCACAAATCTCAAGATGACGCCAAACTCATCCGCGCTTCTGTGCTTAAAAACCATGTGAGTTATTTCACGACTTTAAGCGCGATAGAAGTCTTACTTTTAGCGTTAGAAGAAAGCTCTCAAAAAGACGAGTTGTTAGCCTTACAAGATTATTTGAAGTAATTTGATGGCGTTAGTGTATCTCGTTCAAAGCGATACCACTATAGGGCTGCTTTCTAAAGACAGCGAAAAGCTCAACGCCTTAAAAAATCGCCCTAAAAACCAAAGCGTTTTAATAGAAAGCGCTGATTTTAGCACCCTAAAAAGCCTGGTGCGCGCACCCAACGCTTTTAAAAACCTCATCAGAAGAAGCGCTAAAACCACTTTTATTTACCCTAACTCTAAGGCCGTTCGTGTAATTAGGGGCAGGCATGGGGATTTTTTAAAGCGTTTTAAAACGCTCTATAGTACCTCAGCCAACCTCACCCAATGCGCTTATGATAAAGAAATCGCTTCCAATCTCGCTGATGTCATTGTGAGCGATGAAAGGGGTTTGTTTGAAAGCGCTAGTTCTAAAATATTCAAACTCTATAAAGATAAAAAAGTGAGAGTAAGATAAAAAAGATAAATAAAAGAGCTTGATTTTAATCAAGCGATAATCTCTTGAAAAAAGCGGTCTTCTTGGGTTAGGGGGTTTCTTAAGGGGGTTAAGGGGGACATTATCGCAAAATGCCCCCCTATCCCCTTAAGGAAATGAGTTTTTATATCATAAAATAAAGTAACCGAGAAAAATCTTTCTCTAAAAATAATACTTTTTTAGTTATAATAACAATTTTGTTTTTTCAAAAACAATAATTATAATATTTAGGATTTTAAGAATGAATGACAAGCGTTTTAGGAAGTATTGGAGTTTTTCTATTTTTTTGTCCTTATTAGGCATGTTTGAATTGGAGGCTAAAGAAGAAGAAAAAGAAGAAAGAAAGACAGAAAGAAAAAAAGATAAAAAAAAGAACGCCCAACACACTCTAGGCAAAGTTACCACTCAAGCGGCTAAAATCTTTAATTACAACAACCAGACAACCATTTCAAGTAAGGAATTAGAAAGAAGGCAAGCCAACCAGATCAGCGACATGTTTAGAAGAAACCCTAATATCAATGTGGGCGGTGGCACGGTTATAGCGCAAAAAATTTATGTGCGCGGTATTGAAGACAGATTGGCTAGGGTTACGGTGGATGGCGCGGCGCAAATGGGCGCAAGCTATGGGCATCAAGGCAATACGATTATTGACCCTGGAATGCTCAAAAGCGTGGTGGTTACTAAGGGAGCGGCTCAAGCGAGCGCGGGGCCTATGGCTTTGATTGGTGCGATTAAAATGGAGACTAGAAGCGCGAGCGATTTTATCCCTAAAGGTAAAGACTACGCCATAAGTGGGGCTGCCACTTTTTTAACCAACTTTGGGGATCGAGAAACCGTGATGGGCGCTTATCGTAACCATCATTTTGATATTCTTTTATATTACACGCATCAAAATATTTTTTATTATCGTGATGGGGATAATGCTACAAAGGATCTCTTTAGACCTAAAGCGGATAATAAAGTTACAGGAAGTCCTAGCGAGCAAAATAATGTGATGGCTAAGATCAATGGTTATTTGAGCGAAAGGGATACCTTAACGCTCAGTTATAACATGACCAGAGATAACGCTAATCGCCCTTTAAGAGCGAATTTTACAGGCACTTTTTTACCCTATTCTTGCGGTGATTTTAACGCTTTCCCTAACGAGAAAAACCCTAGCGATTGCTTGTTTGAAAATGACGCTAGTTTGTTTAAAACTTATAGCGTCAATTTAGTGCATAACGTGAGTTTGAATTATGAAAGAGAAGGGGGGAGTCGTTTTGGTGATCCTAAATTAAAAATCAATGGTTATACAAGTATTAGGAATGTCCAAATTGATCCGCTTTTTAAGCCTAACGATATAGCGGCTAGTGTTCCTTTCACCCCAAACCCAAAACGTGGCGAAGAGAATGAATGCGTGACGCAAGGGGGTATTTATAACGCTGTTAAACAAACTTGCTCCATCACTTTTAAAAGCCTTGGAGGGGGTTCTGTGGTGGCTAATAAAAATTTATTCATCATCAATTCCGGGTTCAATGCGAATGTGATCCACACCATAGACCATAAGAATGACAATCTTTTGGAATACGGGTTGAATTACCAAAACTTAACCACTTTTGATAAAGCGATCCCTAATAGCGAATTAGTCAAACCCGGCGATGCCCCTGATGCATGCTTAAGGGTTATGGGTCCCAATGATCCCAACATGAATGGGCGCTGCCAACGAAATGGCGCTACTGCGAATGTGGTTGGGGTGTATGCGCAAGCGAATTACACCTTGCACCCTATGGTAACTTTAGGGGCAGGGACTCGTTATGATGTCTATACTTTAGTGGATAAAGACTGGCAATTGCACATAACCCAAGGGTTTAGCCCTAGCGCGGCTTTAAATGTCTCGCCTTTAGAAAATTTGAATTTCAGGCTTTCTTACGCGTATGTAACCAGAGGCCCTATGCCTGGAGGTTTGGTGTGGATGCGTCAAGATAATTTGCGCTATAACCGCAATTTAAAGCCAGAAATTGGGCAAAATGTGGAATTTAACACCGAATACAGCAGTCAGTATTTTGATTTCAGAGCCGCCGGTTTTGTCCAATTGATTTCTAATTACATCAACCAATTTTCTTCAACGCTTTTTGTAACCAACTTGCCCGCACAAGATATTATTTATGTGCCTGGTTATGAAGTTTCAGGGACGGCTAAATACAAGGGCTTTTCTTTGGGCTTGAGCGTGGCGCGATCATGGCCTTCTTTAAAGGGGCGTTTGATCGCTGATGTGTATGAATTGGCTGCCACGACAGGCAATGTGTTTATTTTAACGGCAAGTTATACAATCCCACGCACCGGTCTTAGCATCACTTGGCTTTCACGCTTTGTTACCGATCTAAATTATTGCTCTTATAGCCCTTATCGTAACGGCCCTACGGATATTGACAGACGGCCTAGCAATTGCCCTAAAACGCCCGGGATTTTTTATGTGCATAAACCCGGCTATGGGGTGAGCAGTTTTTTTATCACTTACAAGCCCACTTATAAAAAACTTGAAGGGTTGAGCCTGAACACTGTGTTTAACAATGTTTTCAACCAACAATATATTGATCAAGCAAGCCCGGTGATGAGCCCTGATGAACCCAATCAAGACAAATACGCAAGGGGCATGGCAGAGCCTGGCTTTAACGCTAGATTTGAAATTTCTTATAAGTTTTAATATGGGTAGCGGATCTAATCAACAATAAAACATTCTTTAGAAGTAACAAATATATGATTTTAATCCTTTAATTTTAAACCAATTGACAATGAATGGTTATTTTTTGTAAAATAGGGTTGTGGATTTTAATTAATATTTTAACTTCATGCCATTTTTTTTTTTGATTATAATTATAATCTCAACAAAAAAGATCATACAATTAAAATTAGGGAGAGTTTAATGAGGCAAGAAAAGTATTTTTTGACTTCTTCTTTATCGCTTTTATCGTTTTTATTATGTCCTGTAGAAGCTTTTGATTATCGGTTTAGTGGTCGTGTGGAGAACTTTTCTAAGATTGGTTTTAACAATTCTCAAATCAATACTAAAAAAGGGATTTATCCTACTGAAAGTTTTATAGATATTGTAACTTTAGCGCAAGTCAAAGTCAATTTACTCCCTAAAGGCACCGAAAACCATAGGCTCTCTGTTTCTTTGGGTGGGGCGATTGCAGCCATTCCTTATGATAAGACTAAGTATGATATTAACCAAGCTAACGGGAAGATTTTTGGCTCAATTGTAGAGAATTTCATTGGGGGCTATCATGGATACTTTTTCAATAAGTATCTTGGCCCTGCTTATGCGGGGACTTCTCAATCAGCGAGCTATCATGCAAGGCCTTATGTGGTGGATACCGCTTTTTTAAAATACGATTACAAAGATGTTTTTGGGTTTAAGGCGGGGCGTTATGAAGCGAATATTGATTTTATGAGCGGTTCGAATCAAGGGTGGGAAGTGTATTATCAGCCCTATAAGACTGAAACGCAAAGGTTAAGGTTTTGGTGGTGGAGTTCTTTTGGGAGAGGTTTAGCGTTCAACTCTTGGATTTATGAGTTTTTTGCGACAGTGCCTTATTTGAAAAAGGGAGGCAATCCTAATAACAGCAACGATTTCATCAATTATGGCTGGCATGGGATCACCACGACTTATTCTTATAAAGGTTTAGACGCTCAATTTTTTTATTATTTTGCGCCTAAGACTTATAACGCTCCTGGTTTTAAGCTAGTTTATGACACGAATAGGAATTTTGAAAATGTCGGCTTTCGTTCTCAAAGCATGATCATGACGACCTTTCCTTTATATTATAGGGGGTGGTATAACCCAGAGACAAACACTTATAGTTTGGAAGACAGCACGCCCCATGGCTCGTTATTAGGGAGAAATGGCGTTACTTTAAATATCCGCCAGGTTTTTTGGTGGGATAATTTCAACTGGTCCATTGGCTTTTATAACACCTTTGGCAATTCAGACGCTTTTTTAGGCTCTCACACGATGCCAAGGGGTAATAACACTTCCTATATCGCTAATGAAATCTCAGTAACGACCAGGCATGCCGGAATGATCGGCTATGATTTTTGGGATAATACGGCTTATGATGGGCTGGCTGATGCGATCACTAACGCTAACACTTTCACTTTTTACACTTCTGTTGGAGGGATCCATAAGCGTTTTGCATGGCATGTTTTTGGGCGTGTCTCTCATGCGAATAAAAATGCGTTAGGGCAAGTGGGAAGGGCTAATGAATACTCCTTGCAATTCAATGCGAGCTACGCGTTCACTGAATCGGTTCTTCTTAACTTTAGGATCACTTATTATGGGGCTAGGATCAATAAAGGGTATCAAGCAGGGTATTTTGGAGCGCCCAAATTCAATAACCCGGATGGCGATTTTAGCGCTAATTACCAAGACAGAAGTTACATGATGACCAATCTCACGCTGAAGTTTTGATTCCCAATCAAACCGCAGCAAGTTATAAAAACACTCCAAGGCATTTTTTAAAATCTGAGTATAAAAGATTTTGCGCAAAGCTAGTTTTGTGAAGTGCCCAAACGCTAAATACGATTGGGCTTCCTGATGTTGGGGGAGAGTTTGGTTCTCGCTTTGTGTCCCTAATGGATTTTACAGAGTTTGATCTCCAACGCATTCCCTCTACAGCTTTCGCGCATCATATCTCCGGCGTAACTTTGCACGCTTCCTTGCACTAGATGCAAATGTATGGGGGTATTATAACAAATTAGCGGCATTCACCCCAAACACTAAAGATGTTTAGGATTTCTGCTTGGGGGTTTTAAAAGCGGTTTTCTTGGGTTAGGGGGATTTAGTTTTGGGGGGGTTTCAAAATACTTCCTATCCCCTTAAAAAACGAGTTTTACCATAAAATTTAGAACCACAAAACAAAGTTTTAAACCACAGAAATTCTAAATATCTTTAGCGTTTGATCACCTTTAGCATTAAAGCCGTTCTTGGGGGATCATCTCAATATTTGACAACATTTGATAAATATTTTGGGTTGTTTTTCTAAGTATAAAAATTTTGAAGCGCTAAAGCTTTTTAAAAGTTTTTAATAAAGCGTTTTTTAAAATCTCAATAAGCCTTGAGCGTTAAGCTTTTTGTGAATACTAGCTTTTAATCAAGTGTTCTTGGGGGGTTAATCCCAATTATTTAACTATTGGATAAGGATATTTTGGGTTTGTTTTTAAAATGGGGGTTAAAGGGGTTTGTTCAAAGCCTATAAAAGGCCTTGAGCTTTTTTAGAAAGCGTAGCCATAGACCCAATACACGCTATAAGGGCGGAAGTATTTCACTTCAGCACCGCCAGCTTTATAATAAGTGTTATAAATCGTAGGGATTTGCACACCGATTTCTATAGAATGCTGGTTATGGCTTTTCAAGTCTTTTTTCAAGATACCAAAGTTCATGCGTAACCCCACATCAAACAAGAATTGGAATTTTGTCGCTGTAGGTCTGCTCGCAAGCTGAGGGCTATTTCTTAGCGTGCTGATGTAAGTATCCCCTGCGAGTTGGATCCCCCCAAAGAAGCCCGCATTAAGACTTCGGCTGCCAAAAGAGCGGCTAAACACATTGTAAAGCACATCAGTCCCCACCCCATAAGTGAGCAAATTGACTTGATTGTAAGTAGGGCCATTACCCACGCCAGCACCATTATAGCTGAAGAAGCCGTAGTAGCGTAAGCCCACATTCTTGTTTTCTCCAAAGAATTGCTTATAACCGATTTTAGTGATAAACCCGTTAAACGCATTCACTTGAGAGCTGTTACCGGCAGCGAAATTCCCAAGCCATGGGTTAGCTTTAAGCTCGTTATTCAAAGCGGCAACTTTAGCCAAAGTGTTTGTGGTGTTGTTTAATAGTTGGGTGGAGCGCGCTTGATCAATATTCCCGCCATAGCTCACTTGATAGCCTGTTGAATTGCTGATGTTAGCGTTGTTGGCTAGCGTTAAAGCGTTTTGAGAAGTATTGACAATATTTTGCACCAAGCTAGTGAATTCCTTAGCGCTCAAATCATTCCCAGCGTTAGCGGAGTTGAAAACATGCTGCACTAAAGCGGCGTCCAAAAACGCTGCGGCAGCCCCGCTATCACCGCTTGGCCCCATAGTGACTGAAGCTTGCTTTAGGATATAAGCGATTTGTTGAGCGGTAACACCATTCCCATGAGCTTGATTGGTGTTGTTTTGAAAAATCCCACCCGCTTGGTTATTGGCGTTTAAGAACGAGTTCATGTAAGTCAAATAAACGCTAGCGGTGTTAAGCTCACTGAGCTGGTTGGAGAGATTAGCGCTCGTGGTGTTGTTGTTGCCTTGAAAGATATTCTTGTTGATGTTTTGATTCAAAGTTTTGATAGAGCTAACCATTTCTTTATAAAGACTCAGGTTGCCTTTGAAACAAGGGCCACTGCTAGTAGCAGTGGCAGCAGTGGTCGCACTACCACTACTACCACTATTAGTAGCACCACATTGTGTGATATGGGTAGTGTTCAAAGTGGGATACAAATCAATCAAATTGCCTAATTGGTTCATAAAGAGGTTGCCCAAAGTCCCAGCGACATTGCCTCCTGTGCCTGCAATATTGATATTGGTGTTGTTTGTCGTGTTAGAGTTTAACAAGCCGGCTAATTCTTCGGCTTTGATTTTACCCGGGTTTTTCACTTGTTGGACCACCTGACCTAATTCATACCCAAAGGTCATAAAGCCCCCATCTTCTTCAGCGCCCACTGGATTGAAGCTCAAGCTTAACGCTAGGCTTAAAGGGGCTAAGAATCTTACTTTTTGAGATTGTGTCATTAAATTTTCCTTAATCATTTTGAATGGCTTTAAATTTTGTTTCATGTTTGTCTCTTCCCCCCTTTCTTAGAATGAATACCCATAAGACCAATAAACGCTATAAGGACGGAAATACTTCACGGTAGTCCCTGCGGATTTGTAATAAGTGTTATAAATCGTAGGCACCACTACGCCAAATTCCACCGTGTGCTGGTTGTGGCGGTTGGATTTCCCGTCCAACTTACCGAAGTTCATTCGCATACCGAAGTCAAAGAGGAACTGGAAGTGCGTGTTATTGATTTTGCCATGCAATTTCACATTGGGATCATCTCTGAGCGTGGATTGGAAGGTCTCACCGGCTAATTGGATACCGCTAAAAAAGCCCATATCCACAGAGCGGTTTTGATAGGAGCGGCTAAAGATATTATACAACACATCAGTCCCCACCCCATAAGTGTATAACCCTACATTATTTTGAGTGGATCTAAAGCCCACGCTCGCTCCGTTATAAGAAAAGAAACCATAATAGCGCAAACCGATATTCCTTTTCTTCCCGAAGAACTGCTTATAGCCCACTTTGGTGTAAAACCCGTTTAAAATGTTCGTTGAACGGCTGTTCCCGGCTCTGAATTGGGGCAAGTAAGGCATGCTTTTCACCTGATTGTTGAGCGCAGTGATTTTATCCAAAGTTACTTGCGCGTTATAAAGAGCGTTAGGGAGCTGATTGGCGCGCCCTTGCACAGCATTAGCTTGGTTGCTATTTATCCCAGCGCTATTAACCGCGCTCCCGCTAATGGTGTTTTTAGTGAGCTCGTTATAAACCAATTGAGATTGATCAATAATGCCTTGCACCAAACCTGTAAAAGCGGCTGAATTGAATTCCTTATTCCCAATGTTGGCGGCTACGGCAGAGTTGAAAGCTTCTAGGAGCAATTCATCTTGCTTGAGCAAGTTGGCTGCGTTATTGAGAATAGTTTGTTGGCCTTGAAGGTATTGGATAGCTTGTTGGGAGTAAGTTTGACCATTTTGACCAGTCGCACCACTAGCATTACTACCACTTCCATTCTTAGTCTCTAAAGCCTTATTCATCGCATTAAAAAACACATTCGCTGCATTCAAGTAGGTGAGCTGTTGTTGCATGTTGGGGAAATTGGTGTTCGTGCCGTAGTTAGTCTGACTGCCGATCGTGCTTAAAATCCTGTCAGTCAAGCTAGGGAGCCAGTAATAGCCCGCAGCGGTGCAAGCACTTTGGGTGGTAAGAGAGTTGCCACCAGCCGTCCCTGCAGCCGCACAAGTCCCACTGCCTACCGCACCCCCTAAAAGAGCGTTCGCAGACACATCGTTACTATTGAGTTTCTCTGGATACGCCCCTAAAAGCGAATAAAGGTATTGGGAGAAAGCGTTACTCAACGCCCCTGCGACATTGCCTCCGGTGTTGTTGTTTAAAATGTTGTTCGTTACATCAGCGTTAAGCTCTCTGGCGAGTTCGTCGCTTTTAGCGCCGCCTGGGTTTTGGACATCTTGCATGACTTGCCCGAGCTGATAACCGACGGTGAAAAACCCTCCATCATCTTCGGCATAACTTATACTAGCACAAAGGGCTAGACTAAGAAACAGCGTTCTATTTTTCTTTATCATGATTTTCCTTATCAATGGGATGCTCCTTGATTGAGTTTAAATTTGGGATTTAAGTTACATCAGGGCTTATGATATGGTATTACCATACAAATTGTTAGATGTAATTGATAGTATTTTCACATAATGAAAATTAAACTAACCTTAAAAATCCCCTTAAAACCCCCTTATCAAGGAAATAAAGTTACAACAACCAGAGCGCTTTTTACAAAAAAAAAAAAAACGGGATTTCATAGGGGGATTAGCCTTAAATTTTTGGGGGTTTTAAAAACGCTTTTGGGCATTTCTAAGTTTTTTAAACTATAATCACGCTAACGCAAATAGTCATTTTAAGTTATCTCTTTTGTTGTGAAAATTTGGAGCATGTTAGGGTTTGGGGTGATAGTGGGTGGTTACCCCGAAAGGAGATAACCAACTATGAAATTACTATTGGTAATCATAGTTTTAATGGTCCTCACAACGCCATTATACTAAAATTTTGGCTCTAGCGCAAGCTAGAGTTTAAAATCTATGATTGCTAGCGTTTTTTTGTATCCCACAAAATCCCACTATAATACTCAAATGATATGACATGGTAGTGTTCTAGTGTTAAGCGGATTTGGAGCAATTAGTTTTGAACTAATGGGTTGGGAGATTGCAGTGGGTGGCACTCCGTTAGGAGGCACTACCATGAAAGTCATTTTTATAGCGATAGTTTTAGTGGTAATCTTAACACAGCCACTTTATTAAAAACAAGCTCTTAAGAGTTCCTAGCTCTTAGGGGCTTAACTATCGCTGTAATCATATCATTTTCTGCTTAAACAAACAATACAAAAATCAATTTTATTTTAAATCGGGTTTCAAAAGCCCCGCTTCATACAAAAACACCGAAGGCTTATGCTCTTTAGGTTTGGCGTTTTCTCTCAATTCGTTTTTCGCATAAGAAAGCCATAAATTTTCCTTAGCCCTTGTGATAGCGACATAAAAAAGCCGCCGCTCTTCTTCAATGCCCCCACCGGTATTCATGAGCTTGTGGTTAGGGAAACGACCCTCCATTAAATCTATAATATAAACATCTTTAAATTCTAAGCCTTTAGAAGCATGCACGCTCAATAGATTCACGCCACAGCCTTGCGTGGCTTCACTAGATCCTATTAAAGTGCCGTTTAAAAAACGCCCTAAATTTTGGTAATTTTTCGCCAAAGAACTCAGCAAGTCCATTTTTTCATTGAAGCGTTTTTGCACCTGGAGTTTTTTAAACTCATTATAAGAGCCGTCCTTATTTTTGGATCGCTCTTTTAAAAGGCGTGTTTTAAAGGTTTGAAAAAACGCGCTTTCTAAAATGTGTTGGATTAAAGCACTAGGGGAATGGGTAGGGGCTTTGGTATAAAGAATGAAAAAATCGCTAAGCATTTTAGCCCCATTGAGTGAGATTTTAGGGTGCATCAACACCGGGTGCGAATGAAACGCTTTATCTATCACGCTGTTAAACCTTGAGCTGTTTTCTAGGGCAAAAATTTCTTCAAAAAGCCCCATAGAGGTGATTTCTTTTTTCTTCGTGTAAATTTTGGCTTCTTTATCAGGCTGGATTAAAGCCAATTTGAGATCGCCATTGCCTAAAAGCATTAAGGCCTCATGAATGTCTTTAGCGGTGTTAGAGCCAATATCGCTGATATAGCTTAAAACGTGAATGGCTGCCATAATGTCTTTAGGGTTAAAGATGAGCGCGCAAATATCTAACGCTAACGCCACTTCTTTGGATTCAAAAAAGCTCGCGCTCCCTTTTCTTTTGCTTGGCACATTGTGGGATCTTAAAGCGGCTTCTAATTGATCCGCGCTCGCGTTATTCCTAAAAATCACTGCCACTTCTTTAAAATTCTTTCGCATGACAATGCGTTTAGCGATGTCTTGGCATTGCGCGATATTGTCGTTGTAATTTAAAAGCGTGGGTTTATTGAATTTCCCTGATTTCACCACTTCTAAATTTTTAGGGTAAATGCGCTCGTTGCACTGTATCACTTGATTAGCGAGATCCAAAATCTCTTTAGAAGAGCGGTAGTTTTTAGTGAGCGTGAAAACCTGGGCGTTTTTGTATTTTTGGGTGAAATTAGAAATGATAGAAATATCCGCCCCATTAAAAGCGTAAATGCTCTGATCGTAATCGCCCACACAAAACAAACTGGGAGGGTTGATAGCGTCTAAAATGGATTCTTGTAAGGGGTTAGTGTCTTGAAACTCATCGCAAAGCACTTCTTTATAAGGGCTAGGTCTTTCTAGCATCGCTTGTTTAAATAGCAGCAGTAAGTCGTTATAGTCAATATAATTATGCTTTTTTTTAGTGTTTTCAAATTCGTCTAAAATGTTTTCATAAAAGGCGGCGTATGGTGTGTGTTCAGGGTTTTTATGAGAAAGCCATGTACTAAAATCTTCTTGTTTTAGAGCGTTGGTGTAAAGAGAATAGAGGGCGTAGAGATGCTGCGGAGTGTAGGGCTTTTTATCGTCATCTATGGCGTTTTTGGTATCCACAATGCTTTCTAAAAGTTTTTTCAATTCTTTAGGTTGCTTTAGGCTTAAATTGGGGTAATGCTCTTTTAAATAGCGATACGCCACCGCATGGAAAGTGCCCGCTTCAATTTTTGAGCTTGATTTAAAATATTTAGCCACCCTAGCGATCATTTCATTACTCGCTTTATTGGTGAAAGTCAAAAGCAAGATTTCTTCAGGCTTGATGCCGTTATCAAGCAGGTATAAAATGCGCCCCACAATCGTAGAAGTCTTTCCTGTGCCGGCGCTTGCAATCACTAAATTATACCCTTTCAAAGCTGAAGCCGCTTTTTTTTGCTCAGGGTTTAATGGCAAAGTTTCTAACAAGTTTTACCCTCATTTAAAAAGTTTTTAGGCAAAAGTGCGTTTTCTAAAGAGCGTTGCGAAAACAAAAAACGCCCATCGCACACAAAGCCCAATTCTTGCCAGTTGATAGCGTTGAGTTTGTCGCAGAGATTTTGTAAGTCTAGGTTTTGGTTATAAGGGAATAGCGCTAAAATAGAGCCGTCATAATTAGGGCATTGGTGGATGAAAAAGGGGTTTTTTTGGCGCGTTTTGGTGTTGACATAAATGCGTTTTTTAGGGGATATGTGATGCATTCTACCCCATTTGTACCAGTTATTTTCATTGAATTTTTTAATCTTTCTTTGCATCAAGCTATCTTTATGCTGGAGTAAATAATCATTAGGCTCATTGACAAAAACCATTTTTTCTAAAACATGGGTTCTTTTCGTGATTGAAGTGACAAATTCTAAATTCCCGTATTTTTCATTTTTAAAAATCTTATCGCACCCGCTCACTGCCCCCACCTTAACCTTAAAAACCTCGCTTAATTTTTGCGTGTAAGATTGGTTGAGGAAATACAAAATGCCTTTTTTGCACAAAAATTGCAAACCATCGTTGGTGATTCTACTGAAATCACCCTTACAAAAACGAAAAATCACGCAATTAGGCATGGCGTTTGGGAAAATTTTTTGATCGCCTAATTCAAAAAAATGCGTTATCGTGCCTTCTTTGTAAATCCATTCGTTTAATTTCACGCTAGAAGTGGATTTTAAAAAATCCCTTGGGGTGATGAAAATCAATTCGCCTTTAGGTTTTAAATGCTTGATCGCTTTTTCTATGAAAAACAAGTATAGATTACTCCTTTCATCAAAAAGGCTGTAATGGAGTTTTTCTTTAGTGCTTGGCGCAATATCCTTGTGCTTGACATAGGGCGGGTTGCCGATAATGGTGTCAAATTGGTTTTCTAAAGGGTAGTCAAAAAAGTCCATGCAAAGGGCATTTTTAGGGTAGATTTTAGGATCGATTTCAATCCCTACAGCCTTTTTTAAGCGCTTTAAAAAACTCCCATCGCCCGCGCTTGGCTCTAAAACACTCCCATGATTGTGTTTGAGAGTGAGCATGAAATCCACTATCTTTTTAGGGGTGAAAACCTGCCCTAAAGTTTTAATATCTAATTGATGCAAAAAACCCTCCAAAAAATTCTTTGAATGCTAAATAAATATTAGCTATTAACTTAACACTTTCAGCTAAAGCGCTTAAGATGGAGTTTTTACTTCCATCAAAATCTCTTTGAATGATTTCTCTGTTGTTATCCCACTTGCATTGGAAGGGCAAGTTATTGCCATTTGGCTGAAGAGTTTGAATGCCTTTTAAGGAATTGATAAAAATATCTTTAGGATCGTTTTTGTTGATAATTAAAAAATAATAGTCCCTATCGGTGTTTTTGCCTAAGTCTTTATGCAGTTTTTGAAAGTATTTTTCCCATGCAATTTCGTTATTGAAAGTCGGCAATAAGCCACACAACGCATAATAAATCCCTAATTTACAATTAAGATTGTCAGCGGTTTTTGTGGTGGTGATTTTAATATTGACAGGATAAAAAATATCGTTTTCTTTAAAACTAAAATCCCACCACTCTCTGGCTTTTGGCAGTTGGATAGGAAAAAAATGTTTGATGGCGTTTAAAATTTCTTCTTCATTGACCGATGAATTTAAGCGTCCATCCTGTAAGGGTTGAGACAAATTATAAGGGTTTGTTTTTAAAAATTTTGCAATTTCATTAAGCTGTGTGGGTATCATTAAATATCCTTATTAAAAAGGATATTTTACCACACTCCTTATTTTAGTCCTTTATTTTTTCAAACTAATAGCTTCTTTAATCATGTCATCGCCCGCGCCAAAGGCTCTAGCGTTCATAGAATAGCCTCTTTGCATTAAAATGAGATTGGTTAGGGCGTTCCCGGCATTCACATTGCTCGTTTCTAAATATTTATGCCTGATTTTCCCAAACTTGAGCTTGCCCTCTTCGTCCCACCCTAAAATGGGGTTACCGCTTAGGGGTCTGTTTTCGCCATTAATGGTGCCTTCTTGCATTTCATAGAGGTTACCGCCGATTTTTCTCAAGCCTTGATCGTTAGTGAAAGCTAAAATACCGATGCGAGCGACCGGCTCTACCACCCCATTACTAAAGGCTAGAGAAATCACGCCATTTTCTTCAATGCGCATGTCTCTAAAAATGCCCCTAGGCTTGCCGTCTTGACTCGCTTCTAGGAGTTTGGAGTCTTGGTAAGACAAATCGCTAGAATCATGGTTTTCGCTTTTATCTAAAGAGTAGGTGAGTTTATTGCCTTTAAAATCCAAAGTCATGGGGGCGGATTTCATTTTGTGCGTGGCTGAATCAAAGCCGACAATTTCCCAAGTAGGATCATTGATAGGGGTTTTGTTTTTGGGATCTGCGATGTAGCTTTTCACTTCCCAAGTTTGGTTTTTCCTTTTACTCGTGGGGCTTGATGTGGGATCGTTAGAATTGGTCATGTAATATTCGCTTTGGAGCAAGTATTTATCCCCGGCTTTATCATAAATATCCACTTCTGTGCTGTAATAAGGGATTTTGATCGCTACTGAATCCCTGCTAATGCCCTTTTTTAGTTCCATTCCGTCCGCTTTCAAGCCCAATTTATCCGCAATGCCCCCACTCAAGCTAAAGGTGATAGGCGTTTGGCTAGGATTAGCGATCTCTAATAAAAGGGGTGGGCTTTTGGCGTCTTTTTCGCTTTTGATGAGGTTTAAGTCTAGCCCGGTTTTTTCTTTAAAGAGTTTTTGCAAATCGCCTAAAGTTTTGAATTGGTTTTCGCCTTTTTCAGCGTCCCCATAAGTGAAAACCAAATCCTCTTTTTTGCCATTCTCTTTTTGGATACTGATGTTTAATTTACGATTGGTGATTGCATCTATTGGCTCGTTATCGTCATTCGCTAAAGCGTTAATATCCTGGTTTAAAAAACGCTCTTTAATAATCTCGCCCTTGTCGTTTAAGAAAAAATCTTGTGCGCCTTTTAAATGGTCTTTAGGGTTTAGATTCACGCTAATACCCACTTTCGTGCTAAGCACGGGCTGGTAAGTCAAATCTTGGGGGATTTGTAAGGGCGAAAGGGTGTTGCCATGCAATTTTTCAATGTCTTCATCTCTGGCGGTGGAATTGAGCGTGCCGTCTTTGATTTTTTTCAAATCAATGCCATAGACATAATAGCCCTCAGGGGTTACTAAATAGCCATCAGCGTCCCTGGCGAAATTGCCGGCGCGCGTGAGAAAATTATCCTGTTTTTTGCTAAAGCCGTCTTTATTAATGGTCATTTCCCCATTTTTATTGGGCCCTATCACAAACCAGCCCTTGCCTTGATACGCCATGTGGAATTCCCCCTCGCTTGGCATGTATTCCCCGTCTTTATTAGAAAGGACATTGCCTGATCCTGTAACGCCGTAATTTCGGTCATTAGCCACAACGGATTTGGCGTTCAAAGCGTCTAAATGCGAAGAAAATAGGGTCTTAAACTCCGGATCATTGGAGCGATAGCCTAAAGTATTGACATTGGCGATATTGTTTGAAAGGCTATCAATGCCAAACTGGTGGGTCTTAATCCCGCTATAAGCGTTTAATAAGGTGTCGTTCATGCTGTCTCTTTAGGGGGGGTTTGGGGCTTTTGATCAGAGAGTTTTTGATCAAGCGGTTTTTGATCAAGCGACTTTTGTTCAGAGAGCTTTTGAGGTTTTTGATCAGAGAGCTTTTGATCAAGGGGTTTTTGTTCGAGCGGCTTTTGATCAAGGGGTTTTTGATCCGGTTTATAAAACTCTATCGCGCTGTCTATGGGTAAAACCATTTCGCCCATTCTTAGCATGGGCTTGCCTTTATCAAAAATCACGCTTTCCACTTCGCCCCTACCGATGCGCGTTTGCAAATACTGCTTGCTTTGGGAGTCTAAATTGTATTCAGCCTTGATTTTATAATTGCCTTTAGGGACTTTTTCGCCCTTTTCGTTCAAGCCGTCCCATTCAAAATTGATATACCCCTTTTGCCCGTTATAATCTTTTAAAGGAATCGTTTTGACTAATTCATTGTTTTCATTCAGGATTTGAATCGCTGGCACTCCTTTAGAAGCGTCAATTTTTTCATCAAAAAAGAGCGAAAAAGAAAGCTTATTGTTGCCATCAAAATTCGCCCCGCTCACATCGGTTTCAGCGATTTTACCTATCATGCTCACAGAATTGAGCGCGCTCACTTCCCTTAAAGCATTATTAGCCTTTAGGCTATCGTCCATGCCTTTATTAAGGTTTTCCATGGTGTCTTTTAAAGCGCCTTGAAAGTCTTTTAAAGACTCGTTAGTTTCTTTATTGGATTTCATCGCGCTGGCGACTTCTTGCATGGTTTTTTTGTTTTCTTCTTGCATTTCCACTTGCGTGAGCTGTGCGGTTTGGGTGATGATCTTATCCGTTTCCATAGGAGCGGTAGGGTCTTGATTTTTCAATTGCTCTAAAAAGAGTTTCATGAAAGCGTTTTTATCCAACCCGTTAGCGATTGTGGGCTGCTCTTTTTTCCTTTCTTGTGCGGCTTTAGCTCCTGTAACTTCTGCTAAATCAATGGCCATGATCTCTTCCTTATTAAAGATGTCCTATTATAGAGCAAACTTGCTTAAAATCACGCATAAAGAGTGATTTGCATGCTCGTTTCTTTGTTTTCATTATCCGTATTTTCTTGGTAGCTTTTTAGGGCGTTTTCTTTTAAGGGGGTTGATTCCTGCTCTTTGAATGGCTCTCTTAGTTGCTCTTTGGGTTGTTCTTTAGAAGAATCTTGCGAAAAGCTCAAATCCACCCCTTCAAAGCCTAAAGCGTTCAGGCTGTTTTTGAGATCTTGTTGGTTGTCTAAAAAGGTTTGCAAGCTGTTGTTGTGAGAAATCACGCTCACTTTAAGGTTTTTACCCACTTTTTGAATGGTTACTTCAACCTTGCCCAATTCCTTAGGGAATAAATCCATAGAGATCCTGCTCATGGGGGGTTTGTATTCTTGGATTTCTTGCTTTAATTGTTGGGTGAAATGCTTGATCGTTTCTTTAGGGACAACGCTTTTATTCTCGCTTGTCTTATCGCTGGCTTGGGCGTTTTGCGCGCTTTGAGCGCTGTTAGTGGATTCTTTAGTTTTTTCTTTATTTTCGCTTATTTCTTTAGTTTTTTCTTCTTTTTCTAGGGGCGTTGGAGCGTTATCATTAGGGGGGTTAGTTCCTATTAAAGGCATTAAAGGGGGCGTTTTAAGAGGGATTTTAGGGGCATTTTCTGGCGTTGTGCTTGGGGTTGTAATTTGGGATTTAGCGTGAATAGGGGTTTTTTCTGGCTTTTTTTTAGAAAGCGTTTTATCCCTTTTAATGGCGTTCATTTGTAAAGCTTCCTTTAAAGGGGGCGTTTTTTTTTCGTTATTAGGGGGGGTTGCGTGTTCTTTATTGTGCGATTCTTTTTTTTCTAAGGATTGCAAAACGCTAGAAAGGTTGGCGGTGTTTTTAGAGTCCTTTGCAAGGGTGTGGTTAATGGGTGTTTGCGTTGTTTTTAAAGCAAGCTGATCGCTTGCATTTAAGGGGGTTTCTTTTTTTTCTAACGGAGCACTTACTTGAATGTTACTAGCGTTTAAGTCATGTTTTTGGCTGAGCGTTTGGATGTCTTTAAGGGTTTTTGGATCTTTAGCGTTATGGGTTGGGGCTGTGGGGTTTTTGATAGCGTGGTTAGCGTGGTTAGTGGGGGTTAGTGGGTTTTTATTGGTTAAGTTGGTTTGATGAGCGCTAGAAGCAACTCCATTAGGCTTTTTTTCATTCTTGTTTAAAGTTTCGTTAGGGGTTTTTGGGTTAGTTTCATGCATCTTGTGCGTTTCATGTTGAGCTTCATGCGAGGCGGTGGTTTTTTTGTGGTTGAGCAAATCTCTTAAGGTAGGGGCTTGTTGGTCTTTGGCGAGATTTTGAGCGTGTTGGTGGTGTGAGGTAGGGGTTTTTTCAAGCTCTTTAGCGTCCTCTTTAGCGTCTTTGGGCGAGGTTTTTAAAGCGCTAGGATTTTCTTTAGGGGCGGTTTTGTCTTTAGAGATCTTTTGGTTTAAGATCTTACTGAAATCCTTTGATGCACTTTTAGGGGCGTTTTTGGTGTCTTTAACTTCGTTTTTCGCTCCGCTATTTAAAGCGTTTGCGTTGGCGCTTGCGTTGGTGTGAATGGGATTAATAGGAGATGGCATATTTTATCCTTTTAAAACAACTCTTTTATTTTACATGGTGGGAATTAAGCAAAAAGAGTTCCTTGACTCTGTTTTTTAATCAGCTACCGCTTGACTGGCGTTAAGCTCTTTTATCATTGTGTAGTAAAAATGCTAAAAGCATTTTACAAAATCATGGTTTCGTTTAGGTTTAATTAAATTTTGCTACAATTAAATAAAAACGATAATTTACGGAGTTTTGGCATGCAAGGTTTCATGCGAAGTTTATGGATTTACCCAGAGGATACAGAAGTTTTAGGGGTTGCTTGCAAGAGCCTTTTAAAAGTGCTAAAGCCACGCTATCAAAAAATCGCATTGTTTTCGCCCATTGATGGGGGGTGTGAGGGCTTTTTGGGGTGCTATGGCTTGAACCCTTTAGAATTTCATAGCGCCATAGACAAACAAAAGGCTTTAGAGCTTGTGAGTGCTGCTCAAGAAGAGTTACTATTTGAAACAATTCTCAAACGCTACGATGAATTACAAACCACGCATGACTTTGTCATTAATTTAGGGTATGCACCGAAGTTTTTCTTAAACGCTCTTTTAGATTTAAACACCACTTTAGCCAAGCATTTAAACGCTCCTATTGTGGCTGTCGCGCAAACGAGTTTAGAATATTTGAAAGCCATGCATTCTCACATTCTCAAAAAAGAAGTCCCTTTCGCTGTAGGGTTATTTGTGGGCGAAATGCTTGAAAAACCACATTTTTTAAGCGCGTCTCTTTGCAAGCAACAATGCGAATTAGAAGCGGATCTGATAGAAAGCGTGTTGCAAACAAAAAGCAAGATTATTACCCCTTTAGCCTTTCAAATGAGTTTGGAAAAAAAGGCTAAAAAACAGATTAAAAAAGTGGTTTTACCCGAGAGCGAAGATGAAAGGATTTTAAAAGCCGTGCATCGTTTGAACGCTATGGGTGCGGTAGGATTGATTTTATTAGGCGATAAAGAAGCCATTAATTCGCAAGCGAAAAATTTGAACTTGAATTTAGAAAATGTGGAAATCATTGATCCCAACACTTCTCATTATAGAGAAGAATTCGCTAACAATTTGTATGAATTGCGAAAATCAAAGGGCTTGAGTGAGCAAGAAGCTAATCAATTAGCGCTGGATAAGACTTATTTTGCGACCATGCTCGTGCATTTAGGCTACGCGCATGCGATGGTTTCTGGGGTGAATCACACCACGGCTGAGACCATTAGACCCGCTTTACAAATTATTAAAACTAAGCCCGGCGTGAGCTTGGTTTCAAGCGTGTTTTTAATGTGCTTAGACACTCAAGTGCTAGTCTTTGGGGATTGCGCGATTATCCCTAACCCTAGCCCTAAAGAATTAGCTGAGATCGCTATCACTTCCGCGCAAAGCGCTAAACAATTCAATATCGTGCCTAAAGTGGCCTTGCTTTCTTATGCGACAGGCGATTCCGCTCAAGGCGAAATGATAGACAAAATCAACGAAGCTGTAACAATCGCTCAGCGTTTAGATCCGCAATTAGAAATTGATGGCCCTTTACAATTTGACGCTTCCATTGATAAAAGCGTAGCGAAGAAAAAAATGCCTAACAGCCAAGTGGCCGGGCAAGCTAGCGTTTTTATTTTCCCGGATTTAAACGCTGGGAATATCGCTTATAAAGCGGTGCAACGAAGCGCTAAAGCCGTGGCGATAGGGCCCATCTTACAAGGTTTGAACAAGCCCATTAATGATTTGAGTAGGGGCGCTTTAGTGGAAGATATTATTAACACCGTTTTGATTAGCGCCATTCAAGCGCAAGATTAATTCACTAGGAGGAATTGATGGAAATTTTAGTGTTGAATCTGGGCAGTTCGTCTATTAAGTTTAAATTGTTTGACATGCAAGAAAACAAGCCCTTAGCGAGCGGTTTAGCCGAAAAAATCGGCGAAGAAATAGGGCAGTTGAAAATCAAATCGCATTTACACCATAACGATCAAGAGCTTAAAGAAAAGCTTGTGATTAAAGATCATGCGAGCGGGCTTTTAATGATTCGTGAGAGTTTAACGAAAATGGGGATCATCAAAGATTTTAATCAAATTGACGCTATAGGGCATCGTGTGGTTCAAGGGGGGGATAAATTCCATGCCCCAGTCTTAGTCAATGAATTAGTCATGCAAGAAATTGGCAAGCTTTCTATTTTAGCCCCCTTACACAACCCGGCGAATTTAGCCGGTATTGAGTTTGTTCAAAAAGCGCACCCCCATATCCCTCAAATCGCTGTTTTTGACACCGCATTCCATGCCACTATGCCTAATTACGCTTACATGTATGCTTTACCTTATGAATTGTATGAAAAGTATCAAATCCGCCGTTATGGTTTCCATGGGACTTCACACCATTATGTGGCTAAAGAAGCGGCGAAGTTTTTGAATATTCCTTATGAGGAATTTAACGCTATCAGTTTGCATTTAGGGAACGGCTCAAGTGCAGCAGCCATTCAAAAGGGTAAAAGCGTGGACACTTCTATGGGGCTAACCCCTTTAGAAGGCTTGATCATGGGCACAAGGTGTGGGGATATTGATCCTACCGTGGTGGAATACATCGCGCAATGCGCTAATAAAAGTTTAGAAGAAGTGATGAAAATTTTAAACCATGAAAGCGGCTTGAAAGGCATTTGTGGGGATAATGACGCCAGAAACATAGAAGCCAGAAAAGAAAAAGGCGATAAGCAAGCCAAGCTCGCTTTTGAAATGTGCGCTTATCGCATTAAAAAGGATGTTGGGGCTTACATGGCAGTCTTAAAAAAAGTGGATGCAATTATCTTTACTGGGGGGATGGGGGAAAATTACCCCGCTTTAAGAGAGAGCGTGTGTGAAGGATTAGAAGATTTAGGGATCGCTTTATGTAAGCCCACCAACGACAATCCGGGTAACGGATTAGTGGATTTGAGCCAGCCTGATTCTAAAGTTAAGGTTTTACGAATCCCTACTGATGAAGAGCTAGAAATCGCTTTACAAGCGAAAGAAATAGTAGAAAAATTAAAATAAAGGTTGTTTGATGAGAGTAATTAATTTTTTAGAGGGCGTTCATTTTGAAAAACTCCACATTGAAGTGCTGAGTGAAAATTCTTCCAATAAGGAAATCCGCATTTGCATGCCCAAAGGAGCGATCCTAGACAAACACAAGGCCCCGGGAGCTATCAGCGTGCAGGTTTTAGAGGGCAAAATCATTTTTGAGGTAGAAAATGAAACAATAGAAATGCCAAAAGGGGCGTTAATCAGCCTAGAAGCCCAAGTTTTGCATCGTTTGGACGCTTTAGAAAATAGCGTTATAAGGCTATCTTTAAGTAAAAAATAAGGAAAATGAAATGATGAAAGTTGTTTTTATGAATACTTGGTATTTGCTTTTAACCATAATTTTATTAATCATCATCTGGAGGATTATTAGATTAGTGCTAAAGAATAAAGACGACAGCAACGAAAGGGGTTAAATTAGGCGGATTTTTTTGATTTAAAAAAATAGCCCAAAAGATAAAAAAAGCCGCTAGATCATAGCCGTTTAATTAAGCGCGCTACGATACGAAAATTTTAAAAGAAAGGAAAAACATGAGCGAACAACGAAAAGAATCTTTACAAAATAACCCTAATTTGAGTAAAAAAGATGTCAAAATCGTGGAAAAGATTTTGAGCAAGAACGACATCAAAGCCGCTGAAATGAAAGAACGCTACCTAAAAGAAGGCTTGTATGTGTTAAATTTCATGAGTTCTCCTGGCAGCGGGAAAACCACAATGCTAGAAAATCTAGCGGATTTTAAAGACTTTAAGTTTTGCGTGGTGGAGGGCGATTTGCAAACCAATAGAGATGCGGACAGATTGCGTAAAAAAGGCGTGAGCGCGCACCAGATCACCACCGGCGAAGCGTGCCATCTGGAAGCGAGCATGATTGAAGGGGCGTTTGATTTGCTCAAAGATGAGGGAGCGTTAGAAAAAAGCGATTTTTTAATCATTGAAAACGTGGGGAATCTGGTTTGTCCCTCAAGCTATAATCTAGGGGCGGCGATGAATATCGTTTTACTCTCCGTTCCAGAGGGCGATGATAAGGTGCTAAAATACCCTACGATGTTCATGTGCGCGGATGCGGTGGTTATCAGTAAAGCGGACATGATTGAAGTGTTTAATTTTAGGGTTTCTCAAGTCAGAGAAGACATGCAAAAATTAAAGCCTGAAGCGCCCATTTTTTTAATGAGCTCCAAAGACCCTAAAAGTTTGGAAGATTTTAAAAACTTCCTTTTAGAAAAAAAGCGTGAAAATTACCAATCCACGCATTCGTTTTAATGTGTTTAGCGATCCCCTCTAAAGTCATAGCCATTAACGATAATGTGGCGCTCTTAGAGACTTTGGGCGTTCAAAGAGAGGCGAGCTTGGATTTAATGGGTGAGTCCGTTAAAGTGGGCGATTACGTGTTGCTCCACATCGGCTATGTGATGAGTAAGATTGATGAAAAAGAAGCCCTAGAATCCATTGAGCTGTATCAAGAAATGATCGCCAAAATGAACGAAACGCATGAATAAATGCATGAATAAAAACAATGAGCGTTGATCATCTCATTTCGCCCTTTAGGGACAAGCAAACCCTTTTAGCGCTCTCTAATGAAATCAAAAAACTCGCTTTTAAACTTGAAAAAAAATTAGTCATCATGGAAGTGTGCGGAGGGCATACGCATTCTCTCATGAAATACGGGCTTTTAGATTTGATGCCTAAAAATTTAGAGTTTGTGCATGGGCCAGGGTGTCCGGTATGCGTGATGCCACGAGCGCGCCTTGATGAAGCTTATGAACTCGCTATGATCAAAGACAGCATCATCTTAAGTTTAGGGGATATGATGAAAGTCCCCGGGAGCTATGGGAGTTTGATACAAGCCAGAGAAAAGGGGCTAGATGTGCGTTTTTTGTATTCGCCCATGCAAGCTTTAGAGATCGCTAAAGAAAACCCGCATAAAAAAGTCATTTACATTGCGATCGGTTTTGAAACCACAACGCCCATGAGCGCTAGCGTTTTATGGAACGCCAAAAAAGAAAAACTCCACAATCTTTTTTTCCACATCAACCACATTTTAGTGCCTCCCAGCGTGAGCGCGATTTTAAAAGATCCAGCATGCCGAATCAACGCTCTTTTAGCCCCTAGCCATGTGAGCGTGATAAGCGGTGCTTCAATCTATTCTCCTTTAGTGGATCGCTTTAAACTCCCCATTATCGTGAGCGGTTTTGAGCCGGTGGATATATTAGAAAGCGTGTTGATGCTCATCAAACAAGCCTTAAGCAAAGAAGCCAAGCTAGAAATCCAATACAAAAGAGCGGTGAGCTATTGGGGGAATGTGAAAGCGCAAGAGTTAGTCAATGCTTGCATGGAAATAAGGGAAGATTTTGAATGGAGAGGTCTAGGGAATATCAAACATTCCGCTCTCAAACTCAAAGAAACGTTCGCTTCTTATGACGCTGAAAAAGTCTTTAAAGAACACTTAAGCCACAAAACCTCTAAAGAAAACAAGGCATGCAAGTGCGGGGAAATTTTAAAAGGCATCGCTAAGCCCCTAGACTGCTCATTATTCGCCACAATTTGCACCCCACAAAATCCGATCGGCAGTTGCATGGTCAGCTCTGAGGGGGCGTGCGCGGCGTATTATCGTTACAAGCGCGTTTGAGCTTTAAAAATTGCCTTTTAGTGAAATCGCTCAAACCTTCGCAATTGACATTGATGCTAACCGGTTTTTTAGGAGGATTTTCTTTTTTTTCAACCGGTTTTTGATAAGCCCTTTTTTTCACGCCCGCTTGGATTGCCTTAAAATCAAAAGGGTAATCCAAAGCTTTTAGGATTTTTTGCGTTTCTTTAAAATGGGCTTTCAGGTGGTTGGTGTAATGATCTTCTTCCATTTTAAAGGCTTTCAAATAGCTAGGGTGCGTGAAATAGATTTTTAGGATTTGATTTTCTATTTTGGCGTATCTAAAGCCTTTTTTTAAATCCCCCAAAGCTTGAGAAACATAGCGCTTAATCGCTTCTCTTCGCTTGAGTTGGAGTTTTAAATTTTTAAGTGCAGAGACTTGAGCGATTTTTTTAAAAAGCAAAAAGGTTTCTTTCTTTTTCAGGTAGCGTTTATAAATGAGGGGGTCAAATCCGTTTTCTTCCATGATGAAATTATAGCGTTTTAGCTTGACTTTTTTAAAAAGCTTTTGTATAATGCTTTTTTTAGTTTTTGGGGTGTCGCCAAGCGGTAAGGCACCAGGTTTTGGTCCTGGCATTCCGAGGTTCGAATCCTTGCACCCCAGCCATTTTTCCTCATATTAGCGTATTTTGGCGCGGAGTAGAGCAGTCCGGTAGCTCGTTGGGCTCATAACCCAAAGGTCAGTGGTTCAAATCCATTCTCCGCAACCAATCTCTTTTAAAAATCCCCCCTATCTTTTTAAACTATCCCTTTAAAGAAAATGATTTTTAACAAAATTCTAGCACCAAACGAACACCACCAAACGAACACCACCAAACGAAACCAAAAACACCAAAATCAAAAAAATGATAAAATTTTTAAGAAAATGACAAAAAAAAAAAAACGCTTTTATGCTATAATGCTTCAAATACATTCCAAATATCCAATGAATGTATGAAATCCCTAATATTCAATTCAATCTAAAAAGGAGAAAACATGAAAAAACACATCCTTTCATTAGCTTTAGGCTCGCTTTTAGTTTCCACTTTGAGCGCTGAAGACGACGGCTTTTACATGAGCGCAGGCTATCAAATCGGTGAAGCCGCTCAAATGGTGAAAAACACCAAAGGCATCCAACAGCTTTCAGACAATTATGAAAACTTGAGCAAGCTTTTAACCCGATACAGCACCCTAAACACCCTCATCAAATTATCCTCTGACCCGAGTGCGATTAATGCGGCACGTGAAAATCTGGGCGCGAGCGCGAAGAATTTGATCGGCGAAAAAGCCTCCCCCGCCTATCAAGCCGTGCTTTTAGCGATCAACGCGGCGGTGGGGTTTTGGAATGTCTTAGGCTATGTTACGCAATGCGGAGGTAATGCCAATGGTCAAGAAAGCAGCTCTTCAACAACCATCTTCAACAACGAGCCAGGGTATCGATCCACTTCCATCACTTGTTCTCTGAATGGTCATACTCCTGGATACTATGGCCCTATGAGTATTGAGAATTTTAAAAAGCTTAACGAAGCCTATCAAATCCTCCAAACGGCTTTGAAACGAGGCTTGCCAACGCTCAATCAAAAAAACGGGAAGGTCGATGTAACCTATACCTACACATGTTCAGGGAATGGGAATGATAACTGCTCGCAACAAGCCACAGGTGTAAGCAATCAAAACGGCGGAACCAAGACTGAAACCCAAACCATAGACGGCAAGCAAGTGAATATCACGATCAGTTCGAAAGTCGTTGATAGCGGAGCAAGTGGTAACACATCAGGTGTCTCCTACACCGAAATCACCAACCAATTAAACGGAGTGCCTGATAACGCTCAAGCCTTGTTAGCGCAAGCGAGCACGCTCATCAACACCATCAACACCGCATGCCCGTATTTCCATGCTAATAATAGCAGTGAGGCTAATGCCCCAAAATTCACTACTACTACTGGGAAAATATGCGGTGCTTTTTCAGAAGAAATCAGCGCGATCCAAAAGATGATCACGGACGCGCAAGAGCTTGTCAATCAAACGAGTGTGATTAACAGCAATGAACAAACAAATCAACAAGTGGGAGGCAGTAATGGCAAGCCTTTCAACCCCTACACAGACGCTAGCTTCGCGCAAGGCATGCTCGCTAACGCGCAAGCGCAAGCCAAAATGCTCAATTTGAGCGAACAAGTGGGGCAAACCCTTAACCCTGACAGGCTTACCGGGAATTTTCAACATTTTGTTAAAGACTTTTTAGCCACATGCAATAACCCCTCAACAGCTGGCACTAGTGGCACACAAGGTTCACCTCCTGGCACAGTGACCACTCAAACTTTCGCTTCCGGTTGCGCCTATGTGGAACAAACCATAACGAATTTAAACAACTCCATCGCTCATTTTGGCACTCAAGAACAGCAGATACAGCAAGCCGAAAACATCGCTGACACTCTAGTGAATTTCAAATCCCGATACAGCGAATTGGGCAACACTTATAACAGCATCACCACCGCGCTCTCCAAAGTCCCTAACGCGCAAAGCTTGCAAAGCGTGGTGAGCCAAAAGAACAACCCCTATAGCCCGCAAGGCATAGAAACCAATTATTACTTGAATCAAAATTCTTATAACCAAATCCAAACCATCAACCAAGAACTAGGGCGTAACCCTTTCAGGAAAATGGGCATCGTCAGCTCTCAAACCAACAACGGTGCCATGAATGGGATCGGTATTCAAGTGGGTTACAAGCAATTCTTTGGGCAAAAAAGAAAATGGGGCGCTAGGTATTACGGCTTTTTTGATTACAACCATGCATTTATTAAATCCAGCTTCTTCAACTCGGCTTCTGATGTATGGACTTATGGCTTTGGAGCGGACGCTCTTTATAACTTCATCAACGATAAAGCCACTAATTTCTTAGGCAAGAACAACAAGCTTTCCGTGGGGCTTTTTGGCGGGATTGCGTTAGCGGGCACTTCATGGCTTAATTCTGAATATGTGAATTTAGCCACCGTGAATAATGTCTATAACGCTAAAATGAATGTGGCGAATTTCCAATTCTTATTCAACATGGGAGTGAGAATGAATCTAGCCAGACCTAAGAAAAAAGACAGCGATCATGTGGCTCAGCATGGGATTGAGCTAGGCGTGAAAATCCCCACCATCAACACCAATTATTATTCCTTTATGGGGGCTGAACTCAAATACAGAAGGCTTTATAGCGTGTATTTGAATTATGTGTTCGCTTACTAAAAGCTTAAAACCCTTTGTGAAACTCCCTTTTTAAGGGGTTTCTTTTTAAAGCTTTTTTGAAGTCTTTTTTTAAAGAGATTTCTTTTTTTGAACTCTTTCTTTTTATTTAAGGGGTTTCTTTTTTTAAGCTCTTTTTTTAAGCTCTTTTTTTAAGCTCTTTTTTTGAACCCTCTTTTTTTAAGGGATTTCTTTTTTAAATTCTCTTTTTTTTTGGGGGGGTTTGATCTTTTTCTTTTTACTGATTTTTTGCTGACTCCTCAAAGCACTTTTTAAGTTTTTATTTTCCTAACCTTTCTCGCTCTATCGCTTGCGCTATAATGAAGCGGTATTTTTAAAAAAGGATAAAGCATGCCTAACTCTCCCACCAAAAAAGACTACACACAATACAGCGAAAAACAGCTTTTTAACTTTTTAAATTCTATTAAGACCAAACAAAAAAGAGCGTTAGAAAAATTGAAAGAAATCCAAGCTCAAAAACAAAGAATTAAAAAAGCACTCCAATTTAAAGCGCTCCATTTAACCGAAAATGGATACACCATAGAAGAAGAGCGAGAAATCTTAGCAAGGGCTAAAGATACCAAGAACCACCTTTGTTTTAAAAGCATAGAGGATTTTAAAAAGCATTGTGAAAACTTAAGATTTAAAAATGCTGATGATTGAAACCGGTAAAAAATTTGATAAGGATTTTAAAATTCTTGTTAAAAACGAATTTGATTTAAAGCTTTTATATAAAGTGGTTGAAAATTGAGCCAAAGAGCAACCCCTAGCTCCCCAATACAAAGACCACTCAAAGGCGGTTTAAAAGATTTTAGGGAATGCCACTTAAAACCGGATTTATTGCTTGTCTATCAAATTAAAAAACAAGAAAACACTCTATTTTTAGTAAGACTAGGCAGTCATAACGAGTTGTTTTGAACCGCCCACACCACTCATAACGCTTAAACTAATCGCCCACCAACTACCCCCCCTTTTTTAGGGGTAAAATTTAGGGTTAAAACACCGCTCACGCTTTTTGTTTTTTTAAATATTCTCGTGTTTCCCGCTTTTTAAATACCCTCGTGTGCGCATTTCCTTGCGTTTCAAAGCCCCTTCATAACGGCGGATTTCAACCTCTGTTTTAGGCTCGTATTTAGGCATGGGGGTGGGTTTGCCATTTTCCACAGCCACCATAGTGAAATAGCATGAATTGGTGTGCGTGATTTCACGAGTTTTAATATCTTCGCTTAAAACCTTAATCCCCACTTCGCACGAAGTGTTGCCCACATAATTGATACTGGCTAAAAAAGTGAGCAAATTCCCTACAGGAATGGGGTATTTGAAAGTAACCCCATCCACGCTTAAAGTGACCGTTCCTTTAGCGCAATAACGAGTTGAGCACACATAAGCCACTTTATCCAATAAATTCAATAATTCCCCCCCATGCATGACATTGTTGAAATTAGCGGTTGTAGGCACGACTAAATAGCTCATCAATAATTTAGTGCGATCCGCTGTGTCTATAGTAAAATCAAAATGGCTAGAATGCGATGATTGTATTTGAGGCATTGCTTCTCCTTAATTAAAATTGGTGTTAAAAATGTCTTTTGTAAAAAACATTCCAAGAACTATATATTAGTAAAAATTAAGTAATATTGAGTGAATATTAGAGGAATTATAAAAATAATAAGAGAGTTGGCGTTAGAGAATGGGCGAGAAAAAAGAAAGCCAAAAGGTGGCAATTATCACCGGGGCGAGTTCTGGGATTGGGTTGGAGTGCGCGTTAATGCTACTAGATCAAGGGTATAAAGTCTATGCGCTCTCTAGGCATGCGACTTTGTGCGTAGCGTTAAACCATGCGTTATGCGAGAGCATTGATATTGATGTGAGCGATTCTAACGCTTTAAAAGAAGCGTTTTTAAACATCAGCGCTAAAGAAAATCATTGCGATGTTTTGATCAATTCCGCCGGTTATGGGGTGTTTGGGAGCGTAGAAGACACGCCTATTGAAGAGGTTAAAAAGCAATTTAGCGTGAATTTTTTCGCCCTTTGTGAAGTGGTGCAGTTTTGTTTGCCCTTATTAAAAAACAAGCCCCATTCTAAGATTTTCAATCTTTCTTCCATAGCAGGGCGTGTGAGCATGCTCTTTTTAGGCCATTACAGCGCGAGTAAGCATGCCTTAGAGGCTTATAGCGATGCCTTGCGTTTAGAGCTTAAACCTTTTAATGTTCAAGTGTGTTTGATTGAGCCAGGCCCGGTGAAAAGCAACTGGGAAAAAACCGCTTTTTCAGTTGAGAATTTTGAGAATGAAAACGGCCTTTATGCCTTAGAGGTGAATGCGGCTAAAAACTTTTATTCTGGCGTGTATCAAAAAGCCCTAAGCCCTAAAGCCGTGGCGCAAAAAATCGTTTTTCTTACCATGAGTCAAAAAATCAAGGCCCGCTATTTGATCGGCTTAAAAACCCAATTATTGTTAGCGTTGTATAGAATCCTCCCGAGTAGTTGGTATGATTCTTTGTTCAGATTAATCGTTCTTAAAAGGAAGCGTGATGCTTAAAACCTATCATATTGCATTAGCTTGCGTGATTTTAGCGGTGGTGGTGCTGTTGTTTGGAGGGGAGTCTTTGAGTTTGGAAGAATGGCAAGAAGTGTGCCTTAATGTGAAAAACCACTTTTTGCACAATGAAGAACTAAGCTCCTTAAGTATTATTATTTTAGAAATACGACTACCACGAGTGATCTTAGCGCTCCTGGTGGGAGCGAGTTTGTCCGGGAGTGGGGTGGTAATGCAAACGATTTTTAGAAACCCCTTAGTGGATCCCTTTTTACTAGGGATTTCTAGCGGGGCGATGCTAGGCGTGGCGATGGCGATAGCGGTAGTGGAGTCTAACATTGCGATTTTGGCGTTTTTTGGGGCGATTTTAGCCAGCCTTGCTGTCTTAGCGATGAATAGGGTTTTAGGCAATTCCGTCCTTTCGTTGGTGCTTTCAGGGGTGGTGTTGAGCGCGTTTTTAAGCGCGTTAGCCGGAGCGATAAAATTCTTTGTGATCCCCCAAAAAGCGCAAGCGATTGTCGTGTGGCTTTTAGGGAGCTTGTCTTTGAGCAGTTATAAGGATTGCTTGATCGCTTTCATAGGGCTATCTTTAGGCTTTATCCCGCTTTTTTTGTTAAGGTGGCGCATTAATTTATTGAGCTTGAGCGATGCGCAAAGTTTGAGCTTGGGGATTAACCCGGTGCTGTTGCGATCGCTTTGTTTGGTGTGCGTGAGCGTGGCGAGTGCTTTAGCGGTGAGCGTGTCCGGCACGATTGGCTGGATTGGGTTAGTCATTCCGCATGTGGCTAGGTTGTTTTTTGGGGCGAATTTGCAAAAACTGCTTTTAAGCTCTTTGTTAATGGGAGCGTTTTTCTTGCTTTTAGCGGATGTGGTGGCTAAAACCATTACCCCCTATGATTTACCGGTGGGCATTGCGACAAGCGTTTTAGGAGCGCCTTTTTTCTTGTGGCTTTTATTCAGGACTAGGGGGGTGTGATGGTCTTAGAAGTTAAAAACCTGTCCTTTAAATATTCTCAAAAACTCATTTTGGATAAATTGAGTTTTAGCGTGCCAAAAAACAGCATTACCAGCATTTTAGCGCCTAATGGATCGGGTAAAACCACGCTTTTAAAATGCCTTTTAGGGCTTTTAAAGCCTTTAGAAGAAACCGAAATTAAAGCGTGTAACAAAGATATTTTACCCTTAAAGCCTTATGAAAAAGCTAAACTAATCGCTTATATCCCCCAAGTGGAATCTTATGCGTTTAATTTCAGCGTGCTGGATTTTGTCTTAATGGGGAAAGCGACGCATTTGAATCTGTTCGCTATGCCTAAAGCCAAGCACATTAAAGAAGCTGTTAGCGTTTTAGAGCGCTTGGATTTAGAGTCCCTAAAAGATCAAGGTATTAATGATTTGTCCGGCGGTCAAAGGCAAATGGTGCTTTTAGCCAGAAGTTTGTTGCAAAGAACGCCCTTATTGTTACTAGATGAGCCTACGAGCGCTTTAGATTTAAAAAACCAAGCCCTTTTTTTTGATGCGATTAAAGATGAGATGAAAAAACGAGAATTGAGCGTTTTAGTCAATATCCATGACCCCAATTTGGTTGCTAGGCACTCCACGCATGTGGTCATGCTCAAAGATAAAAAACTTTTTTTGCAAGCTTCCACGCCAATCGCTATGACTTCGCACAATTTAAGCGTGCTCTATGACACGCCCCTAGAAGCGATCTGGCATGATAACAAGCTTGTCGTGTATGCGTTGTAGGGGTTAAATGTTTTGTAAGATCTCTTAAGAAACCCCATGCCAAAGCATGGGTTTAAGAGCGGTATTTAGAGCGGTATTTAGAAACTATACCTCATTCCTAAATTGGAAGCGAAATGGCCTGCATTGGAAATCAAGTTGTGCAAATAAATAAAGCCCAAATTCAAAAACACTTCTTTAGCCAATTTCAATTCCCCACCCATCATCACTCTTGCATGGGTATTTAAAGGATTGCGAGCGGCATTCACTTTAAAGGTGTTTAAAGACACCGCATTGCTAGAACCAAAATGAGCAAATTCTTGTAACACTCCAGCATTCATATAGAAGTATGAAGTGTCCCCATAATAATAACGCGCTTCCACATTAGCGCTAGCGTTGAATAAATGCTGACTGCTTGCGCCATTTTTTAAAGCCGTTTTATTGGTGCTGTTGCTTTCAAAGTTGGTTGAACCTAAATGGTTATAGCTCACGCCCACGCTTGGTTTTAACACTAAAGCGTTCCTAAAAAACACAAAGTCATAACCATAGCTCGCTCTTGTTGCAGCGCCATAGGCTAAGTAATTATAGCTTTGATTCAAATCTCGCAATAAAGCGCTTTTGAAATTCAAGCTTGATTGATCACTCCCTACAGCTCCTTGAGCTTCAAAATCAAATTCATGCTGGTTAGCAAAGATACGGCTATACACGCCAAAATTAGCGTTATTGGCTCCTGAGTTAAGAGAGTTCGCTTGATTATTAAAAGAGCTATAACCATAGCTTCCAAATCCGCCCACAATGGCTTCCACTTTCTCATTAAGGTAAGCATCTACGCCTGCGCTTGTGCCATATAATGAAGTGTTGCCACCGCTATTTAAGCTCGCTCCTCCAATAGCGTTAGCCCAAACATTGGTGGGTTTTTCATATTTAGGAGCAAATTGATACAACACCTCTGCCGCGCTTTCTAAAGAAGCGAATCTTTGGTCTTTTAAAGCTTGCAAGCGTTTGGCGAATGAGTCAATATTGTTGGTGTGCCTTCTGGAGAGATTGACTAAACGAGAATTTAAAATCATCGCATTGCTCAGGCTTAAAGTTTGTAAGCCGCTTGTCTTATGCTCCAAACTGGCTATGTTGTTTAAAGCGTCAGTGGCCGTATTCAATTGCTTGGTGATTTCATTAGCGCTTGTAGCATCAATCATTGTTCTGGCATAACCTGCATTGTGGCTATCAATCAATAAGGTTTGTAAGAGATCCCTGCCTTGCGCGCCTGAGTTAGCATAAAGCGTGTCAATATCACCAGAGCGGTTAGCCAATTCAAACACGCTTTCAATGGTGCCAAAATCATGCTTATTGATAGCGACTAAATTAGGAGTGGCGCTATAATGAGCGAAGGGAGCGTTCTTTATGAGAGCGTAGCTAGCGAAACGCGCATTTTTAGGGGCGTTTGTAGGTAAATTTGTGGTATTGCCACCATTCTCAGCAGGGGTAGCATTACCTAAATAACGCACAGAGATTTTAGAGCCATTAGCCGTTTTGCTAATGCCTATATTTTTCCATGCCTTACCGATAAGATACTTGTAATTGTCAGGGTTATTCACCATGGCTTGATCGCCAATAGCCATCCCGCATGCTTTAATGTCATCGGTATTTCGCACCACACAAGTATCCATGCGGTTATTGTTGTTATAAAGAGCTAGGCGCTCGTTGAACTGCTCTATTAGATTCGCATTACTAATGCTGTTAGTGCCTAAAGAAGCATTTTCATAACCGATGATTTTCGCTTTCAATAAGACATGTTCTTTATTTTTAATGAGATCTTGAGCGCTGTTAATTTTGATAAGCGGTTTGTAAAATCCAGTCGCGCTATCTATATCATTATTAAAACTCATGACTGCTGCATTGCCTACGCTTAAGGTTTCTATGTTCCCGCCTCGAACCAAATAATTGATAGTGCCTTGATTGTTGATAAAATTCCCCTGAATGGTTACATTTGAAAATTGGCTATAATCCATGACTGCATTGGGGCCTAGGGTTAGATTATTAAACATAAGCTGTGATGTGCCCCAAGGGCTTCCTTGAGGTCCAAAAGCAAGTTTGTTGGTGATTTCAACATTTTTAATATTCCTAGCGTCAAAATAATTCCAAGGGGCGTAGTAAAAATCATTGATAACCAGTTTTTCACCGCTTTTAAATTTAACGCCCCCAGAATAGATTGACCTAGTGCCAGTTTCCAAACGCACGGTGTTGATGCGCGATTGATTGCCTATATCTTCGCTAAAATTAGTGTATTCCCCCACACTTATCCCATTGGTTTTAACCAACAATTCATTAATGTTGAAGTTTTTAACGGCCACATTAGTGGAAGCTGTAATGAGCTTGTTGATATTGACCTTGTTTGTAACACCACTAAAATCTAAGGTGTTGAAACCACCATTACCAGTATCAATATCTTTAAAATTGACCGTATGAGCGCTCGCTTTTAAATTCACAAATCTTCCCAGACTGATATTGTTATTAAAAGCGATTGTGCCGTTTTTGGTATCCACACCAGCCTTAAACTCAAAATTCGCGCTTGAGCCTGCCAAAGCATAACCGCCCACTTGATTATTCACCATTAAAGCCCCATCAACGGTGATATTCCCGGTTAGATTTTCCACTAAAAGAGAGCGCCCGCTCGCTTGATTGGACAGATTGACACCGCCTTTGCCGATATTCAAATTAGCCGCATTGGTGGTAAGAGAAGCTGTATACCCTCCCACTTTAATTGTGCCATCAGTGTTAGTGTTGATGCGGTTGATATTGACCACCGTGTCTTTGGCGCCAGCAAAAGGCCCATCAATGACTTGCGTGGGTTGAACTTCTGTTTTTTGTCCGCTATTGGGTGGGTTAATGACCTGAGTGTTACTATCTTGCTTGTCGTTTTTAGCGCTTTCATTTTTGTCGTTTTTAGCGCCACTTTGAGAATTGGTACTATTAGGTTTATCCTTATAGCCGCCTTCTGGGGGGCAATAATGTTTAACCCCGCGCTTTGCCACAAATCCAGTGTGCCAATATAAGTCTTGTTACTAGCGATAATGCCTGCTTGAGCGGCGTTTCTATCGCCCACAGTGAGATGGTTAAAATTCACTTCCCCTGTTACTTTTGAAGTGTTTATCGTGCTGTATGAAGGGGCCAAATACGCTCCCACGTATTGCAAACGGCCCATCCACACATTACCCATTAATTTAACGCTGTTTGAAGCCAAATTGAGCGTGGCGCCATCATAAAGAGAAATTTCTGCGTTTTTATCGCTAGTGATCCCTTCTGAAGCTTGCAAAGTTAAAACCGTAGAGCTAGCTTTCCTCCCGGCTCCAGAACCCACGCGGTTATTGATTTCTAAAAAATTATCAATCAAGATATTTTTAGCGTTAAAATCCACTCTCGTGGTGCGATCGGCGCTATCCTTAAAGCTTGTGAAAGAATTGCCGTTGAATTGGCCCAAGCGTAAAGTGGCTTTTTGCATATTGACATCTAAATCCCCACCGGTGTAGTTTCTTAGCCCTGAAAGCTTATAAATCCCTACAGCGTCTTTCATATCCACTTCAAGCTTATTCCATTGCCCGCCTTTGACCCAATAATGCCTAGCGGCATTCCCCCAATCCCAACCTCCATCAATCTTACTGGATAAAAGGGATTTGTATAAGTCGTATTCCTTGTTAGGGAATTCATTAAAGCCTCTTCCTGCTTGAATGCGCCAAACTTTATCGGGTTTATCCGGGGTTTTATTAGCTTCTTCGGCTTGTTTGAGCCCCCAACCAAGAAGCCCTGAGACCGTTCCTACAGCAGCACCTGTAGCGATACCCCCAACAATGGCTGGAATGATCACGGTTGTAAAGAAGGCGGCATGACTTTTTTGCGGTGTGATGCTGACCAATAGCCCCACTAAAGCGAGAGAAACCAGAGGGCGATTGATTTTGCGGTGTGTTTGTTGTATTTCCATTTTCTTCCTTTCTTCTTAATAAAACGATTTTTGCACAAAGGGTGCGACTTTAAACTGGAAAATTTCCGTTGTATTTACGATTAAGGTTATAAATATGTAGTATTTACAGCCAATGTCCAATTCTATCAAGTATTAGGTAAATGAATATAAAATTTACAAGATTAAAAAGCAAAAATGTTGAAATTTGTGGCTAGAATGTGTAAAAAGGTAAAATTGGAGGCGTTTAAAAAAACTTCTCCCAGATCGTGCCTTGTGGGGTGTCCATCAAAGCGATTTTTTGTTTCAAAAGCTCTTCTCTGATGCTATCGGCTTTTAAAAAATCTTTTTGCTCTTTGGCGCGTTTTCTTTCTTCTATCTTGTTTTCAATTTCTTGTTTTTCGCTTTCACTCACGCCTAATTGGAAATAAGCACTAGGGTCTTTAAACCCGATGCCAAGCAGTTCTTCTATGAACTTCAAATTCGCTAAAATTTCGCCCTTTAGAGCCTTGTTTTTAGGGTTTTGATCCAGTTTTTCATTAGTGGAAGAAAGCATGCTTTCTAAAACGCTCAACGCTTTAGAAATGTTTAAATCATCTTGCATGCATTCTAAAATTTCTTTTTTAAAGTCTGGATTGATTCCTCCAAGAGTCCCTAAAACGCGCTGTTTTAAACGATAGATTTTATCCAAGCGTTTTTTACTCACTAACAAGTCTTCTTCATTGAAATTCAAAACAGAGCGATAATGCACCCCCAGTAAGTAATTGCGCAAAATTTCGCCATCATAGTTTTTCAGGGCGTCTTTAATAAAAAAGCTATTCCCTAAACTTTTAGACATTTTTTCGTTATTGATATTCACAAAGCCGTTATGCATCCAATATTTGGCAAGCTCCACGCCAAAGGCGCAACGGGTTTGGCACGCTTCATTTTCATGGTGGGGGAATAACAAATCCGCTCCACCTGCATGAATATCAATTTGATAAGGGGCGTTAGCGAGCGCTAAAGTTTCAAAAACCATGCTAGAGCATTCTATATGCCAGCCAGGGCGCCCTTTGCCTAAAGGGCTATCAAAGCCCACATCATTATCCCCCTTATAGCTTTTCCATAACACAAAATCCTGTTCAAGCCGTTTTTCTTGCACCAAACCAATACGGCCAAATTCAATACTACTATTATGCACGCTCAAAGAGCCGTAATCTTTATCCTTGCTCGTGTCTAAATAAATATCCCCATTAGAGACCTGATAAGCGATATTTTTTTCTAAAAGCGTTTCAATCATGCCCACCATAGCGTCTAAATACTCGCTCGCTTTAGGCTCTAGGCTGGGTTTTTTCACGTTCAAAGCGTTTAAATCCCTCGTGTAAGATTCAATATAAATGCTGCTTAATTCTTGAATGCTTTTGTTTTCTTTTAAGGCTTTGTTGATGATTTTATCGTCAATATCCGTGAAATTCCTTACTAACACCACTTCATAGCCGCTCAATTCAAGCGTTCGCCTTAACAAATCAAAAGCAATCGCGCTCCTGGCATGCCCTAAATGAGCGTCATCATACACCGTAGGCCCGCACACATAAATATTCGCCTTTTTTTCAATTAGAGGCTCAAAAGGGACTTTTTGTTTTAATTTGGTATCATAAATGAACATTTAAAAACCTTGAAAATAATAAAATAAATATAAATGTGTAACCCACGATTTGAACGCTAAGAGTAATAAGATTTCCACGCAAGCGAGGAAAAGGATTACAAGCCATGATTTTAAATTCTTGATTATACCCAAGAATGATTGAAAGCCAAACGCTTTTATCGTTAAAACAAATAAAAATAACCCGCTCAAACTATTCGCTAACGCTAAACCCAAAACCCCTAACAAAGGCATTAAACTCAAAGAAGCCATTAAACCTAAAAAAAGCGAAATTAAAGAGATTTTAGCCGCTTTTTTTTGTTCTAATTTCGCATAAAGCCACAAAGAAAAGAGTTTGGTTAGCCCAAAAGGGAGCAAGCCTAAAAGATAGAGCGAAAAGACTTGCGAAGTGATTAGGGTGTCTTTAGGGCTAAATTGCCCCCTTTCAAATAAAAGCTCTGTGATTTCTTTGCTTAACATGATCCCCCCAATGCTGCAAAGAAGCAAAACCCCCACCAAAAAAAACCACGCCTTTTGCAAGCGCTCTAAGATTAAATCCTGCTGATTGTTTTTAATGGCGATCGCAATGCTAGGGAAAAGGGCTGTGGATATGGCTATGGCAAATAAAGCTAAAGGGAGCTGGAAAACTCTATTAGCGTAATACAAATAAGACACGCTCCCACTCGCCAGAAAAGAGGCTATCGTGGTGTCTAAAAAAGAAGCGATCTGAGCGCTAGAATTGCCTAAGACGCTGGGGAGGAATTGCTTGAAAAACCCTTTTAGATCTTTTTTAGCCCTTTTAGAGCGGTATTCTTTTTTGGTGGCGTTTTTGGTCTTAAAGCTCAAAAATCCTTTCCATAATAAAGCCCATAAGCCCAATTTGACTAAAGGATAAAAGTGTAATAAAATTTGAGCCACGCCCCCTAAAAGCACGCCATAGCTCAAATAATACAACACTTCTAAATGCGTTTTGTCTTTAGAAATCAAAAGGGCTGAAATCATGCATAAATTGAGCAAGCTTGCGCTATAAGCGCTGGCAAAAAAGCTGTGTTTGTATTGCAAGAGCGCGCCTAAAAAAGTGGTAATAAACACCAATAAAAGATACCAAAAATTGATCGCTACAATAGGGGCGCATCGTTTGAGCGTTTCTTCATCAAAGCCGTAAGCAAGGAGTTTGGTCAGCCATAAGGGGTTTAATGCTACTAGTAAGCACCATACCAATAAAACGCTACCAAAAATAAGCCCCACCAAACTCGCAAAGCTCCCTTTAATGGAACTTCGTATGAAGCTCGGTAAAAAGCTTTGTGAAAAAGAACCTTCCGCAAAAATACGCCTGAACAAATTAGGCAATTTGAAAGCCACAAAGAAAATATCGCTATACACCCCAGCCCCTAGAATATTAGCCATCATCAAATCCCGTAAAAAGCCAAAAATCCTAGAGCATAAAATCCCTAAGCTGTTGGTTAAAAATATTTTTTTTAGCATATTGGTTGTATTTATTACCTAATTTTCAGTGTTTTTTTGTTAGCATATTCCTTTTTTCAAATTCTTATATTATACCATTTAAGGATTAAAAAATGAGCTTGGAGCATTTTGCCCCTATAAAAGTTGAGCGGTGCAAAGACATTCAAAAAGAATTAAAAAAAGTGGCCGCTGAAAATAAATTACAAACAGAAGATCTATGGTTTGAGATTTTAAAAACTTCTATTTTTATCAAAAACAGCGCTAAAGACGATTTTAGCGAGGCTTTTGGTGGGGAATTGCAGCAATTAGAAGAAGATGAATACTATGAAAAAAAAGAGCTAACCCTTTATCAAACCCACGACATTAAAATCAAATCAAACGCTTATAAGCGCTTTTTTGAAGTGGAAGTGGATGAAAATTTGAGCAAAATAGAAATCATTCTAGATGAGTGTTTTATTGTCCTAGACACTGAAGAGCATTACCAAGAAATGTTTGCGTATATTAAAGAGCGTTTAGCTTTTGAGGGCGTGGTGTTTCGCCACTTTCCACAAATGTATGAAAATTTAAAAACAGAATTGAGAAAATATAAAAAAGAAGCCCAAAATAAGCGCTTTATTTTATACGCTTCTTCAACCTTTATCCCTAATGTAGAAGAACAATCCCATTTTTTATTAGAAGAAGAATACCTTCCAACCCATACCATTTTTTTAAGCGATCAAGAAGAATCGTTGGTTAAAGAAAATGATTATATCGCTAAAGAAAATCAAAAAGTCGCTTGCGTGAATTACCCCAAACAAGGCAAAGACGGCCGTAACCTTAAAGGCCTTTATATTGAATTGCCTAAAGTTGCCAATTCGCCCACCCCTATAGGGCATGACAAAAACGCTTTTGAAGAAAGAGAAGAAAATAACGCTTTAGTGTATTACTCCAAAGCCTTACAAGGGGTTAAAATGGAAAAAGGGCGTTTGGTTTCTAAGCAAAATTTTATTTTTAAAAATGGGATCAAATCCATTGAAGTGCCTAATCTTTTAGGGGGAGTGGAGAGCGGGCTAGTTTTAGAAATTCAAGCTAAAGACGAATTGAGCGATGCGATTGATTCTAATCTCATTTTAGAAGCGAGCGCGATTAACATTAAGGGCAATGTGGGCAAGAATGTGATCTTAGTGGCCAAAGAAATTACTATAGAGGGGCAAATCCACCCTGAAAGCTATGTCTATGCCAATAAAGCGCGCATCACTAATCATAAGGGCGTGTGCTACGCTAAAGAGTTTGAGTGCAAGTATTTAGAGCGCGCTAAGGTGTATGCCAATAGCGTTAAAGTGGAAGCGAGCGCGGGGAGCGTGGTCTATGCGAAAGAAATCGCTTTAGAAAAGCTTAAAAGCGATAACAAGCTGTATTTTTCCAAGCAATGTTGGATTGATGAGGTGGATGGTAATGGCAACCGCTTTATTTTTTACGCTTTTGGAGGGCGAGAAAACCAAGAAGAGTTGAAGGCCGCTAAACAAAAACTCAATGCGCTAGGGTTAAAATCTAAAAAAATCATCGCTCAGCACCAGTCCTTAAACCATTTAGTCAAAAACCATCAAGCCATCATGGAAAAGCTTAAAAACGCCACCGAAGAGATCAAACGCTCTTTAATGCAACAAGAAAGCGTGAAAGACGCTTATAGCGAGTTTATGTTTGCCTTAAAGCGTTTGAAAATCTTAAAAGCCCAAATGCTAGAATTGCAAAAAATCAATAACGAATGTTACGCTAAACTCATCAGCATAGAAAACAGCTTTCAACATGCAAGTATTATGACTAAAAACCCTTTCAAGCAAGAAAATATCGTGATCTATCATCGCAATTACCCTAAAGTGAGCAACTTGAGCGCTATGTTAAGCCATAATGAAAGCGTGAATGTGATCTATGAAGATCATAAAATCAAAAAAGTCCCTAAAAGCGCTATAAAAGGCTAGAGCGAGAAATAAAAAAGGGATAAAAATGATAGTGGGTTTGATAGGGGTTGTGGAAAAAATTTCTGCTTTAGAAGTGCATATAGAAGTGCAAGGGGTTGTTTATGGGGTGCAAGTTTCTATGCGAACTTCTGCTTTGCTTCAAGCGGGTCAAAAAGCGCGTTTGAAAATCTTACAAGTGATTAAAGAAGATGCGCATCTTTTATACGGGTTTTTAGAAGAGAGCGAAAAAATCTTCTTTGAAAGGCTTTTAAAAATCAATGGGGTAGGGGGGCGTATCGCTTTAGCCATTCTTTCAAGCTTTTCGCCGAATGAATTTGAGAACATTATTGCCACTAAAGAAGTCAAAAGACTCCAGCAAGTCCCAGGCATAGGCAAAAAGCTCGCTGATAAGATCATGGTGGATCTCATTGGCTTTTTCATTCAAGATGAAACAAGCCCTGCGCGCAATGAAGTCTTTTTAGCCCTAGAGAGTTTGGGCTTTAAAAGCACCGAAATCAATAAAGTGTTAAAGACCCTAAAACCCAATCTCAGCATAGAAGCAGCGATTAAAGAAGCCTTACAACAACTGTGCTCTTAAAAAAGGTTTTTTAGTTTAGCGGCTATGCGTTGAAAAAAGCTACTTTGCAAGCGAGTTTAGTAAGAGTTCAGAACTGATCGCAGAAATCCCTACAAGCGGGAGAGACGCGATCACTTTTGGAACTAATAACCTAAACCCTGAAATTGTTGAATTCCTGCACAAAAACAACAAGAAAATGATTATAGAAAAAGCCTCTAACAAAGAATTAGAACTTTTAGCTGACGCTAACTTTAAACACCCTGAAAACATAAGAGCGAGTTTAGATCATGATGCTATCGCTCATATACTCAAAAGGCATGGCGTTAATTCTGTTAATGTTAGAAATGGAGAAATTCCTATTACGAACGAAGATATAGCGAATTATAGATATATCGTTAATAACGCTGATGCAATTCTTAGGACTTTAGACAAATACGACAAAGAAGCTATAACGGCGTTTAAACAAGTTAATGATTATGCGGTAGTGGTAGAGCAAGCGATCAATAAGAAAAATGAATTAGTTTTAAAAACAATGTTCAAGAGTAAAGGAGATTATAAGAATAATGAAGTTTATAAAGAATTTTCAAGCACCTCACTCGACGCTGATGTGAAGGTGCACCATAGGTTGAGTTCCTATAGTGGTGCTAAAAAGAACAATACTTAAAAAACTTGAATAAGTCAAGGAGAACATAATGAACTATCCTAATTTGCCTAACAGCGCTTTAGAAATCACAGAACAACCACAGGTAAAAGAAATCACTAACGAGCTTTTAAAGCAACTACAGAGCGCTTTAAAGAGTAACGCGCTTTTTACCGAGCAAGTAGAACTGAGCCTTAAAGGCATCGTTAGGATTTTAGAAGTGCTTTTGAGTTTTGACTTTTTCAAAAACGCTAACGAGATTGACAGCAGTTTAAGAAACTCCATTGAATGGATCGGTAACTCCGGCGAGCGCTTGAAAAATAAAATGAAAGAATACGAGAGCTTTTTTAATTCTTTCAATACGAGCATGCGAACTAACGAGCAAGAGGTAACCAACACCTTAAACGCCAATTAGCAAAAACATTTTTTATTTAAAAAAGGCTGTATCAATCACAAGGAAATGTAATCCACTTCTTTGGGTCTTTGATGGTTGGCAATGAGTTGCTTACAGGTCGCAACGCCTTCTGAAGTGCCAACCATTAGTAGCTTGGATTCGCTTGCAATGATCGTTTCTCCATCGGGCATGGGGATGTATTTGCCATCTTTTTGAGTGATACCAATCACAAACGCTTTAGCGATCTCTCTAAAATGGGCTTCTTTTAATTTCCTTAACACAAGCCAGCTGGTTTTAGGGACAATCACTTCCTCTAAATCTAAAAGCGTGTCTTTTTTATTGATAAAGCGCTCTAAGATATTTTCCATATCCGGGCGCACCGCCATCGCGCTCACTCTCTGCGCCATGAGTTTTGTAGGGGAAACCACCATATCAGCCCCTAATTTTTTTAATTTTTCTAAGCCTTCATCGCTATGCGCGCTTGCAATGATGTAGTAAGGTTTGCGCTTTAATTCCTTTTCAAACAAGCGCACGCTCACCATTAACGCCACATTCACCGGTAAAATCTTAGACAAAGCCACAACACCCCTAGCGCTGCTCAAGTGGGTTTTTAGCATGGCTAAATTGGTGTGCGGATCGCCTATGATATAGTAGGGGTATTTGTGCTTAATGGCTTCTTCTTCAAAACTAGGGTCATTATCCACGACCACAAAAGGGATTTGAGCGGAACGGAACTGCTTGCTCAACTCAATGGTGTATTCGTTGTGGTAACAAATCACGTAATGATCCTTAAGGCGCGCGATTTTATAAATCATACCTTTCTCCTTAATCAATCTGGTAAGCGTGCCTTTATTAACCACGCTAACTAAAATAGCCACGCTAAAGGCAATAATTCCTGCCCCAAAAAACATTAAAATGGAAGTTAAAAAAATACTTATAGGCCCAAACTGGCTTTCATTTAAAGCGCCAAACCCTGTGGCTGTCATGGTGTAAGTCGTTTGGAAGAAAGCCTGCATAAGGCTATAATTTTCTAGGGCGAAGTATCCCAGAGTGCCTAAAAGCACGAGTAATTGGATTAAAATAAGCGGGAGTCTAAAGACCTTAAATTGCTCATAGATTTCAGAATTTAAATTGACTTCTGGCTGAATTTCATCGTCTTTTTTGATTTTAAAAAATTTCAACTTTTCAAACAAAACCAATTCCTAGATCAAAATAAATTCTTTTGAAAGCGTTTACCTCTAAATTTAATCAAAACGCTAAACCTAAGCTGTGTTTTAATCTCAAAAAGAAGTTTAGATCTCAAGGGGAGTTTTAAAAAGGTTATCAAAAACATCAAAACCACCCCTACAATCAAAACGGACAGAAATTCTAAAAACTAAGCCCCTTTACGCATGGTTCTTAAAGTGGAAGCAGCCACTTTAATGCGTTTAGTCGTGCCATCGTCTAATTGGATCTTAATCGATCGCAAGTTAGGGAGTAAGCGGCGTTTATTTTTGTTGTTCGCATGACTGACATGATTGCCTATCATAGGCCCTTTGAAAGTTAAAGTGCATCTTTTTGCCATTGTATATCCTTAATTATTGAAATAAACTTTGCATTATACTTAAAATAGCCTTTAAAAAGACTGATTTTAAGGCTAATTTTTAAATGGTTCGTTTAAGAACTACTTTTTTTGAGGCATAGAACTTTTAAAGCCTTTCATTCTATCAATAGCGTCTCTGTATTTGGCAATATTTTCTTCTGTAAGTTCTGTTACAGCTTTTTTCATGACAACGGCATACATTCTGTTTAAGATCTTATGTATCGCGTCTTCTTTATTCTTTTCTAAACCTTCATGGATAATGCTGTCTGAAGAATCAAACCCTCCAGAATTACTATGTTTGTAAGTATAGGTCATTGCCTGAAAAGTCCCTACTTCCACAGCAAAATCATGGACTACACGATTGCTTTCTGGCTCATAAAAATTAAACCACACAGAGCCTGAGCTTTGATCCACTAGCGTGTCTAAATTAGGATTATTGGGATCTTTTAAATTCATTTTCAAATCTTCTAAGATTCCTACCCACCCTTTCAAATCCAAAACGGAAAAAAGCTTTCTCTTATCTTGAGTGCTTAAAGCCTTTTCATCTTGAAAACGCAACACTTGATAGCCTCTTTTTTCAAAAATAGTTTGGATTTGATTGACTAAAGCGTCTTGAAACTTATCAATATAGGGTTTTAGATTATCGCTCACTTGAATGTGTGGCGCTAAAATACCTACAACATGATGGTTTTGTGGGGCTTGAGCAATATGTATTGGATAATTAAAATCTAGTGGCGTAACATATTCAGAGCTTGTTTTCATTCTTTCATGAGTTTGAACTTGATTTTTGGCGTCATTTGGTGTTTTTGTTTCAGCGCTTGGATTCATCGCACAACCGATCAACACGCTTGAAAGCCCTAAAGCCACTAACATTTTAGAATAAATTCTAACTTTTTTAAAAATAAGCGAACGCTCCATAAAAAACTCCTAAAAATTAAAATAAACTCCTATCCTACCCTATTCATGCTATTTTTAAGTAAATCAATTTGCGCTACAATTTTCTTTTTTCTAAATTTCAAGCATGGCGATTTTAGGGGATTTTATGCTCTATTCTTTACTATATGGTTATTTCAATATCAATCTTTTCCAGTATTTGACTTTTAGAGCAGGGTTAGGGTTTTTCATAGCCTTTTTCCTCACGCTTTTTTTAATGCCCAAATTCATTCTATGGGCCAAGGCTAAAAAGGCTAACCAGCCCATTTCTAACTTCGTGCCAAGCCACCAGAATAAAAAGGATACCCCTACGATGGGGGGGATTGTTTTTGTTTTTGCAACCATTGTTGCGAGCGTGTTGTGCGCGTCTTTGGGTAATCTTTATGTGTTGTTAGGGATAATAGTGTTAATGGGCTTTAGTTTTGTGGGTTTTAGAGACGATTACACTAAAATCAACCAACAAAGCAATGCCGGAATGAGCGCGAAAATGAAATTTGGTATGCTTTTTGTCCTTTCTCTTGTGGTGTCTGTTTTATTGAGCCTTAAGGGGTTAGACACTTTTTTATACGTGCCTTTTTTGAAAAACCCCTTGTTTGAAATGCCCACGATGTTAGCGGTTGGTTTTTGGGTGTTGGTTTTTTTATCCACGAGCAATGCGGTGAATTTAACCGACGGGTTAGACGGCTTAGCGAGCGTGCCTAGCATTTTCACCCTCTTAAGCCTTTCTATCTTTGTGTATGTGGCAGGGAATGCGGAATTTTCTAAATACTTGCTCTATCCTAAAGTCATAGATGTGGGGGAATTGTTTGTTGTCTCGCTGGCGTTAGTGGGATCGCTCTTTGGCTTTTTGTGGTATAACTGCAACCCGGCAAGCGTGTTTATGGGCGATAGCGGGAGTTTGGCAATAGGGGGGTTTATCGCTTATAACGCTATTGTTTCGCATAATGAAATCTTATTGGTTTTAATGGGATCAATTTTTGTGGTAGAAACTTTGTCTGTGATCTTGCAAGTAGGGAGTTATAAAACCCGTAAAAAACGCCTTTTTTTAATGGCGCCAATCCATCATCATTTTGAGCAAAAGGGCTGGGCAGAAAACAAGGTGATCGTGCGTTTTTGGATCATTTCTATGCTGAGTAATTTAGTCGCTCTTTTAAGCTTGAAGGTGCGTTAAATGAAAATCTCTTTATTGGGGCATGGCAAAACCACTCTAGCCCTAGCGCGTTTTTTTAAAAAAAACCATAACGAAGTCAAATTTTTTGATGATCAATTCTCTTCATTTCATAAGGATAGAGAGGGTTTTCTTTGCTACCCTAGTAAGAATTTCAACCCTAATGATTCCCAATTAGAGATAGTCAGCCCTGGCATCAGTTTCACGCACCCTTTAGTCATAAAAGCCAAGCATTTAGTGAGCGAATACGATTATATTAATAGCTTGTTTGATTTGGTTTTCACGCCTACTATAATCAGTATTAGCGGCACTAACGGGAAAACCACCACGACAGAAATGCTCACCATGCTTTTAGAAGATTTTAAGGCTGTGAGTGGGGGGAATATCGGCACGCCCTTGATTGAATTGTTTGAAAAGCAATCGCTTTTGTGGGTGTTAGAAACAAGCTCTTTTTCTTTGCATTACACCAATAAGGCTTACCCCTTAATCTACTTGCTCATCAATGTAGAAGCCGATCATTTGACTTGGCATTGCAGTTTTGAAAATTATTTGAACGCTAAACTCAAGGTTTTAACATTGATGCCTAAAACTTCGCTCGCTATCCTCCCTTTAAAATTCAAAGAACACCCCATTATTCAAAACTCGCAAGCGCAAAAAATCTTTTTTGACACAAGCGAAGAGGTTTTAGAATATTTAAAAATCCCTTCTAACGCTCTTTTTTTTAAGGGAGCGTTTTTATTAGACGCTGCCTTAGCCCTTTTAGTTTATGAGCAATTTTTAAAAATAAAGAATTTAAAATGGCAAGATTATAGAGAAAACGCCCTTAAAAGACTGAACGCTTTTAAAATCGGCTCGCATAAAATGGAAGAATTTAGGGATAAACAAGGGCGTTTGTGGGTAGATGACAGCAAAGCCACGAACATTGACGCCACCTTACAAGCCCTAAACACCTTTAAAAACCAAAAAATCCATTTGATTTTAGGGGGCGATATTAAAGGAGTCAATTTAACCCCCCTTTTTGAAGAATTTAAAAACCATGAAGTAAGCCTTTATGCGATAGGATCAAGCGCTTTTATCGTCCAAGCCTTAGCGTTAGAATTTAATGTTTCTTGTCAGGTTTGTTTGGAGTTAGAAAAAGCGGTTCAAGAAATTAAAAGCGTTTTATCGCAAAATGAAATCGCTTTGCTTTCACCCAGCGCGGCCAGTTTGGATCAATTTTCTTCGTATAAAGAAAGGGGTCAAAAATTTAAAGCGTTTGTTTTAAAAGATTAAAGCGTTTGAACCACTTTGTCTAATTGTGAAATTTTTTGAAAAATCTCGTTCCGTTCTTCTTCATTTGAAACTTCCATAGAAACATTAAAGCTATAAAATTTAGCGTTTTTAGAAGTGTTTTTTAATTCCAATTTAAAGGGGCGTTGGTAGGTTTTTAAAAGCTCTTTTAACACGCTTTCATCTTTAGTAGTCATGATCACCCTATAATCCCAAAGACAAGGGTAAATAATGGTGGGTTTTCCTGAATCAGATGGCATTGAACAGCTCTTTAAACAATTTAGGAATGGCAATAGGGCTGTATGTAGAGCGATTGACAAAGCCAAACTTGATTTCTGAAGCAAAGACTTTAAAAGGCTTCATAGGCTCTAAAGAAGCGTTTTGGATACAATAAATTTCTTGAAAAAGCACCACAAAAACCTTTCTTAATTCTTTAATTTGCGTTCTTATTTCTAAGACCTGCCCAAGGCTCGCAGGGGTGAAAAAATCCGCTTTGATAGAGCGGATAACAAACACGCCTTCTTCATTTTCTGGCAAGACCTTTTGTTTAAAAAAAAACTCGCTCCTAGCCCTTTCGCAATATTTCAAATAATTCGCATGATAGACCACGCCTTCAGAGTCGGTATCTTCGTAATATACCCTACAGCGCATTAATTCCCCTTACTTGAATAATGAATTTTTCTCAAAATTATACAATATGTAACTTAACTATAGTATAATCTAGTGGTCTTGCTTTATGTTTTTTAGGTATTTTTAAAGTGGGTTTTTTCTTAAATCTTAAGATCTTTAAAGATTTCAAAAAACTAATACAGCAATAGTTGGGCGATTAAGGACATCGCTCTTTAATTTTAATCATTTACAAGGAGTTTGGTAGTTTAAAAATGGGTAATCATTTTTCTAAATTAGGATTTGTTTTAGCGGCATTAGGGAGCGCGATAGGTTTAGGGCATATTTGGCGTTTCCCCTATATGACTGGGGTGAGTGGTGGGGGTGCTTTTGTTTTATTGTTTTTATTTTTATCTTTAAGCGTTGGCGCGGCGATGTTTATCGCTGAAATGCTATTAGGACAAAGCACGCAAAAAAATGTAACAGAAGCTTTTAAAGAGCTTGACCTTAACCCTAAAAAACGCTGGAAATACGCAGGGCTTTTGCTTATTTCTGGGCCATTAATACTGACTTTTTACGGCACGATTTTAGGCTGGGTGCTTTATTATTTGGTGAGTGTTAGTTTTAATTTGCCTAACAATATCCAAGAATCTGAACAAATTTTTACTCAAACTTTGCAGTCTATAGGGCTACAATCCATAGGGCTTTTTAGCGTTTTATTCATAACCGGATGGATTGTTTCTAGGGGGATTAAAGAAGGGATTGAAAAACTCAATCTAGTCTTAATGCCCTTACTCTTTGCCACTTTTTTTGGTTTACTTTTCTATGCGATGAGCATGGATTCTTTTTCTAAAGCTTTCCATTTCATGTTTGATTTCAAACCAAAAGATTTGACTTCTCAAGTGTTCACTTATTCCTTGGGGCAGGTTTTCTTTTCTTTAAGCATCGGTTTAGGGATCAATATCACTTATGCTGCGGTTACGGATAAAACGCAGAATTTGCTTAAAAGCACTATTTGGGTGGTTTTATCAGGGATTTTAATTTCTCTTGTGGCAGGGCTTATGATTTTCACTTTTGTGTTTGAATATGGGGCGAATGTCTCACAAGGCACAGGGTTAATCTTCACTTCTTTACCGGTAGTTTTTGGCCAAATGGGAGCGATAGGCATTCTTGTTTCAGTTCTTTTCTTGCTCGCACTCGCTTTTGCTGGCATCACTTCTACGGTGGCTTTATTAGAGCCAAGCGTGATGTATCTTACCGAAAGGTATCAATACTCTCGTTTTAAGGTTACTTGGGGTCTTGTAGCGCTAATTTTTATCGTAGGCGTGGTGTTGATTTTTTCGCTCCATAAGGATTATAAAGACTATCTCACTTTCTTTGAAAAAAGTCTTTTTGATTGGTTGGATTTTGCATCAAGCACCATTATCATGCCTTTAGGCGGGATGGCAACCTTTATTTTTATGGGCTGGGTTTTGAAAAAAGAAAAATTGCGTCTTTTAAGCACGCACTTTTTAGGCCCTAAATTGTTTGCAACTTGGTATTTCTTGCTTAAATACATCACCCCTTTAATTGTGTTTTCTATTTGGTTGAGCAAGATTTATTAAAATATTTAGCATGGGAAAATTTTCTAAATTAGGCTTTATTTTAGCCACTTTGGGTAGCTCTATCGGTTTAGGGCATATTTGGCGCTTTCCTTATATGGTAGGTCATAATGGGGGGAGCGCGTTTGTGCTTTTATATCTGGTGCTAACCTTGAGTTTAGGCATTGCTATGCTTTTAGTAGAAATGCTGATTGGGAATTTGGGTAAAAAAGATGTTGTTTCTAATTATCAAATACTAGATCCTAAAAGGAAAAAATACTACCCTTTCACTTCTTTTTTTATTTTAGGCGGCCCTCTCATTTTATCCTTTTATGCGGTGGTGTTAGGTTGGGTGCTTTACTATCTTTTTGTAGTAACTTTTGATTTGCCTAAAGATTTAGAGCAAGCCAAAATGCAATTTGGCATGCTCCAAAATGGCAGTTTAATTTGGCCTGTTATTGGCTTTAGTGCATGCTTATTGCCGACAATATGGTTTGTTTCTAGGGGGATTGAAGAAGGGATTGAAAAATTAAATGTCGTGCTGATGCCCTTATTGTTTGTGATTTTCATAGGGCTTTTAATCTATGCGATGACTTTAGAAAGCATGCCTAAAGCTTTGCACTTTTTGTTTAATTTTGAGATTCAAAAGATTGATTTTAAGGTTGTTATGGACGCTTTAGGGCAGATGTTCTTTTCTTTGAGTTTGGGGGTAGGCACGATCATTACTTATTCAGCTTTTACGCCCAAAAGAGAAAACCTATTCAAAAGCTCTCTATTTATTGTATTACCGGGTATTTTAATCTCTCTCATTGCCGGGGTGATGATTTTTACCTTTGTGTTTGAATACCATGCAGATGTGTCTCAAGGGCCAGGGCTTGTTTTTATTTCCTTACCTTTGACTTTCGCTAAAATGGGGATAAGCGGGCAGATTGTCTCGCTTTTTTTCTTTATGGCACTTGTTTTTGCTGGGATCACTTCTACGGTTTCTTTGATAGAGCCTTTAGCGCTTTATCTGATCAATCGTTTTAATTTTTCGCGCACTCAAGCGTCGCTATGGATAGGGATTGTTGTGTATGTTTTAGGCGTTTTAGTCATTCTTTCTATGAATGAACGATACGCTAAGTTTTTGAGTTTTGCTCATAAGAGCGTGTTTGGGTGGCTGGATTTCATTACTTCTTCATTTTTAATGCCTTTGGGAGGCTTGTTTTCAGTCTTGTTTGTAGGATGGATTTTAAATAAAAAGCGCTCTTTTTTAGCCACGAAGCATTTCTTTAACGCAAACGCTTTTAAAGCGTGGCATTTTAGCATTCGTTTTATCGCGCCTGTAGTGATTTTAGCGATTTTCATCTTGCAATTTAAGTGAAATAAGGATGCTTGATGAAAAGCATTTTGCTCTTTATGATTTTTGTAGTTTGTCAGTTAGAAGGCAAAAAATTTTCACAAGATAATTTTAAGGTGGATTATAACTACTATTTGCGCAAACAGGATTTGCACATCATTAAAACGCAAAACGATTTGTCCAATGCCTGGTATCTCCCTCCACAAAAAGCCCCCAAAGAACATTCTTGGGTGGATTTTGCTAAAAAATATTTAAACATGATGGATTATCTAGGCACTTATTTTTTGCCTTTTTATCATAGTTTCACCCCCATTTTTCAATGGTACCACCCCAATATCAACCCCTATCAACGCAATGAGTTTAAGTTCCAAATCAGTTTTAGAGTGCCTGTGTTTAGGCATATTCTTTGGACTAAAGGCACGCTTTATCTGGCTTATACCCAAACTAACTGGTTTCAAATTTACAATAACCCCCAATCCGCTCCCATGCGAATGATCAATTTCATGCCTGAACTCATTTATGTTTATCCTATCAATTTCAAACCTTTTGGGGGTAAAATAGGGAATTTTTCTGAGATTTGGATAGGTTGGCAACACATTTCTAATGGCGTGGGAGGCGCGCAATGTTATCAGCCTTTTAATAAAGAAGGTAATCCTGAAAACCAATTCCCAGGAGGACCTGTAATCGTTAAAGATTATAACGGGCAAAAAGATGTGCGCTGGGGGGGGTGTCGTTCGGTGAGCGCGGGGCAACGCCCTGTGTTTCGTTTGGTGTGGGAAAAGGGAGGCCTAAAAATCATGGTCGCTTATTGGCCCTATGTCCCTTATGATCAATCCAACCCTAATTTGATTGATTACATGGGGTATGGTAACGCTAAAATTGATTACAGGAGAGGGCGCCACCATTTTGAATTGCAACTTTATGATATTTTCACGCAATACTGGCGTTATGATCGCTGGCATGGAGCTTTCCGCTTAGGCTATACCTACCGTATTAACCCTTTTGTGGGGATTTATGCGCAGTGGTTTAACGGCTATGGCGATGGCTTGTATGAATACGATGTTTTTTCCAATCGTATAGGGGTAGGAATACGCTTAAACCCTTAAAAAAGCGTTCTTTTATGCTATAATTAAGACCAAAAATTCAAGGGGATTATTCGGCTATGAAAATCAGTGTTAGTAAAAACGATTTAGAAAATACTTTGCGCTACTTGCAAGCTTTTTTGGATAAAAAGGACGCTTCTTCTATCGCTTCACACATCCATTTAGAAGTCATTAAAGAAAAGCTTTTTTTAAAAGCCAGCGATTCAGATATTGGGCTAAAAAGCTATATTTTTACGCAATCTAGCGATAAAGAGGGCGTAGGCACGATCAACGGGAAAAAGTTTTTGGATATTATCTCATGTTTAAAAGACTCTAATATTATTTTAGAAACTAAAGATGACAGCTTGGTGATCAAACAAAATAAAAGCTCTTTCAAACTCCCCATGTTTGACGCTGATGAGTTCCCTGAATTCCCTGTTATTGATCCCAAAGTGAGTTTGGAAGTCAATGCCCCCTTTTTAACAGATGCGTTTAAAAAGATCGCTCCTGTGATTGAGCAAACCAGCTATAAAAGGGAATTAGCCGGTATTTTAATGCAATTTGATCAAAAACATCAAACCCTTTCAGTAGTAGGCACGGATACCAAACGGCTCTCTTACACGCAGTTAGAAAAAATCTCTATCCATTCCACCGAAGAAGACATCTCTTGTATTTTACCTAAAAGAGCTTTATTAGAAATCCTTAAGCTTTTTTATGAAAATTTCAGTTTTAAAAGCGATGGCATGTTAGCGGTAATTGAAAACGAAACGCACACTTTTTTCACCAAGCTCATTGATGGGAATTACCCCGATTATCAAAAAATCCTCCCTAAAGAATACACTTCTTCTTTCACATTAGGCAAGGAAGAATTTAAAGAGAGCATTAAGTTATGCAGTTCTTTAAGCTCCACCATTAAACTCACTTTAGAAAAAAACAACGCTTTGTTTGAATCTTTGGATTCTGAACATAGCGAAACGGCTAAAACCTCTGTTGAGATTGAAAAAGGTTTGGATATTGAAAAAGCCTTTCATTTGGGCGTGAACGCGAAATTTTTCCTTGAAGCCTTAAACGCTTTAGGGACAACGCAATTTGTTTTAAAATGCAATGAGCCTTCTTCGCCTTTTTTAATCCAAGAGCCTCTTGATGAAAAGCAAAGCCACTTGAACGCTAAAATCTCCACTTTGATGATGCCAATCACACTATAAAGGCTGATTTGAATGCAAAGTTACCAGAGCCATAGTATCAAGGTTTTAAAAGGCTTAGAGGGGGTTAGGAAACGCCCTGGAATGTATATTGGCGATACCAATGTGGGTGGGTTGCACCACATGGTGTATGAAGTCGTGGATAACGCTGTAGATGAGAGCATGGCGGGTTTTTGCGATACGATTAATATCACTTTGACTGGTGAGGGTTCATGCATTGTAGAAGATAACGGGCGAGGCATTCCTGTAGATATTCACCCCACGGAAAAAATCCCCGCTTGCACCGTGGTTTTAACGATTTTGCATGCGGGGGGCAAGTTTGATAACGATACTTATAAAGTTTCAGGCGGTTTGCATGGCGTGGGCGTTTCGGTTGTGAACGCTTTAAGCAAACGCTTGATTATGACCATTAAAAAAGAGGGTCAAATCTATCGCCAAGAGTTTCAAAAGGGTATCCCCATTAGCGAGCTTGAAATCATTGGCAAAACCAAAAGCATTAAAGAAAGCGGCACGACTATTGAATTTTTCCCTGATGAAAGCGTGATGGAAGTCGTTGAATTTCAAGCGGGTATTTTGCAAAAACGCTTCAAAGAGATGGCGTATCTTAACGACGGCTTAAAAATTTCTTTCAAAGAAGAAAAAACCCAACTGCAAGAGACTTATTTCTATGAAGACGGCTTGAAACAATTCGTTAAAGACAGCGCTAAAAAAGAGTTGCTCACCCCCATTATTTCGTTTAAAAGCATGGATGAAGAAACGCGCACTTCTATAGAAGTCGCTCTAGCGTATGCTGATGATTACAACGAAAACACTTTAAGCTTTGTGAATAACATTAAAACTTCTGAGGGTGGCACGCATGAGGCGGGCTTTAAAATGGGCTTGTCTAAAGCGATTTTACAATATATTGACAATAACATTAAAACTAAAGAGTCACGCCCCATTTCTGAAGACATTAAAGAGGGGTTGATTGCGGTTGTGAGCTTGAAAATGAGTGAGCCTTTATTTGAGGGGCAGACTAAATCCAAACTCGGCAGTTCGTATGCGCGCGCGTTGGTTTCAAAATTAGTCTATGATAAGATCCATCAATTTTTAGAAGAAAACCCTAACGAAGCCAAAATCATTGCCAATAAAGCCCTACTAGCCGCAAAAGCCAGAGAAGCCAGCAAGAAAGCCAGAGAGCTTACAAGGAAAAAAGATAATTTGAGTGTCGGCACTTTGCCTGGAAAATTAGCCGATTGCCAGAGTAAAGACCCCTTAGAGAGTGAAATCTTTTTAGTGGAGGGCGATAGCGCGGGCGGGAGCGCTAAACAAGGGCGCGATAGGGCTTTCCAAGCGATCTTGCCATTAAAAGGTAAGATTTTAAATGTGGAAAAAAGCCATTTGTCAAAAATCCTGAAATCAGAAGAAATTAAAAACATGATCACGGCTTTTGGGTGCGGCATTCAAGAGAGTTTTGATATAGAAAGATTGCGCTATCATAAAATCATTATCATGACCGATGCTGATGTGGATGGGAGCCATATCCAAACCTTGCTGATGACTTTTTTCTATCGTTATTTACGCCCGCTGATTGAACAAGGGCATGTTTATATCGCTCAAGCCCCTCTTTACAAATACAAGAAAGGCAAGACAGAAATTTATCTTAAAGACGGCGTCGCTTTGGATCATTTTTTAATTGAGCATGGCATCAATTCGGTGGATATTGAAGGGATTGGCAAGAACGATTTGATGGGTTTGTTAAAAGTGGCGCGCCATTACCGCTACGCGCTTTTGGAATTAGAAAAACGCTACAATTTGCTAGAAATTTTACGCTTTTTGATTGAAACTAAGGACGCTTTAAGCCTTGATATGAAAGTTTTAGAAAAAAGCATTTTAGAAAAATTAGAGGGCTTGAATTATCAGATCTTACGCTCTTTTGCTACTGAAGAAAGCTTAAATTTGCATGCGCAAACCCCTAAAGGCTTGGTGGAATTTAACCTAGATGACAACCTCTTTAAAGAAGTGTTGTTTGAAGAAGCGAATTACACTTATCAAAAGCTTATGGAGTATAATTTAGATTTCTTGGAAAATAAGGATATTTTGGCGTTCTTAGAAGAAGTGGAAAATCACGCTAAAAAGGGAGCGAATATCCAGCGCTATAAGGGGCTAGGCGAGATGAACCCTAATGATTTATGGGAAACGACCATGCATAAAGAAAACCGCAGCTTAATCAAACTTAAAATTGAAGATTTAGAAAAAACCGATGCAGTCTTTTCGCTTTGCATGGGCGATGAAGTAGAGCCTAGAAGAGCCTTTATCCAAGCGCATGCTAAAGATGTAAAGCAGCTAGATGTGTAAGGGATCTTGATTAGAACCCCTAAACATTTAAATCAGCGAGAGAGCGTGAATTTAGGGGCTTACTACACGCCCCCTTATTTAGTGGATTGCGCTTACAAGCTTTTAAAAAAGCATGTTGGTATTGAAAACTACACGCTTTTAGACACCGCATGTGGCAATAAAGAGTTTTTAAAACTCCACCACCCTAAAAAAATAGGAGCGGATATTGACCCTAAGTGTGGTGCTTTAATGATAAACGCTTTAGCCAATCCTAAAAGAGAAAATTATGGCATTAGCCAAGATGAGCCTTTAATCGTCGTGGGAAATCCCCCCTATAACGATAGAACTTCTTTTATCAAACAAGATATTAAAAATAAAGATTTCATTTTTGAGATAGACAACGATTTGAAATCTAGGGATTTAGGGATAAGTTTTTTAAAATCTTTTGCAATTTTAAAGCCGGCGTTTATTTGCGTGTTACACCCTTTATCTTACCTCATCAAAGAAGCTAATTTTAAGCAATTAAAGCTATTTAAGGATCATTACAGGCTTTTAGACGCTTTGGTTGTTTCTTCCAAACATTTCACTAAAAGTAACGAGTTTCCTATCGTGATAGCCCTATATGAGCAAGGGCGAATGGACTATGCAGATATTAGGCGTTTTGTTTTCCAAACGGATTATGACACAACGCTATGTTTAAACGATTTTGATTATATAGCCAATTATGTGGATAAATACCCTAACGCTCAAAGAGTCAGTGAATGCGTGGGCTATTTTTTCCCCATGCGAGATATTAACGCTCTCAAACGCAACAAAACTTTTTTAAACGCACCAAGCGAAAATGCGGTGCGAATCAGTCAAGATAAATTGATTTATTACCAATATATCCATTATTTTAAGGAAATCGCTCCTAAAATCCCTTATTATTTTGGTAATTTAGATATTATTATCGATCATTTTGCTTTTTTAAAAATTAAAGACGCTTTTTTAAAAGATAAAAGAGTGCGTTTAGAATATTTTAAAAAATTGTTTCAAGGACACCCTTGTGAGTTTGATTAGGATTGATGATAGTAAAAAAGTAATTGAGGTTTCTATTCCTTTAACTTCAATTTCAGGCAAAGTGCGTGTGAAAATCAGGCATGCCTTTAGCGATTATGGTATTTCAACAGCGACTAGAAAAATCCCTTTCAGTTTAAAACATTATGTAGAGTGGCAAATCGGTTATGATGTCCCCATTAAAGATAAAGAAAAATTTGAACTCACTGCTTTAAAAGATGAAAAATATTATTTTTTAGGGGCTAATAATAAAGTAAAAACTCTTTATGAATTGAGCGAAATGATTTATTACGCTAAGCAATTAGGGTTAATCAGTTTAGAAAATTTAGAAAATACTTTAAAATATTTAGAAAAACAAAAACAATTTATAGAAGATAATTTTATGATTACAAGAGAAAGATTTAGATCGCATCAATTTGGTGGCATGGATTTTGAACTTTCACGCATTTCTTATCCTTTACTCATTCATTCTTTTAATGATAATCAGTTGAGTGAGATTGTTATTAGAGAACAACAATATGGCTCTAAAACCCAAGCCATGCTGTATTTTTGCTTTTCTATTTTGGAATTAAAAACCGCTACCCCCTTATTAAACAGAACGGCTACACTCAAAGAACATGCTCTTTTGATTATCCATAAAACCAACGCTCCCATGTTTTTAAAAATGCTTAAAATTTTTGGACTTTTAAGCCAAGCGCACCATGACGATGTGTTAAAGATTTTAGAAAAAATACTTCAAAATTAACAATGATATGGATTGATTAAAAAGGAATACCCAACGCTATAAGGCGAGATAAAACCATTTATGAGAAACCACCATGCACCAATAAAACGCGCTTCATAAAGCTATAAAAACAAGGCTAGGCTTTAAACTTGTATCGTTTTTCTTTAATGGCTTATGTTATACTAATAAAATACAGATTCAATTGAAGGCATTAAACGACTGCATGGTATTTTTTCATAAGAAAATTATTTTAAATTTTATCTATTCTTTAATGGTTGCTTTTTTATCCCATGGGGTTCTTTTAAAAGCCGATGAAATGGCTAAAAAGCAAACTTTATTGGTGGGTGAAAGGCTTGTGTGGGATAAGCTCACGCTGTTAGGGTTTTTAGAAAAAAACCATATCCCCCAAAAACTCTACTACAACCTGAGCTCTCAAGATAAAGAATTGAGCGCTGAAATCCAAAGCAATGTTACCTACTATACCTTAAGAGATGCTAACAACACGCTCATTCAAGCCCTTATCCCTATAAGCCAGGATTTGCAAATCCATATTTACAAAAAAGGGGAGGATTATTTTTTAGACTTTATCCCTATTATTTTCACTCGTAAAGAAAAAACTTTGCTTCTTTCTTTACAAACTTCGCCCTATCAAGATATTATCAAAGCCACCAATGACCCCCTTTTAGCCAACCAATTGATAAACGCGTATAAAAAAAGCGTGCCTTTTAAACGCCTAGCAAAAAACGATAAAATCGCTATCGTTTATACAAGAGATTATCGCGTGGGGCAAGCGTTTGGCCAACCGACTATCAAAATGGCGATGGTCAGCTCTCACTCTAACCAATACTATCTTTTTTCCCATTCAAACGGGCGCTATTACGATTCAAAGGCGCAAGAAGTGGCAGGGTTTTTATTAGAAACCCCGGTGAAATACACCCGCATTTCTTCGCCTTTTTCGTATGGGAGGTTCCATCCTGTCTTAAAAGTCAGACGGCCTCATTACGGCGTGGATTATGCGGCTAAACATGGCAGTTTGATCCATTCTGCTTCAGATGGTCGTGTGGGTTTTATAGGGGTTAAGGTGGGGTATGGGAGTGTGGTTGAAATCCATTTGAATGAATTGCGTTTGGTGTATGCCCACATGAGCGCGTTTGCTAAGGGGTTAAAAAAAGGATCATTCGTTAGAAAAGGGCAAATCATAGGAAGAGTGGGAAGCACGGGTTTTAGCACCGGGCCGCATTTGCATTTTGGCGTGTATAAAAACTCCCGCCCCATTAATCCTTTAGGCTATATCCGCACCGCTAAAAGCAAATTACACGGCAAGCAAAGAGAGGTTTTTTTAGAAAAAGCTCAGCATTCTAAGCAAAAATTAGAAGAACTTTTGAAAACCCATTCTTTTGAAAAAAATTCATTTTATCTTTTAGAGGGGTTTTAATGTCTTATTTTAAAAATGCTTTCAATCAAAAATCTTTAATAGATGATTCTAGTGTGTATTTAGAGCCTTGTTCTAGCTCTAATTTCATAGAATTAAAACGCATGCATTATAATGAAGAGAATACTAAGAAAACATGGGATATTATTAAGTCTTTAGACAGCGTGGCGGTTTTACTCTATGAAAAAGAATCCGATTGTTTTGTGATTGTGAAACAATTCCGCCCAGCCATTTATGCGCGCCATTTTCATTTTAAGCGCGATCAGGATCAAAATATTGACGGATACACTTATGAATTGTGTGCAGGGCTTGTGGATAAGGCTCATAAGACTTTAGAAGAAATCGCTTGCGAAGAAGCGCTAGAAGAATGCGGTTATCAGATCAGCCCTAAAAATTTAGAAACAATAGGCCAATTTTATAGTGCGACTGGGTTGAGCGGGAGTTTGCAAACGCTCTATTACGCTGAAGTGCATAAGAATTTGAGGGTTTCAAAGGGTGGGGGGATTGATACCGAAAAGATTGAAGTGCTGTTTTTAGAGCGATCAAAAGCTCTTGATTTTATAATGGATTTTCAATACGCTAAAACCACCGGATTGTCTTTAGCCATTTTGTGGCATTTAAAAAAGTTTAAAAATGTTTAAAAGGAATTGTATGTTAAGGCTTTTGATGGGACTTCTTTTAATGAGTTTTATAAGCTTGCAATCAGCCTCTTGGCAAGAACCCTTAAGAGTGAGTATAGAATTTGTGGATTTGCCTAAAAAAATCATTCGTTTTCCTGCTCATGATTTGCAAGTGGGGGAGTTTGGTTTTGTCGTTACTAAACTTTCAGATTATGAAATCGTTAATTCTGAAGTGGTCATTATTGCCGTTGAAAATGGCGTCGCAACGGCTAAATTCAGAGCGTTTGAGTCAATGAAACAAACCCATTTGCCCACTCCAAGAATGGTCGCTAGAAAGGGCGATTTGGTCTATTTTAGGCAATTCAACAACCAAGCGTTTTTAATCGCTCCTAATGATGAAATCTATGAGCAAATCAGAGCGACTAATACCGATATTAATTTTATTAGTTCTGATTTGTTGGTGACTTTTTTGAACGGGTTTGACCCAAAAATCGCTAATTTAAGAAAAGCGTGCAATGTTTATAGCGTGGGGGTGGTTTATATTGTAACCACCAACACGCTCAATATTTTAAGCTGTGAGAGTTTTGAAATTTTAGAAAAAAGAGAGCTGGATACAAGCGGTGTTACTAAAACTTCTACGCCGTTTTTTTCTAGGGTTGAGGGCATTGATGCAGGCACGCTAGGGAAACTTTTTTCAGGCAGTCAATCTAAAAATTACTTCGCTTACTATGACGCTTTAGTGAAAAAAGAAAAACGCAAAGAAGTAAGGATTAAAAAGAGAGAAGAAAAGGTTGATGCTAGAGAAATTAAACGAGAAATCAATCAAGAAGCCATTAAAGAGCCTAAAAAAGCCAATCAAGGCACAGAAAACGCTCCTACTTTAGAAGAGAAAAACTACCAAAAAGCAGAGCGCAAACTTGATGTTAAAGAAGAAAGGCGCTATTTAAGAGATGAAAGGAAAAAAGCCAAAGCCACCAAAAAGGCTACGGAATTTGAAGAAAGAGAAAAAGAGCATGATGAAAGGGATGAACAAGAGACTGAAGGAAGAAGAAAAGCTTTAGAAATGGATAAAGGCAATGAAAAAGTCAATGCCAAAGAAAATGAGCGAGAAACCAAGCAAGGAGCCATTAAAGAGCCAAGTAATGAAAATAACGCCACCCAACAAGGCGAAAACAAAAACGCTCCTAAAGAGAACAACGCTTCTAAAGAAGAGAAAAAACCAAATTCTAAAGAAGAAAAACGCCGCTTGAAAGAAGAAAAGAAAAAAGCCAAAGCCGAACAAAGAGCGAGAGAATTTGAACAAAGAGCGAAAGAGCATCAAGAAAGAGATGAAAAAGAGCTTGAAGAGCGAAGAAAGGCACTAGAAGCGGGTAAAAAATAGCATGTTAGAGAAGCAACACATCCAATATTTTAAAAACCTAGTAGGGGGAGAGGATTTTTTCACTGATTTAGCGCATTTGAACGCTTATTGCTATGACGCTACCAAAGAAAGGCATTTGCCTAGCGGTGTGATTTTCCCTAAAAACGAGCAAGAAATCAGCCAGATTTTAAAATATTGCAACGAGCATCGTATCATCGTTGTGCCTAGGGGGGCTGGGAGCGGTTTTACAGGGGGGGCGTTGAGCGTGAGCGGGGGGCTAGTTTTAAGCGTGGAAAAGCACTTGGATAAGATTTTAGAGATTGACACTAAAAATTTAATCGCTAGAGTCGAGCCGGGCGTGATTAACAAGCATTTCCAAAACGAAGTGGAAAAATTGAATCTCTTCTACCCCCCAGATCCAGCGAGTGAAAATCAAAGCACTTTAGGGGGGAATGTCGCTGAAAACGCCGGTGGCATGCGTGCGGCTAAATACGGCATTACGAAAGATTATGTCATGGCTTTAAGGGTGGTTTTAGCGAATGGTGAAATCATAAGGGCAGGCAAAAAAACGATCAAAGATGTCGCAGGCTTTAATGTTGCAGGGCTGATGATCGCTAGTGAGGGGTGTTTGGGCGTGATTTCTGAAATCACTTTAAAGCTTTTAGCCAAACCGCCCCTAAAACAAAGCGCGATGGGCGTTTTTAACCATATTGAAGACGCCATGAACGCCGTTTATAAGACAATGAGCAGCGGCGTTACGCCTGTGGCGATGGAATTTTTGGATAATTTGAGCATCAAGGCGGTTGAAGAACGATTTTCTAAAGGCTTACCCAAAGACGCTGGAGCGATACTCATCACTCAAGTGGATGGCGTGGTTAAAGAGCAGATTGCATGGCAACTCAATGAAATAGAAAAGCATTTCAAAGCCAATGGGTGCGTGGGTTTTAAGATCGCTCAAAACGAACAAGAAGAACAAGATCTGTGGTTTTCAAGGCGTAATGCTTCCCAAAGTATTAGCGTTTATGGTAAAAAGAAATTGAATGAAGATGTGACCGTTCCTAGGGCGAGTTTGCCGAGTTTGTTGCAAGAAGTCGCTAAAATAAGCCAAAAATACGGCTTTAAAATCCCTTGCTTTGGGCATACGGGCGATGGCAATGTGCATGTGAATATCATGCTAGAAGATCCTAAAAGGGATTTAGAAAAAGGGCATAAGGCTATGGAAGAGATTTTTCAGGCCGCTATTAGTTTGGAGGGGACTTTAAGTGGGGAGCATGGCATAGGCTTGTCTAAAGCCAAATTCATGCCTTTAGCGTTCAATCAGAGTGAAATGGAGCTTTTTAGGAATATTAAAAAAGCCCTTGATCCTAATAATATTTTAAACCCTTTTAAAATGGGGTTGTAAGGTTAAAAGCAAGGAAAGCGCATGAAAATCGGTGTTTATGGAGCGAGCGGTCGTATAGGGAAACTGCTTTTAGAAGAATTAAAAGGGGGGTATAAGGGATTAGAGCTATCTAGCGTGTTTGTCAGGCAAAAATGCGAAACGGATTTCAGTTCTTTTTCGTGCGCCCCTTTAGTAACCAATGATTTAAAAGCGTTTGTGAGGGCATGCGAATGCGTGATTGATTTTTCTTTACCTAAAGGCGTGGATAATTTGCTAGAGGCTCTTTTAGAATGCCCTAAAATTTTAGTTTCTGGCACGACCGGTTTGGAAAAAGAAACGCTAGAAAAAATGCAACAATTAGCCTTAAAAGCGCCGCTTTTGCATGCGCACAACATGTCTTTAGGGATTACGATGCTCAATCAATTAGCCTTTTTAGCTTCTTTGAAATTAAAAGATGCGGATATTGAAATTGTAGAAACGCACCACAATCTCAAAAAAGACGCGCCGAGCGGCACTGCGTTGAGTTTGTATGAAACTTGCGCTAAGGCTAGGGGGTATGATGAAAAAAACGCCCTTACCACTCACAGAGAAGGTTTGCGCTCTAAAGAAAGCATTGGCATAGCCGCTTTAAGGGGGGGCGATGTTGCCGGGAAGCACACGATAGGGTTTTATTTAGAGGGCGAATACATAGAGCTTAGCCATACGGCGACTAACCGATCTATTTTTGCTAAAGGGGCTTTAGAAGTGGCTCTATGGCTTAAGGATAAAGCCGCTAAAAAATATGAAATCAACGAGATGTTTGGTTGAATGTTTTAATTCTTTGCTGTATTGGAAGAGTTTATTTTGTAAGGATTAATCTTGCCTTGTGTGATTAATAACACAAGGCTAGTGTGGTAAAACCCATCTATAATTTCAATTCAAGGAGCCTAACTAAAATAAAACGAACAATTTCAGTTAGGGCTTTATTATAGCAAAAATTATCTAAGATTACAAAGGGTAGCGTTTCTGTTTTTGGATTTAGGGCGTTATTTCAGTTGTTTTGAGTTTTATTTACTTTTTGTTTAATGATAAATCTTAACTATCATAAACGCATGATTAAAGTATTTGAGTTATTAAAAAATTTTAGAACAAAAGGATATAAAATGAAAACCATTAGAAATAGCGTGTTTATTGGAGCGTCTTTACTCGGCGGTTGCGCTAGCGTTGGGACTTATTTTGACGCTTTGCGTGTTGCTTGTGTTAAAGACGCTTGTTTGTAGAGAAAGAAGCACGTTACACGCTCAAAGACTTTGATAGCCATTACCACACTGACTAAACCGACACTGGGTTTAGTTGGGGTTTTAGGGGTGTTGTTTCAAACGCTCTCTATCCACTTAAAAAATGGGTTTTACATAAACAATAAAGTTAAAAACCCCTTTTTAAAGATTAAAGAGCGTTAAGTAAGACTTATTTAAAAAGCAAAGAAAATAAATTTTTCCAACCACTTTTTTTAAGAACAAGGCATTTTTGCCTTATTCTAAATTTTTAAAATGGGATTATTGACCCGCTCATTGTTTTAGCATGAATAAGTGGTGATAAATTCAAAAGGATGGGGTTTGCTCTCCCATGGGAACACTTCAGCGTTGAATTTAAGAGACTGATAGGCTTGAATAAATTCTTCGCTAAAGACTTGACTATCTTTTAAATACTGCTTATCGGCTAGCATTTCTTCTAACGATCGCCTTAAAGTGTGGGGCATTTGTTTGATACCCTTTTCTCTGATTTCATCTAAAGTCAATTTGAAAAGGTTAATATCCATCGCTTCGCCGGGATCAATCTTGTTTTTAACGCCATCCATACCTGCCATTAAAATCGCTGCAAAAGCCAAGTAGGGGTTTGATGAGCTATCCGGGAATCTGAATTCAAACCTCGCGCTGTTTTTAGAAATCCCATAAGGGATGCGCACGCTCGCGCTCCTGTTATTAGCCGAATAAGTCAAAATAGATGGGGCTTCATAGCCTGGAATTAAGCGTTTGTAAGAATTAGTGGAAGCGTTAGTGAAAGCGGCTAACCCTCTAGCGTGGTGCAACACTCCCCCTAAAAAATGCAACGCCAACTCACTCAAGCCCTTGTAAGTTTCGCCGCTAAAAAGGTTTTCGTTGTTTTTCCAAATACTTACATGGGTGTGCATCCCGCTCCCGTTATCCCCGTATAAAGGTTTTGGCATGAAAGTGGCGGTTTTGCCGTTTAAATGGGCGACCATTTTAACCACGTATTTGAGTTTTTGGACATTGTCAGCGGCTTCCACTAAATCCCCAAATTTCACGCCCACTTCGCCTTGCGCTTGCGCGACTTCATGATGGACGACAAAAGTTTCTAACCCCACTTGGTTTAAGACTTTCACAATTTCAGTGCGAATATCCATCATCGTATCCGTTGGCGGCACAGGCATATAGCCCCCTTGCTTGCCCGGTCTATGGCCAAAATTCACGCCATTTTCAAAGCTCTTATCTCTATTCCATTCGCCCTCTTCGCTATCCACTTCGTAGTATTGTGAGTTAGAAGCGTCTTTAATTTTAATGGAATCAAAGATAAAAAATTCATTCTCCGCGCCAAAATAAGCCACATCGCCCAAACCTGAATCTTTTAAATGTTGTAAGGCTTTTTTAGCGATACTTCTAGGGCATTTCTCATAAGGTTGGTTTTTATACACATCATACACATCGCAAAACACGACCACGCTCACATCCGCGCTAAAAGGGTCAATGAAATAACGCACCAAATCGGGGGTCAAAATCATATCAGAGTGTTCAATGCCTTGCCATCCCTTAAAAGAACTCGCATCAAAAGGAATCCCCTCTTTAAACATGCCATGCGTTAAAGCCCCAAAAGAATAAGCGATATGATTCCAAGTGCCTTTAATATCGCTGAATCTAAAATCCACAAATTCCACTTCATTTTCTTTGCAAAATTCAAAAAACTCTTTGATCTTGCTTTCACTATTTTGAGTTCTTACTACCATTAACCACCTTTAATTGTTATGAATTGAGTTTGATTGATAGGGGTGATTATAGCATTTATGGGGTAAAAAAAGTAAAATCTGTATCAAGTTTTATTAAGATGCATGCGGTAAAATCCGCTAAATCAAGGAGTGTTATTATGGAAGCAAAGGCAACCACACTATTAAATTTTATTAAAGAAAATCAAAAGAATCAATTGGTCATTCCCATCTATCAGAGATTGTATAGTTGGGAAAAGGAGCAATGCAAGCAATTATGGGATGATATTATAAAAATTGGTGGAAATGATAAGATGGATGGGCATTTTATCGGTTCTATTTTGTATGTGCTAGATAATATTACACACTCTAACAATACATTACTCATTATTGATGGCCAACAAAGGCTCACCACTATCACGATTTTACTCATCGCTTTGAGGGATCATTTAAACGATGAAGTTGAGCGTAAAGAAATAGAGGATCACTATCTTATCAATAGCGATAAGGACGGCGATAAGAAATTCAGACTCATCCTCTCAGAGTCTGATAAAGATACCCTGCTATCTTTGATTGATAAAGACAGAAGAAAACCGAGCGAGCCTTCGTTAAAAATAATGGAAAATTTTGAATTATTTGAAGAATGGATCCGTAAAAACACCGACAAACTAGAAACGATTTTTAAAGGATTAAAAAAACTCATGATAGTTTGGATTGCTTTAGAAAAAGGAAAAGATGATCCTCAACTTATTTTTGAGAGCATGAACTCAAAAGGTATCGAACTCACGCAAGCGGATTTGCTCAGAAACTATATCATAATGGAAACAGAGGTTGGAAAACGGGAAGATTTTTATAATCAATATTGGAGGGCTATGGAGGAAGATTTTAAACAGAGTGAGAAACAGAGTAAGAAACAGAGTAAGAGAGAGGATTTGTTTAGTAAATTTGTCAGGCACTATCTCACGATCAAAATAGGAAAAATTCCCAATGAGAAAAGAGTTTATGAAGCTTTCAAGGATTATCAGCAAAAAGAGAGGATAGAAATAGAGGATTTACTAAAAGATTTGCAAAAATATTGCGGGTATTTTTGCCAGATTGCATTCAAAAAAGAAGCCGATAAAGATTTAAACAAGGCTTTAAGTTTTTTGGTGGATTTAGAGATGGATGTGATCTATCCGCTATTACTAGAGCTTTATAGCGATTATAGCGATGGGGTTTTATCCAAGGCTGATTTTATCCCTACTATCTATTTAACAGAGAGCTATATTTGCAGAAGGGCGGTGTGCGGGCTTGGCACAAATAGTCTCAATAAAGTCTTTCTCTCTTTTACAAAGCACATCCAAAAAGATGAATATTTTAAAAGCCTAAAAGCGCATTTTGGCTATCTGACAGAAAAACAAAGATTCCCAAACAATGATGAGTTTAAAAAGCTTTTTATTACGATAAATTTTTATAAGTTTGGAAAAAAGGAATACTTTTTTGAAAGGTTAGAAAATTTTGACACAAAAGAGCCGGTCAATACTAAGGAATGCACTATAGAACACATCATGCCTAAAACCCTTAACTTAGAATGGAAAAGGGATCTTGGTGAAAATTTTCAAGCAATACATGATAAATACCTCCACACAATAGGCAATCTCACTCTAACCGGTTATAACAAAGAGTATAGTAACAAATCTTTCCAAGAAAAAAGAGATATGGAGAAGGGCTTCAAACAAAGCCCGTTGAGACTCAATCAGGGTTTGAGGGATTTAGAATCTTTTGGCGAAAAAGAGATTGAAAAAAGAGCTAATGATTTAGCGGATTGGGCTTTAAAGATTTGGACTTACCACAATCTAGATGCAGAAACATTAGAGAAATATAAACAGAAAGGAAAAAGAGAAAAAAGGCTTATGATTTAAGCTCTTATAAGTTTAGCTCTCATTCAAGGGAATTGTTTGATATTTTAAGAGAAAAGATTAAAGCTTTTGATGAAAAGATCGCCGAAAGCTTTACGAAAGCATATATAACTTATAAGTTTGACACCATTTTTACGAGCATTGTTCCCTCAAAAGATGAATTAACATTGATGTTAAAAATTGAATTTTCTGAGTTGCAAGGTGAAATAAAGGAAAAACTAAAGATTAGAGATGTTTCCAATATCGGTCATTCATGCGTTGGAAACATAGAAGTCAAACTAAAAACAAAAGAGGATATCCCTTATTGTTTGGGGTTGATCAAACAGGCTTTAGAAAAACAGATGGGTGGTAGGAACAGGCAATAAAAACCCAACTTATTAAAATAAAGAGTATAATTACAAACTACTTAAAACTTAAAGGGGATGTAATGAAGGTTCTATTACTAGAAGATGTGAAAAATTTAGGCAAAGCGGGTGAAGTGTGTGAGGTTAAGGATGGCTATGGGAATAACTTTCTAATCGCTAACCAAAAAGCCAAACTCGCCACTAACGAAGTGATCAACAAATACAAAGCCGAAGTTAAAAAGAAAGCTGAAAAAGAAGCCCTAGAAAAGGTGCAAAAATTGCAAATGGTAGAAACCTTACAAACCATCACGCTGACTATCCATAAAAAAGTCGGTGCGAACGGCTCTTTATTTGGAGCGATCACTAAGGAAGAAATCACGGAGCGTTTGAAAGAACAGCATGCGAATTTGGATTTAGATAAAAAAGACATTGAGCTCAAACACCCGATTAAAAGCACAGGGATTTATGAGATTGAAGTCAAGCTCGGATTTGGGGTTGTGGGCGTGTTTAAAATTGATGTGGTGGCTGAGTAGAAAATGTTTGAAGCGACGACGATTCTAGGCTATAGAGGGGAGATGGGGGGCAAGAAGTTCGCGCTCATTGGAGGCGATGGGCAGGTAACTTTGGGTAATTGCGTGGTCAAAGCCAATGCGACAAAAATCAGAAGCTTGTACCACAACCAGGTTTTAAGCGGATTTGCCGGGAGCACTGCGGACGCTTTTAGTTTGTTTGATATGTTTGAACGCATTTTAGAGAGCAAAAAAGGGGATTTGTTTAAAAGCGTGGTGGATTTCAGCAAAGAATGGCGCAAAGATAAGTATTTACGCCGACTGGAAGCGATGATGATCGTTTTAAATTTGGATCACATTTTCATTTTGAGCGGCACGGGCGATGTTTTAGAGGCTGAAGACAATAAGATCGCTGCTATTGGGAGTGGGGGGAATTACGCTTTAAGCGCGGCTAGGGCTTTAGATAATTTCGCTCATTTAGAGCCCAGAAAACTTGTAGAAGAGTCCTTAAAAATCGCAGGGGATCTTTGCATTTACACCAACACGAATATTAAAATTTTGGAGCTTTAATGTCTAAATTGAATATGACCCCACGAGAAATTGTCGCTTATTTAGATGAATATATTATTGGGCAAAAGGAAGCTAAAAAGTCTATCGCTATCGCTTTTAGGAATCGTTACAGGCGTTTACAACTGGAAAAATCCTTACAAGAAGAAATCACGCCTAAAAACATTTTGATGATTGGCTCTACTGGCGTGGGTAAAACTGAAATCGCAAGAAGAATAGCAAAAATCATGGAACTCCCCTTTGTGAAAGTGGAAGCGAGCAAATACACAGAAGTGGGTTTTGTGGGGCGCGATGTGGAGTCTATGGTGAGGGATTTAGTCAATAACAGCGTGCTTTTAGTGGAAAATGAGCATAAAGAAAAATTAAAAGATAAGATTGAAGAAGCGGTTATAGAAAAAATCGCTAAAAAACTCCTACCCCCCTTGCCTAGTGGCGTGAGCGAAGAAAAAAAACAAGAATACGCTAACAGCCTTTTAAAAATGCAACAAAGAATCGCGCAAGGCGAGTTGGATAGCCGAGAAATTGAAATTGAAGTGCGTAAAAAAAGCATAGAGATTGATTCTAATGTGCCACCTGAAATTTTAAGGGTTCAAGAAAACTTGATTAAGGTTTTCCATAAAGAACATGATAAAGTCAAAAAAACTTTAAGCGTTAAAGAGGCTAAAGAAGCCCTAAAGGCAGAAATTAGCGACACGCTTTTAGATGGCGAAGCCATTAAAATGGAGGGTTTGAAGCGCGCGGAAAGTTCAGGGGTGATTTTTATTGATGAAATTGATAAGATCGCTGTAAGCTCTAAAGAAGGAGGCCGTCAAGATCCTAGTAAAGAGGGGGTTCAAAGGGATTTGTTGCCGATTGTAGAGGGGAGTGTGGTGAATACGAAGTATGGCTCTATTAAAACAGAGCATATTTTATTCATTGCAGCCGGGGCTTTTCATCTTTCTAAACCGAGCGATTTGATCCCTGAATTGCAGGGGCGTTTCCCTTTAAGGGTGGAGTTAGAGGATTTAACCGAAGAAATCATGTATATGATTTTAACCCAAACTAAAAACTCTATCATCAAGCAATACCAAGCCCTTTTAAAAGTGGAGAGCGTAGGAATTGCGTTTGAAGACGATGCGATCAAAGAGTTAGCCAAACTTTCTTATAACGCCAATCAAAAAAGCGAAGATATAGGCGCTAGAAGGTTGCACACCACCATTGAAAAAGTGCTAGAAGACATTAGTTTTGAAGCGGAGGATTATTCGGGGCAAAATGTTACTATCACTAAAGAGTTGGTCCAATCAAAGCTAGAGGATTTAGTGGCTGATGAAAATTTAGTGAAGTATATTTTATAATGAAAACTAAGGCAGGCTTTGTAGCTCTTATAGGCAAACCAAACGCTGGAAAAAGCACTCTTTTAAACACTTTATTAAACGCTCATTTAGCCCTCGTTTCGCATAAGGCTAATGCGACAAGAAAATTAATGAAATGCATTGTGCCTTTTAAAGATAAAGAAGGGTATGAGAGCCAGATCATTTTTTTAGACACTCCAGGGCTTCACCATCAAGAAAAATTACTCAACCAATGCATGCTCTCACAGGCTTTAAAAGCGATGGGCGATGCTGAATTGCACGTTTTTTTAGCTTCTGTGCATGATGATTTAAAAGGCTATGAAGAGTTTTTGAGTTTGTGCCAAAAACCCCATATCTTGGCTGTGAGTAAGATTGACACCGCCACGCATAAGCAGGTTTTGCAAAAATTACAAGAGTATCAAAAATACGCTTCGCAATTTTTAGCTCTAGTGCCTTTGAGCGCGAAAAAATCTCAAAATTTAAACGCGCTTTTAGAATGCATCAGCAAGCATTTAAGCCCTAGCGCATGGCTTTTTGAAAAGGATTTGATGAGCGATGAAAAAATGCGCGATATTTATAAGGAAATCATTAGGGAGAGTTTGTTTGTTTTTTTGAGCGATGAAATCCCTTATGAAAGCGATGTGATGATTGATAAATTTATAGAAGAAGAACGCATAGACAAGGTGTATGCGTATATTATTGTAGAAAAAGAAAGCCAAAAAAAAATCGTGATAGGCAAAAACGGGGTGAATATCAAACGCATCGGGACTAGTGCTAGATTGAAAATGCAAGAAGTGGGCGAAAAAAAGGTTTTTTTAAACTTGCAAGTGATCGCTCAAAAATCATGGAGCAAGGAAGAAAAGAGCTTGCAAAAACTGGGTTATATCCATCAAAGGAATAGGGATTGAAAAAAATATTACCGGCTCTGTTAATAGGGTTTGTGGGATTGAATGCTAGTGATCGTTTGTTAGAAATCATGCACCTTTATCAAAAGCAAGGCTTGGAAGTGGTGGGTCAAAAGTTGGATTCTTATTTAGCGGATAAAGCTTTTTGGGCAGAAGAGCTTCAAAACAAGGACACGGATTTTGGCTATTATCAAAACAAGCAGTTTTTATTTGTGGCCAATAAATCCAAGCCTAGTTTAGAGTTTTATGAAATAGACAACAACATGCTTAAAAAAATCAACAGCTCTAAAGCCCTTGTAGGCTCTAAAAAGGGCGATAAAACTTTAGAGGGCGATTTGGCTACGCCTATTGGAGTGTATCGTATCACGCAGAAATTGGAGCGCTTGGATCAATATTATGGCGTTTTGGCTTTTGTAACGAATTACCCTAATTTGTATGACACTTTGAAAAAACGCACCGGGCATGGCATTTGGGTGCATGGAATGCCTTTAAATGGCGATCGGAATGAATTGAACACTAAGGGCTGTATTGCGATTGAAAACCCGCTTTTAAGCTCTTATGATAAGGTATTAAAAGGCGAAAAAGCGTTCCTTATCATCTATGAAGACAAGTTTTTCCCCAGCACCAAAGAAGAATTGAGCATGATTTTAAGCTCCCTTTTTCAATGGAAAGAAGCCTGGGCTAGGGGCGATTTTGAACGCTATATGCGTTTTTATAACCCCAATTTCACCCGCTATGACGGCATGAAATTCAACGCTTTTAAAGAGTATAAAAAAAGGGTGTTTGCAAAAAACGAAAAAAAGAATATCGCTTTTTCTTCTATTAGTGTGGTCCCTTACCCCAACTCCCAGAACAAACGCTTGTTTTATGTGGCGTTTGACCAAGATTACAAAGCCTACCAGCAAAACAAGCTCTCTTACAGCTCTAATTCTCAAAAAGAACTCTACATAGAGATTGAAAACAATCAAGTGTCTATTATAATGGAAAAATAGGGTTTTGCTTTAATGAGAGTCTAAACGGATTTTTTAACCCATTCAGTCAAGCTTGATACAAGTTTGATTAAAAAAACTACAGAGCTTCCATGGCTTTTTCATAGCCAAATTCTGCGGATTTTTGCAAGAATTTTTTAGCCCTACTTTTTTGTTTTCTGGTGCCAAGCCCTTCTTTATAAGCGATCCCAATTCTATAAAGGATTTCCCCCATTTGTTGTTTGAGTAAAATAATATTGCTTGAAATTTCAGCAATGTCTTCCCAAAGAAGTGTCTTATCTTTGATTTGGGTGGATTTCATAACAAGTATTCCAAATTTCTTTCCAAATTTTATAGGATTCGCGCTCAAACTTGAAAGATCAATGAATCGCGATCCAATAAGCATACTAGTGAACGCAAGGTTTGGTAATCTAAAATTGTTAGCAAAATAATTTGTGCTTTTATTAGAAAATATGCGAACCACATGCCTGTAAGTCTTAAGCGCTTGTTTCAAATCCTTTTTCATCCCTAAGCCTTCTGCTTGCATGCGTCCTAAAATTAAAGTGCCCCCTAGCATGCCACTCCCATACCCTTTGATAGCGTTTTGTGCATAGAATTGCACTTTTTTGTAATCCACTTTCACGCCCTTTCCCTCCAAATACATTTTGGCTAAATAAACGCTGCCAAGCCCAATGCTGTATTCTTGCGCCAATTTAAAATCTTTAAAGGCTTGTTTGTATTGGCCTTGATTAAAATGGTCTAAACCATTTTCAAAATAATATGTCTTATGATTTCGCGCAATTTCATCCCACTGATTTCGTGCCCTTTCATCCCAATCATCACTTATGCTAATATATTCATCAGCTATACAAAGTGAAAATGACAACAATAAAACTAGTAAAAGCAATAAAGGCTTTAAAAAAGAGAGGGTGGTGCGATAAAAATCTTTAAACATGTCAAGTCCTTTTACAATTTGAGCCATTCTTTAGCCTGTTTTTCTAGCCAAACCAATGGTTTTATATTTTTTGCTATAATAACATGGATTTGTTTTATAGTAACAAATTGAGAATATACCATTATTATGGAGGTAACACTATGGCTGACACAATCAATACAACTGAAACAACCCATGAAACAAAAAAACCAAACGCTTTTGTAAATTTTTTCAAAAACAGTTTGACTGATAAGCGTTATGATTCATTAGGTCTCATTGGAGCAGGGGTTTTATGTTGTGTCTTGAGCGGTGCTATGGGGATTGTTGGGATAATCTTTGTTGCAATGGGAATCTTTTTGTCTTTTTCTAATATCAACTTAGTGAAATTAATTGAAAAATTGTTCAAAAAGCAATCTAAAGCGGCAACAACTGTCAATAACGAAACCCAAAAATCTCAAGCAACAAGCGTTACCAACGAACCAACTGAAGCTAAAGAGACGAAAGATTGAGGCAAAACAACGATTTTGACTGAAGAAAGAATAAGAGAAAATTTCAAAAATTTAGGCGTTGTAGTGGTTTATTACTCACTGCATGACCCACACAAGCGACCTGTAAAATGATACAAAGAGAATTGAATAGTGTCTCATTTTATAGTTGCTCTAATTATGTAAATAAAGGCGACTGTAAGGGCGTTTTACGAGAAATAAATGGCTCAATGAAAATGGTCTGCTTGGCTAGTGTAAAAGCTAATATTAAAGAAAATTCTTTTTTCTTAGGGTGTAAAAATTATCTTAAGTGCAAATGGATTGCTAGCGTGGATTCACAAGATCCTAAATATCCCAAATGCAATGGATTGATGAAAAGAAAAAAGAATTTCAAAAACAATGAGTTTTTTACAGCTACATCGCTTACCTTAAATGCAATGGAATATGGAATTTTGTCTCTATACCAATCTGAAAAAAAGGAAACTAATGTTTAGAAAACTAGCAACCGCTGTATCGCTCATAGGCTTACTAACCTCTAACACTCTTTATGCTAAAGAAATAAGTGAAGCCGATAAGGTCATTAAGGCCACTAAAGAAACTAAAGAGACCAAGAAAGAAGCTAAACGACTCAAAAAAGAAGCTAAACAGCGCCGACAGATCCCTGATCATAAGAAACCTCAATATGCCTCTGTTGATGACACAAAAACTCAAGCACTTTTTGATATATACGACACCTTGAACGTGAATGATAAAAGCTTTGGGGATTGGTTTGGTAATAGCGCTTTGAAAGACAAAACCTATCTCTACGCTATGGATCTATTGGATTACAACAACTATTTATCCATAGAAAACCCCATTATCAAAACAAGAGCGATGGGGACTTATGCGGATCTCATCATCATCACAGGTTCATTAGAACAAGTCAATGGGTATTACAACATTCTCAAAGCGCTCAACAAACGAAACGCTAAGTTTGTGTTAAAAATCAATGAGAACATGCCTTATGCCCAAGCGACTTTTTTGAGAGTGCCAAAAAGAAGCGATCCCAATGCCCACACGCTTGATAAGGGAGCGTCAATTGATGAGAACAAGCTTTTTGAACAACAAAAACGCGCGTATTTCAACTACGCCAACGATGTGATCTGCAGACCCAATGATGAAGTGTGTTCGCCCCTAAGAGATGAGATGGTCGCTATGCCCACTAGCGATAGCGTTACTCAAAAACCCAATATCATTGCTCCTTATAGCCTGTATAAACTAAAAGAGACAAATAACGCCAATGAGGCCCAACCATCAGCCACTCAAACCGCTCCTGAAAACAGCAAAGAGAAGCTCATAGAGGAGTTAATCGCTAACTCCCAACTCATAGCCAATGAAGAAGAGAGGGAAAAGAAACTCTTGGCAGAAAAAGAAAAACAAGAGGCTGAATTGGCTAAATACAAGCTCAAAGACTTAGAAAATCAAAAGAAACTAAAAGCTTTAGAAGCAGAGTTGAAAAAGAAAAATGCTAAGAAACCTAGAGTAGTGGAAGTGCCTATTTCTCCTAAAACAAGTAATTCTTTTGAAACAATGAGAGTTGTCAAAGAAAAAGAAAACTATAATGGATTATTAGTGGATAAAGAAACCACGATCAAAAGAAGCTATGAGGGGACTTTGATTAGCGAAAATTCTTACAGCAAAAAATCGCCTATCAACCCTAATGACTTGAGAAACTTAGAAGAAGAAATCAAAAGCTACTATATCAAGTCTAATGGTTTGTGTTATGCTAATGGCATCAGTCTTTATGTAAAAATCAAAAACGACCCCTATAAAGAGGGAATGCTGTGTGGTTATGAGAGCGTTCAAACTTTACTTTTGCCATTAAAGGACAAGCTCAAATACGACAAGCAAAAGTTACAAAAAGCGTTACTGAAAGATTCAAAGTAAAGTGAAGTTTTGTTTGGGAAATGGATTGGTCTGACTTTACTTCTTAATTCCTTAGCCTATCCATGCCAAAAAATAACCATCAGTTTCAAGCAATACGAAAATCTTATCCATATCCATCAAAAAGGCTGCGACAATGAAATAATGTGCAGAACGCTCATTTCTATCGCTTTACTAGAAAGTTCTTTGGGCTTGAACAACAAGCGTGAAATTTCCCTAAAAGACACTTCTTATTCCATGTTTCATATCACTTTGAACACCGCTAAAAAATTCTATCCTACCTATTCTAAAACGCTCCTCAAGTTCAAATTGCTCAATGATGTGGATTTTGCGATCCAATTAGCCAAACAAATTTTAAAAGAAAATTTTGATTACTACAAACAGAAATATCCCAACAAAAGCGTGTATCAATTAGTAGAAATGGCAATAGGCGCTTACAATGGGGGAATGAAACACAACCCTAATGGCGCTTACGTGAAGAAATTCCGTTGCATCTATTCTCAAGTGCGATATAACGAGTAGAGCATACTCATTTTATAAGCAATTTTGATGACACAATCCTATTATTTTATGAATTTATAATAATATCATTTACACCATTATCTTTTAATTTTTCTAAAATATATTTTGCTTCTTTTTGTTAAGATATTTTGTCTTAATCACAGTTCGCTTGAACCCACAGGCACTAAAGACTTGTCATAGCTCAATTCACCTCTAGTTTTAGCGGCTTGCAAATCATCATAGAATGTTGCCTGATTAGGCACTTTCCCCAATTTGTATTTCTTGCTCAAGCTTGGACTCACCTTGATGAGTTCATCAGTGAAGAATGGATCATCATAGTAAAGCGCCTTGTGGCATTTGATGGGTTTGAGCGTATTCTCTAGAATGATAAGCTCATCGCCCATAGTCATCAATTCATCAGGGGTCATCAAAAACCGCTCTTTGTTGCTGATAGAAGTGTTGGTCTTACCGGTATTATCATCAATGCTCCGGCTCACGTCTTGCCTTGTGTATTTCCCTAACACCTTAGAAAGTTTTTCAAAATGTTCATAGTAGTTATCGTTGTTAATCCCATAATACATATTCAAAGAAAGGTTGTCTAAAATAGTCTTAGCGCCGTTCCTACCATAACCAAGTGGGGGGTCATTCTCTAGTTGCGCCTTACTTTGAAATACAAAAGCGGGGCGCATGTTGTATTCTGCCATGATCCCTACCGCTTTAACAAAGGTTTCCAAATAGCCACAGAGCGTGAATTCATCCATAAGCATTAAGCAACTTCTTTTGCATTGTGGATCATGGATTGGCAGAATAAGATTGCTATAAATCATCACATTGAAAAACAGCTCTAATATCGGCCCAACAATAGTGCTTTCTTTAGGATTAGCGATCACGCCAATACTCACTTCATCAATCCTTAAACGCCTGAAATCAAAATCATTAGCGCTCGTGAAATTCCTGATCATGGCGTTATTGTAAGGCGCAAACGCTGATGTATAAACCCCCTGCACAGAACTATAAGTTTCTTTAGCGCCACCCATTGTCTTGAAGTTATTCCACATGTTTCTAGTAGCAGGACTAAGCGCTCTTAGATTGTCGCCACTCTTATCTTCTTCACCTCCAAAAAATTCCATCAGAGACACGACTTTTTCCATGTTTGTGTCTTCATCAATCAAGTTGATACCGCTTGCCATAGAACCTATGAAAAACATTGTGGGGGTTTCAGGCATGATGATTTTTTTTCTTTTGACAAACTCAAGCCCCTTTTTAGTCCACATGAGATCCCTATAAATATTGCAATTGATGACAAAAAGATTCCGCGCTTGATTGCTAAAAAAAGGATCTTTTTCATTAGGTCTTTCAGGGAACACGAGCTTTGCCAATCCAAAGATTTGAGTGGAAAAATCCCCCCCACTAGCCACCATCCCATGCCCTTTTAGGCGTGTGTCAATTTGAGAGAGTATGTCTTCAGTTAAAACCACATCATTACCAAAATCCACATAAGCGAAAGGATTAAATCGGTGTGTTTTTAAGGAGAAAGGTTCATAGATGAACACTTTTTGGTTGAAACGTTTTTCTCTGATTTTTCCGCAAGTTTCCATAGTGTCCGCCTTAGGGTCAAACACAACGATATTTTGAGGATAATTGATCATATTGGGCATGATGAAACCCACACCTTTACCGCTTCTAGTAGGAGCAATCAAGCCAATGAACGCCTGTCCTGCGTAAGCGATAAAATCCCCTAAACCACGCCTGCCTACAATAACCTCTCGTTTGTCAAAGGCGCGTTTTTTATTATTGGGTGTGATAAGTTTAGCTTTGATCATTTTCTCTTCAGTTTCCCAACTCGCGCTCCCAAAGAGATCATCAACTTTTTTATTCGCTCCTATGTCTCTAGTCCGAGTTAAGTATTTTAAGAACCACACAAAAAAGGTAATGAAGATATAAGAACATAAAATAGAACTATATACGACTAATGATATATTGAACCCATAAATCTTGAGTGAACTAAAACCAAGCGCTTTAAAATAGTAATTAGGAAAATCTTGTATCGCATAGATCCATATATCAAAAAGATCATCATCGCTCTCAGGCGATCGATTATCATCATAAAAATTACCTAAGAGAATCAAGAAAAATAACCCTGATGTGATAAAAGAATAGGATAGTAATAATATAGCTTGCAACCAAAAGCCAAAGGTTTTAACCCTTTCTTTCAGCCCATCTATAATGATTTCTTTAAAGCTTTTTTTCTTTTGAGGTTGGTTAGCTTTATCTTTAAAAGCCTTTTTTTGAGCTTTTATGAATTTGTAGAGGAAAAATAACGCTATTAACCCTATGAAACTAAAAATAACAACCAACTTATAATCCTCTATGAAGTATAAGGTGTTATACAAAAAGTCTTCCATTGCGCCTACTACCTATGTTTGATATAAAATTCATCACACTGTTTGTGGTGGTTGATATGGACAATCATATCAATCAAATCTTTAAAGCCCTCAATAAGACTTTCAAACTTGATATTCCTTGCTGCACTATTAGATGAACTCATGTTGGCTAAACGGATAAACGCTTCTTCACTGCTCCCTGCATGCAGAGTGGTTAGCGTGCCTTTATGACCGCTACAAAGCACATTATAAAAATCGTATGCCTCACTGCTTCTGAGTTCTCCTAAAATGATTCTATCAGGCCGCATTCTCAAACATGACTTTAAGCAATCAGCAGAGGTGATATTCCCACCAAAAAAAAGCTGTGTGTAGTTCTTGTGGTGTTTGAATACAATCTCTTCGGTGTCTTCAATGGATATGATCCTTTCTTCTTTGGGGATAAACTCCATGATGCTTTTGATATAAGTCGTTTTACCGCTTCCTGTGCCACCACAAACAATCACATTCTTACCAATAGCAATACCATCTTTAATCGCGCTGATCGCTTGTTCTTTGTTATCTAGCAGATTATAAAAACCCTGCTCTTCAAAGAAGCTATGAGGATAGGTTGTTTTGCTAGGTATCCTTATGGATATGGAAATGGTTTCATCATTAACTGTAACAGGGGAAAGGACAATCTGCACCCTTTCACCATTCGCTAAATTGCTGCTCAAAATAGGATTTTCATAGTTGTCTATTGTTTTTTTCTTAAAACTTGCACAACACCGGGCAAAATGCATTAAACGAGACAGACTAAAGGCTTTCTTGTCTCTCACATCAAATGGTTGCCATTCGCCATTATTTTTTAAAACCCACACAACCTTGTTCCCATTGTAACAAATCTCAGTGATATTTTCCATTTTTAAAAAATCACCAAAAAGTTCTTCAGTAGCATGCCTTAGAGGATTTAATGCCGCTTCTTTTAAGGCTCTTTCTACTTCTAGAAATTTTTTATCTTCTGCACTCAATCTGTCTTCAGTCATGTTCTTATTCCAAATTTAATTTTAATTGGGTTATCAATTTAGCTCTTTCTAAAGAAGTGAGATAAGTCTTATTTTTGCTCAAAATAATATATTTAGTCCCTATATCTTGGACAATCTCATTGAGCTTTCTCCCAAAATCATCTATCCCTAGAATCTGAAACGCCACGCCCATCATATTGCCATCTATGAATGGCGGTAAATACTCTCTTGGCAGATAAGAAGCCACTAGGTCTGAAATTCTTGCCACTTCATCACACATAAAATTATTGAAGTTGTCAGAAATTTCTGCAACAAACTCCCCAAGCGTTAGTTCATTTTTGATCGTGCTTTCTGCAAAAGTCTTTTCTTGTTTGCAACGATTGTAACTGGCTAACACAAGGTTGTTCAAATAGTTGTAATAAGCATCAAAACTAATAAAATTCTTTTGCATATTGATTCTTAACTCTTGAACTCTTCTCAAAAAATCTTGCGGATCGTTGCTATCTTTTAAAGAAGAGGCGTAATTTTGAATAAACTTATCCCTTACTTCATTTGCATTTCCCATAAGAGATCTGTTGCTGTCTAAGATCTTTTGTCTTTCTGCTTCATTAAAACCGAGTTCCATTGCTGTTTCCTTTCATTGTTTTTGCTTGGTTTTTTCCGCCACTATATTCTCTAGAAGAGCCTGTCGTTGGTTTTGTTTTTTATTTTGTAAAGAACCGAGTTTAATAACATCAATATATTTTATCCTTTCTCTTGAATTAATTGCCACCTTTGGGGCTTGTGGTGATTTCTTCATGTTCTCTAGACAAAGTTTTGGTGCTTTGTTTGATGATTTCATCTACCACAGATTTGTTGGTAATTTTAACATCATACACGCCACTAAAATCAATATCGTCCATTGTGAGAATCTTAATACTATCACCCTCGTTTTTGTAAAAACTTGGGGGGATATTCATCAGTTGCCCTAGAATTTGATTAGACATTTGAGCTGAACTTTGCATACTACCATTGATAGCTTGACCCAAAGCGTAATTAAATTCAGGTGTCCTTTCACTTCTGCCTTTGCCAAGGCCTATGAGTTTATCTAGAGCTATGATAGGCGCAGTTTGCAAGAAGCTATTAACCACGCTTGCTATCACAGCAAAGCCTATGCGCTTCATAAAGTGATTATTCACATAGCCATCTACCCCTGCTTCACCCAGCATGCCTGCTGCTTGAGCGTTTGCTAGAGGTATTATCACACCATCAGGCGTAATGGCTTTAGTAAAGACTATCATTAAGCGTGTCATAATGGGTGTGCCACCTTTCACGCTTTGATAATTCCCATACACCTTAGTGCCTTTGTCTAGTAAGATCATAGTGCCGTTCATGTTCCATACATCTTTGGCTACAACCCCACTCACTATACCTGTGAGAGTGGCATCTACTTTAGAGGTTAGAGTGATTTCAATAGGGGTGTATTGCGCTAAAACAAATGTGGGATCACTCTTGCCTATAAAGGCCTGTTTGACAGGGCTTGTTTCATCTTGTTTTTCTTCTTTCTTTTTGTCGTCAATGGGATTACCATTTTCATCTACAAATTCCCCACTCTTTTCTTTTTTGTTCTTAAGAGCGATTTCACTGATATTCTTAGCAGTTTCTGCGACATCTTTGTCTATCTTATTGCTTTCTGCTTTAGCTTCTGCTGTGGATTTTTTACTTTTTTCTTTATCGTCATCTTTTTTATTGCCACCTAAAGCCTTAGCTAATTTAGCTTCTAAATTCTTATCCTTAATGGTTTTTTCTGTTTCGTATTGCTTGGTAATGTCAGGCTCTATGGAAGCATAAATAGGATTATCGCTAGCTATTTTGTCCGCATCAACATTAGTAGCGTTAATAGTGGCAATATCGCCACCATTTTTGAAATCCATTGGCAACAACGGATAACCTTTAGCCGCCATGTTATCAAAGGTTTTGCGGTTTCTTAGATCGCTATAAATCAGATCCACTTCATCAGCTTGTCGTTTAATTCCTAGAATTAGCGCCCTTTCACTATCGCTTAAGCCCTCTAAACATTGCTCTATGGCTTCTTGATCAGTAGGGTCATCTAAGTTATCCAAGCACTCGCTTGCTTGATGCAATCTTTCTGTTTTACTCAATTGATTTTGTTTATTTTGTGTCCTTTTATTTTGGATTTCTTGGATCAAATCGCTATAAAGGTTTTGGCATTTCCTTTTTTCTTCATCGGTCCTAGCCGTTTTCAAACAATCCAAGACAGCCTTTTCTCTAGCTTCTTGCAGGTATTTGAGCTTCTCTTCATCGCTCAAACCATCCAAACACTTCATAATGGCCGCTCTGTCGTTAGGATCGGCGTTTTTCAAGCAATCTTTGATCGCTTTATCTTTTTGTTGGAGTTCTTTTGCTAAAAATTTTCTCGCTTCAGGGGTGAGTAATTTTTCGCATTCTTGTTTCTCTTTTTCATTCCTAGCTTTTGATACGCAGTCCAAATAAGCCTTAACGCTCTTCTTAGCTTCTTGCTCTAAGAGTCTCCTCGCTTCAGGGGTGAGTAATTTTTCGCAAGCTTTTCTTTCTTCTTCATTTCTAGCTTGAGAGAGGCAGTCTTTATAAGCTTTAAGACTCTCTTTGGCTAAAACATTTTTCTGTAAGTCTTTAGGGATATTTTTAAGACATGCTTTTCTTTCTTCCTCATTTCTAGCTTTTTCCAAACAACTTAGCACTTGCTTCGCTAAAAATTTCCTCGCTTCAGGGGTGAGTAATTTTTCGCATTCTTGTTTCTCTTTTTCATTCCTGGCTTTTGATACGCAGTCTTTATAAGCCTTAAGACTCTCTTTAGCCTCTTCTAAAAGTTTTTTCGCTTCAGGGGTGAGTAATTTCTCGCATTCTTTTTTCTCTTTTTCATTTCTAGCTCTTGAAACGCAGTCCAAATAAGCTTTAACGCTCTCTTTGGCTAAAACCTTTTTCTGCAAGTCTTTAGGGAGATCTTTGATACACTTTTTTCGTTCTTCATCGGTTTTAGCGTTTTTCAAACAATCTAGTGCTTGTTGCTCTAAGAGTTTTTTCGCTTCAGGCGTGAGTAATTTCTCGCATTCTTTTTTGGCTTTTTTAAGCTTTAAGCTTTAAAAGTTTCCTCGCTTCAGGGGTGAGTAATTTTTGGCAGTCTTTATAAGCTTTAAGACTCTCTTTAGCCTCTTCTAAAATGAGTAATTTCTCGCATTCTTGTTTCTCTTTTTCATTTCTAGCTCTTGAAACGCAGTCCAAATAAGCTTTAACGCTCTCTTTGGCTAAAACCTTTTTCTGCAAGTCTTTAGGGAGATCTTTGATACACTTTTTTCGTTCTTCATCGGTTTTAGCGTTTTTCAAACAATCTAGTGCTTGTTGCTCTAAGAGTTTTTTCGCTTCAGGCGTGAGTAATTTCTCGCATTCTTTTTTTTCTTGAGCTTCAGGAAGCCTTAACGCTTTTTTTAGCTTCTTCTAACTTTTTTTTCGCTTCAGGGGTGAGTAATTTCTCGCATTCTTTTTTCTCAGCTTCAGTTTTGGCTTGAGACACGCAATCCAAGTAAGCTTTAACGCTCTCTTTGGCTTCTTCTTCTAAAAGTTTCCTCGCTTCAGGGGTGAGTAATTTCTCGCATTCTTTTTTTTCAGCTTCAGTTTTGGCTTGAGATACGCAGTCTTTATAAGCTTTAAGACTCTCTTTAGCTAAAATATCGCTTTGTAAGTCTTTAGGGAGATCTTTGATACACTTTTTTCGTTCTTCATCGGTTTTAGCGTTTTTAAAAGTTTTTTCGCTTCAGGGGTGAGTAATTTTTCGCATTCTTGTTTCTCTTTTTCATTTCTAGCTCTTGAAACGCAGTCCAAATAAGCTTTAACGCTCTCTTTGGCTAAAACCTTTTTCTGCAAGTCTTTCGCTTCAGGCGTGAGTAATTTCTCGCAAGCTTCGTTTTTTGAGATACACTTTTTTCGTTCTTCATCGGTTTTAGCGTTTTTCAAACAATCTAGTGCTTGTTGCTCTAACAGTTTTTTCGCTTCAGGGGTGAGTAATTTCTCGCATTCTTTTTTCTCAGCTTCGTTTTTGGCTTGAGATAGCGTTTTTATAAGCTTTAAACCTGTTTTAGCTAAAAATCGCTTTGTAATTTTTCGCCTTGAGCTTCGTTTTTGGCTTGAGATACGCAATCCTTGTAAGCCTTGATGCTCATATCAGCTAGTAGTTCTTTTTGCAAGTCTTGGGGAATATTTTTCAAGCACTCGTTTCGTTCTTCATCGGTTTTAGCGTTTTTCAAACAATCTAGAGCTTGCTGTTTCAATCTTTCTATAGCTTCTTTAGACAAGCCTTTCAAACATTCGTTTTTCTCAGCTTCTGTTTTGGCGTTTTTGATACAATCCTTATACCCTTGAAGCTCTTTTTGAAGCTCTAATTCCTTACGGAATTTCTCTCTAACCTCAGGGTCATTGATGAGTTTTAGACAATCGTTTCGTTCTTCATCGGTTTTGGCGTTTTTCAAACAATCTAGCGCCACTTGAACTTTTTGTTGGTTCAGTAAGCTTTTTTTCAGGTTTTCATCTTTGATTAAATCTAAACACTTGATCCTTTCTTCTTCAGTTTTGGCATTTTTGATGCAGTCATTATAAGCCTCTAGAGTCTTTTTCATTTGATCTTGAAGTTTTTTGTCTTTGATAAGCTTCAAACATTCTTCATAGTTGCCGCCATTACTAATACATTCATAAAAGGCTTTCAATGGGTTTTTGTCCTCAATTTCTGCAATATTCAAATAGTTGTATAAGGTTCTATTGGGATCGTCATTGAGGAAAAGATTCTTATCGATCATATTGCCTTTTTCATTCCGTTCTTTCAGCAATCGGTTATACTCTTGCCTTATTTGGATTTCATCATTGACATAAAGATTCCTGTCTTTGCTAAAACGAGAGCTTTTATCTTCCAAAGGTACAAAGTAGTGAAAAATGCTTCTAGAAAATAAAATAATCACAATAAGAACAGCGACTACAATGCCACCAATAATGTATTTCTTTTTGCTTCCTTTGATAATCTCTTGATCGTTAGAGTCGTCAGTTATTTCTTCTAGCTTGTCTCCATCAAAATGGGTTTTAGTTTCTTGGGTTTTAGTTTCTGTGGGGTTGTCAAGATAATGATCTGAGCTTTCTTTGGATTCTTTTGAAGAATCTTCAAAATGATTGGCTTCTGTCGCTTCTTCATTAGATAGATCTTGTGGTGAATCTTGTTGGGCTTTTTTAGAAGTTTCATCATCAATTAAGCCCGTTTGAGTTTCTTCTTGATACTCATTATTTTCTTGATCGTCTTCTTCGTTCAGTTTTTGGACTTCTTCATCTAAACTCTTTTGTTGAGTGAAAGGTCTTTTATCATCAACATCAATTAAGTCCGTTTGAGTTTCTTCTTGATGCCAATTATTTTCTTGATCATATTCTTCGTTCAGTTTTTGGACTTCTTCATCTAAACTCTTTTGTTGAGTGAAAGGTCTTTTATCATCAACCAATTTTCTGGCTTTCTTGAATAACTTGTCTGCCAGACTGCCATTGCTAGATTCTGAAGTTTCATTACCTCCAGAATCCATTTGAGTTTGGGTTTCTTCTAACTTGTCTTCATCAAAATTGGTTTTAGTTTCTGTGGGGTTGTCAAGATAATGATCTGAGCTTTCTTTGGATTCTTTTGAAGAATCTTCAAAATGATTGACTTCTGTCGCTTCTTCATTGGATAAATCTTGGGGTGAATGTTGTTGGGTTTTTTGAGAAGTTTCAAGTTTATCGTTTTCTTCATTCATGTCTTAACGCCTTTTTATTTATCTCTGACAAGAGGGAGCTTTTTAATCACGCGCTCCAATTCACCATAGTTTTTGATATTGTAATTTCTTGTCAATGGATTTTTCCCATAGCCTTTATTTATTACTGTTACAAGGGCTTTGTCTTTAATGAGCTTAAACTTTTCTGCAATTTCATTAACTCTATACCATCTCAATCCTGAATTGGTCATGTTAGGATCAATGGCGGCATCAGTCATGCTCAATTTCCCATCAGGTTGAACCACAAAAATAGCGGGTTGGAGAGTGATGTTTTTGAAACCAAAATAAGTGAATGTGCCATCATCAAAAATTTCAGAGGGCATAATATGTTTAGAGCGTTTTTCAGGCGCTTGGTAGTAATTGTAGTTTCTAGGCACAGGGTTTCTTTTTAATGCATTATGCACGTATTGAGTCTCTAGCGCCTTTGCTTGATCTAGTATAATTTTTTGTTTTTCTTCTCTTATTTTTTCTTTGTTGATAATCTGTTCATTGCTCGCCATCATCACTCTATTGATGTAGGCTGTGGTGTTAAGATTTTCTTGCTTGATCAATTCTCTCTGCCTCTTTGCTTCTTCCCTCTTTTTTAGCTCCTCTTCAATAACGCTAGAAACTTCGTGTCTTTGTGGGTATTCTAATTTGACTGTTAGATACGCTGAAGCAAAATTGTCTTTTTGAGCTATCCTCAAAATGAATTGATACAAGGCTTTATTAGTCCGCACAACAAGATTAGTTCTCCAAGCGCTATCGCTAGGAGATAATTCTATGGAGTTATCCTCAGGACTTTTTTGAGGCTTATCTGTCTTAATACTGATTTTATCTTTGGCTCTTTGCTTGATTGTCTCTTCAGCTTGTTTCTTGTTGAGTTCTTCAATTTGTTTGAGCGCATTAGCTTGAGCCTGCTCTTGCATGTCCTCTAGTCGTTCCATTTGGTCTAATTCATTTTCTCGTTGTTGCTTGATAAATTCGCTAAGATTTTTGTTATTGCTCAAATTTTGTGGGTTACTCATAGCGTTAGTGAGATTTTCTAAATTGGCTCTATTTTTTGCGCGTTCTTCTTTTCTTTTTTCTCTTTTATCTTTTTGCGCTTTTTGCGCCTGTTCTTTAGCTTCTTTTTCTTTTTCTAGAGCTTTTTTTTGTTCTTCTAATTCTTTAGGGTCAGGTGCATCTACGATAAGTTTTTTTGTTTTTAAAAATTCTTGGTAATCTCTTGTCATTAGGGCAAAATTCACTGCTTCTTTTTCAAACATGAGATTACTTTTTACCGATTTAGGTTGAATGAATATATGATTAGAATTAGGCACAATACTCCAACCTTTATTGAAACCTGTTGTGATGTAAGAAATAGTTTCATCTTTTTCAAGTTGGATCACAGTAACATTGTCTAATGAAGTCCAAATCGTAATAGGTTTTTCATCTCCCAAATAAGCAATCTTCTTATTCACCACTTTCACCCTACCACGATTAAAATTTTTAATGTCAGGTGCTGCTGCTTCTATTACGCTAGATAAAAATAAATAACCAAGACAGAAACAGCCAACAATTTTTTTAAAAAATGCCTGCCCCATCAACAATTCCTCTTAAAAAATATTTGTAATTGCAACACAAGAATAAAGTGGCTTATCCTTTAAACATAGATCCACCAACTCTTCCAACCATTAAGGCATCTCTTTCTCTATCCATTCTGCTGCCATCCATAGAAACAGAGCTGAAAATGGTGTTAACGATCGCATTGACACTTTCAATAATCGTCTCTATGAAACCCTTTAAAATAAATAAAGTGATAAGACTCGCAATGGTTGAATCGATACCTAGTCCCCCTTGATTGATGTTCTGTATAGCAACAGAGGGCGTTATGGTCAAATTGAATGCCAATAATGCCAAAACACCAAAGAGCAAAATAGGAATAGCTAAAACCAAGATAAACAAATTATTAATAAACCATATCAATATGTTTTTCATAGAATCTTTGAACCAATCTAGCACGATCAAACATACCGCAATAGGGAACACAATACCGCTAAAAGCCCCCGCTATCAAAGGTTTCACAACCACAGTGCTTATTCTCATAATGATAGTTACTTGCATAAAAATAGCGAATAAAGAAATACCTGCCACTTGCAAGCCTTGTAACAAACTAGGAGCGTTGTTGCCAACATTAGAAAAAACAGCTCTTACCGCAGGTAAAATTGAATTAACAGTGTAATTCAGCACTAAATCTAAAGCCCAAAAAAGAACTTGATTCAGCCCAAAAGCGCCTGCTAAACCAAAATAAATGGAATAAGAGATTTTATAAAGATAACCAAAACCTGCATAGGCAATAAAAGAGACCATCGCCATTTTGAATAATGTCCCCCCAATAAATCGCATGTATTCAAAACCTATGTTAAGCTGAATGCCATTTGAAATATCTCTCAATTTCATAAAAGAAATAAAAACAAAAATCCCAAAAACAATATAAATTAGGTAAGAAACAAAATCAAGATATGACCCTTGCCCTATGATAATATCAGGCAGATTGACTACACCATATGCAGGAAGAACAGCAGCGTCCGCTCCTTTGACAACAGATTCTAATGCGGCAAAAGCAAGCATGGCTGTAGTGTTGTTTTGCAGTTTATTTGCAGTGAATTCTTTACCAATCAGCCAAATTAAACCATCAGCTGTAATATTCGTAGAAGCTTGAGCGGTTATTGAGCCAATTATTTGCAAAAGAATATTGCCTTTCACATTGTCCTCAACACCGCCTTTGGTAAAATTCTGAATCTTGTTGCTCAAATTGTCTAGCACGCTATCCATGGATACATCTATGTTTTTATTTATCAATGCGTTCCAACCAAAATTACAGCCACTTGATGGCGTTAGAGCAAAACCTTGTATAGCTGTAGCAACACTTGCCCACGCCGATCCCCATAAAGGACCTAAAGTATTCAAATATTTCACCAGATTGCTAGCGGCTAAACTTGTGGCTAATGGTGTGCTAAGCGCTTCGATCACACCCTGCCCTGAACTCTTTCCACTCCCTGATGCACCAATAGATGTATAGCCTGTCAAAATATCTGCAAAACTTTTGTTGGTTAAAACATAACTCGGTATCAGCATGCAATAAACTGTTTGGTAAATTTTGAGATTTGAAACAATGGGCAAATCAATAGCTTTCAACCAATTAGGAACAATGAGAAAAAAACTTATGATCGTTATAAAAAAAGTCCTTTTAATATTAAACATGCTCTTATTGTTTTAATGCCTTATTTTTTGATTCCACTTCTTTAATCTTTCTTAAAATTTCGCTTACCGTCTGTTCGTTTTGTAAATCTGTGATTTGAATGTCAAACACTTTGAAGCCAAAAGGATTGATGATAAGATTTTCTTGAGAAGAGTTACCTCTAGCAAAATCATAATAAATAGTTACTTGTTTTTTAGTGATATATTCATAATTTTCCATTGTATCAGGCGTGATTTTGATGGTAATGAAAAACGTTAATCTCGTTAAGGGACTATTTTTGACTTTTTCTCTTTGTATGTTAGAGCTAATGATAGCTTCTGCTCGGACTTTATCTACGAATTGTCTGATATTTTCATTGAACATTCTCATTGCTTGGGTTTGGAAACTCACATCGCAATACTGCATTAGTTGATCCTTGCGATCCCTCAAAGAATTTTTGCTATAACCAAACAGCAATGAAACAAATTTTGAAGTTGCACTATCCACAACAGCTTCAGAATTGACAATTTGTCTAGCATCGGAGCGTTTAACAATTTTAAATTCTCCTGTGTATCGATCAATGCCATAAACAAATATATCCGTTTTCTTCAAAGGCATCATCATTACAATACTCGTTACAGCGGCGATATTGAGCACCATAGAGAGATAAAAAGCCCTTTTGAAAGTCCTATTGGCCTTATTGAGTTTTGCCAATCTATCAAGGGCTATCACACCCCCAACCAAATTTTCATCAATCAAGACTTTCTCGTTTTTTTTCCCTAACATGCGACAGCTTTATTGTTTAGTTCATTGGTTCGTTGGTTGTAAAACTTGAGAAATACTTGAGAAATTTTTTCATCAAAAACTCCTTAAAACAATTTCAGTTATAGTATAGCAAAATTTCTGTAAAAATATATATTTGAAAAAACCTTTAACAAAAACCTTTTTGGATAAGGCGTTGAACAAAGATTCCTTATAAGTAATGTAAGCAGCGAATTGCTTCAAATAAGAAGCAAGATGAAACACGATGCAACTCAAAAAGTAAGAGCAATGAGTAAGCAGTCGTAACCTAATAATGAAATTTTAGAAGCACCTAATTCAAAGAGATAAGACAATCACAACTCATAGAGAGAATGGTATAATATCAAAACAATTTCTCAATTTAATTCTTGAAAGGAATTTCATGAACGATACAACAGAGCATCATGGATCCAATCCGCTAAACGCCCCACCACCTAGCAACTCACAGAGCAATGATCTTTTAAATTTGCTAGACTCGTTATATCCCAAAGGGAGTTTAGGGGAGCAAAGATTTCACGAAGCTTTAAAGAATCAAGAAGAGTTGAAAAATATCCTGATAGAAATAGAAAAGCTACCGCAAGAAAAAAGGTATGAACTTCTGATGCAGATAGGACAAGCCAAACAAAGAATAATGGAAGCATATGCTCATTCATTCTTAGGGTATATAGGAGGGTTAGAGCATCTGTTAGGATTGTGTATGGGTGGGATATTTGTTTTGTTTGCAATCTATTTTGTATTTTTAAGAACTAGCAAAAACACAGAGCTAGTGGAAAGTCTAAAAACAAAATTAAAACTTCAGTATTTTTACTATGCCTTTGGTGTGGGTGCGGTTTTGTTTTTTGGATTAGAAACAATTAGATCTATTTATGAACTATATATCTTAGGAATTGGTAGCACTAACGATAAGGTGCTTTTTGTTTTGAAAAACATTTGCTTCATAGGTATGGGCTATTTGATTTATAAAGTTATTAAGGTTATTGGTATAAAAAATTTTATCAATGGTCTTTTCGCTTCAAAGAAACAAGGCGCTGCAGAATGAAACTAATGAAACGAGAGCGATAAGGAGAAACAACAATGAAACTGAGAGCAAGTGTTTTAATCGGTGCGGCAATTCTGTGCTTAACTTTAAGCGCGTGCAGTAATTATGCGAAAAAAGTGGTGAAACAAAAGAACCATGTTTATACGCCTGTGTATAATGAACTGATAGAGAAGTATAGTGAGATACCCTTAAATGACAAACTCAAAGACACACCATTCATGGTGCAAGTGAAGTTGCCAAATTACAAGGACTATTTGTTGGATAATAAACAAGTTGTACTAACTTTCAAACTTGTTCATCATTCTAAAAAGATTACGCTCATAGGCGATGCCAATAAGATACTTCAATACAAGAATTACTTCCAAGCTAATGGAGCAAGATCTGACATTGATTTTTACTTGCAGCCTACTTTGAATCAAAAGGGTGTGGTGATGATAGCGAGTAACTATAATGATAATCCTAACAACAAAGAGCAACCACAGACCTTTGATGTGTTGCAAGGAAGTCAGCCAATGCTAGGAGCTAACACAAAAAACTTGCATGGCTATGATGTGAGTGGAGCAAACAACAAGCAAGTGATCAATGAAGTGGCAAGAGAAAAAGCTCAGCTAGAAAAAATCAATCAGTATTACAAAACTCTCCTACAAGACAAGGAGCAAGAATATACCACTAGGAAAAATAACCAACGAGAAATTTTAGAAACATTGAGTAATCGTGCAGGTTATCAAATGAGGCAGAATGTGATTAGTTCTGAGATTTTTAAGAATGGCAACTTGAACATGCAAGCCAAAGAAGAAGAAGTTAGGGAGAAGCTACAAGAAGAAAGAGAGAATGAATACTTGCGCAATCAAATCAGAAGTTTGCTCAGTGGTAAGTGATTGGAAGAAAGGGAGAGAGTAGATTTTTCTAAGGGTAGAGAGCAACGCCAATAGGCGTTAGCCTTACTTGATAGGTAAGGCGATCAAGTAGGTAATCTTTTTAAAGCACTCATCATTTTTTAATTCTATCTCTGCCTAAGACAAATATTTTTCAAACTGAATTTTGTTAGTTACGCCGAGATTTTTTGTTCGTTTTCCACATCAAGCATTTTGCACTCCTTTTTCTTTCATGTATTTTTCAAGATCAAATTTCATCAGCAAATCCCTAACATAGTCGTTATATTGTTCAATGGTTTTTAGATTAGCATAGAAATTCACTTCTTCATCTGTCATCACAAACAATTTCAATAGTGGGAGTTTGGTGCCATACAATTCTATTTGCGAGTCCATTTCTCTAATGCTCATCTTGAACATGATGGGCTTACTGAAGAAAGGCAGAAATATTCCAAGAATGGATCGATCAAATTTAGAGAATAAGAAATTAGGATTCTCTGCAATCGCATGCAACAGCTCCATAGTTTCACTCTCAAGCAACCGATAAACCTTTTTAAATTTATCAACACCAATGCTTTTGATAACAGCGCGATAATCTTTCATGTAATTTCTTAGAACCTTATCTAGCGCTCCCTTGTTTGTATGCATCTGTTTGAAAAAATCATGCATGGTTTTTATTTGATCTATGATTTTCTTTTTTTCATCAGTGTTTAAAAGTTCGTTCTCTTGCAAACTCTCAATAAGTTTTTCTTTCTTATCTTTTGAGTCAGCAATCATTGAGAAGAGTTTTCGCATGTTATTACTCATATCGCTCTTGATCCCTTCAATGGATTTTGTTTCTCTTTAGATTGTTTAAATCGTAAAGGTTTGTATTAAAATTATACAATATCTGTTGTGTGAAAATTTCAGAGCGGTCATGATTCAAAGAGCAAGAAACTATTTTTTAATCATAGAATATTGTTTCAATCACTCTTATATCTATTTTTCAAAATCTACAAAAAACGCTTTCACAAATAGCTCTAAAAACCGATTTAAAAAAGTTTTAATGCTGTAAAAAAGCAAGATAAGCCGTAAAAATGCGTTACAACTAAAATAAAGGAATAACTCAATTTTCAAAAAGGAGTCTTAAGTTACCATTATCACGATGTTAAACAAGTTTTTAATTAAGATTCTCAAGACCAAATTCAGAGAGATTATTCAATATTTTCAATGGATATTGAGCTTTTCAAAATAGCAAAAATCAATCATAAATCAAGCATCAATAAAATCATAATGTTCAGCTAGTGAGTTATTACCCATTTTAAGGGATTTAGCAACCTTGATGAGAGCATAGTGTAATAGCGAAAAGTCTTATGACAGATTAGTGGGTTATGAGATCAAAACACACTATAGAGTGAAACTCTTAAAGAGTAAATGGGAAAAAAGAAAAAAACCATATCAATGGCATAGAGAGTTTTTGATCCTTTTAAAAAGGTTGTTTAAGTAAAATTAAAGTCATAAAAAGAGTATGCGTTTTTAGCGTGTTGTTAGGTGGAAAATCATTGGTTCTTCAAGATTTTTGTAGTGAAAAGACAGATTTTAGTGGGTATTGCGATGGTTTAGTTATTGATATTGCAATCGTTTTTATCTGATGGATACAAGCGCTTCTCTTTTAATTCTTTGATTCCACTGAGTGAAAATTCTTTGTCTTGTTATTCTAAAGTTTCTTTTGAAGCGAGTAGAAAATTAAGGGCGGTAAAAACCTTGTTGATCAAATAAATCTCTCTGTGAAAAATGAAAAAATTCCATCTTTAGATGGTTAATGCACCACTAAAGTTTTACTTGGGGGACACTCATTTTATTAGCGGTTCTGTCTGATTTGCTACTGCTAAAACCATTGCCAATCAAAGCAGATCCCATGTTTTTCATACTACCAAATCCATTCTTCAGCACTTCCGTCATAAAATCCTTGATATTATCCATGGGTAAGTTGAATTTCTTCTCTAATATTTCATTAAGTCCCATCATTAACATCAGGAAGAACAAAAAATTTAATATCATAGAAAACAAATCGCTAGATAAACCTGAAAAAAGATTTGTTCCGCCACCCAACAAAGAAGCTAAAATTTTTCCCATTAATCAGTCCTTTTATTTTTGGATTCCTATTATTTTTGGTTGCACAAGTTCTTGCTTGCTCGGAGTTCTAATGCGTGTTTTAGCAGAGAGCATTCCACAGCAATATACCTAAGCCACTAAGAAAATCCTTTAATCCTAAAATTATCCATGAAATCAAGAGCTATAATAATCACCAACCACAAACAAACCAAACATTTTTTGCCACCAAACATTCATACTCTTTTTGCTTTTATCTCCTATTATAGCAAATTTTTCTTAATATTAATTGGAAAACCGCCACCATACCAAAAACAAAATTGCCAACACACTGAACGCAGAATTGTTTTTAAAAAACGCTCCTTTAAATTTAAAATCATGTAGTTTGGGATTAAGATTGCTATGGATTTTTAAAAATAAAGAAAGTTTAGAAAATTTTACGATACCCTAAAAAATTTGTATTTTATGGACAAATTTGAAAAATTTTTAAACAAGACTCTAAATGACCCATTAGGCTTGCAACAAGATTGCCAAAAAGCTTCTGTATGGTTATGCACAAAAATAGGCTTGGTTATAGACAAAAGGAGTGTTGTAATTTATACGGGATTTAAAATCTTGTATTGGATTTCATAGAAGTATCTTAACACTTTTTAGTTTAAATTGGTCTATTGTTAGGAGTTGTAGGGGACGCTCCAATGTTTAGCAGAATACACTAAAAATTAAATGGATGAGATAGAACGATACTAAAATAGCCTAATGGGCTAGGCGCTTACATATGGTGCTTTAAAGGATGGAGTTTTTCGCTAGTAAGATAAAGTTATCATTAGAGCTTGAGATACTTACAAAAACCAATTTTGCCATTGAGTCATAAGCATGATTAGCTTCATTGTGAAATTTGCGTGGCTTAAGAGATAGTATTTGCTTATTACACTGAGAGAAACGAGTAGCAAAAGATAAGTAGTGTAATAAAAAAAGCTAGGTTTTATTATAAGAGCAAATAAGAATAATATTGGATAAACTAAAATCACCCCTGCTCCATAAGAAAAAAGCCCTATTAAAAAACCTATAACGATAGAGCTGATATTGAACAGCCTATAATAAAGGCTGTACTTATCTAAATGTTTGTTGAAAGAATGTTTGAATTGTAAGAAGTTTTGTTTTAATTTGCTAATTGGCTGTTTCATTTTGGTTTTTAAAGAAATAGTTCAAGGCGGTGAACCTATAAAGGAGCATAAAATAATAAATATTTTACAAAACCACCCTAATCTAACTCCAAATCTCAAAGAATACCCCACTTGCTGATACTAACATGTGGTATAGCACAAACCAACGACTTGTTTGTTTGTGCCAAACAAAGAACAGAAAACATCTGTTAAAGAATAAAGGAGTTTTCCATCTAAAAAACACCAATCCATTGTATAAAAATAATCTTAAGAGAAACTTAAAAAATACCAACAAGCCGCATACAAGCAAGAAAAACATAACACTATAAGACCTAGATTTTACTTACCTTTTGGATATGGAAAAATTTTGATCCATAGTTTTGTAAAAATTGTGGTAAAATGTATTGATATTTTTTGAAATTTTAAGGTTACAAAAACTATAAGATGCTTGCAAAAATCGTTTTTGGCTCATTGGTTGCGTTTGGAGTTTTGTCGGCTAATGTGGAGCAGTTTGGTTCATTTTTCAACGAGATAAAAAAAGAACAAGAAGAGGTGGCTGCAAAAGAAGACGCTCTTAAGGCTAAAAAGAAGCTCTTAAACAATACGCATGATTTCTTAGAAGACTTGATTTTTAGAAAACAAAAAATCAAAGAGCTTATGGATCATAGAGCTAAAGTTCTTTTAGATTTAGAAAACAAATACAAAAAAGAAAAAGAGGCTCTAGAGAAAGAGACAAGAGGTAAAATCCTTACCGCTAAGTCAAAGGCTTATGGGGATCTAGAGCAAGCCTTAAAAGATAACCCTCTCTATAAGAAACTTCTTCCTAACCCTTATGCCTATGTTTTAAACCAAGAAACATTCACCAAAGAAGATAAGGAGCGTTTGAGTTATTACTACCCCCAAGTGAAAACGAGCAGTATTTTTAAAAAAACTACCGCTACCACTAAAGATAAGGCTTTGGCTTTGCTTCAAATGGGTGTGTTTTCTTTAGATGAAGAACAAAACAAAAAAGCGAGCCGATTAGCTTTATCTTATAAGCAAGCGATTGAAGAATATTCCAATAACATTTCTAATTTATTGAGCAGAAAAGAATTGGATAATATAGATTATTACTTACAGCTTGAAAGAAACAAGTTTGACTCTAAAGCAAAAGATATTGCCCAAAAAGCTACTAACACGCTTATTTTTAACTCGGAACGCTTGGCGTTTAGCATGGCGATTGATAAGATCAATGAGAAATACTTAAGGGGCTATGAGGCTTTTTCTAACTTATTGAAAAATGTCAAAGATGATGTGGAATTGAATACTCTGACTAAAAACTTTACCAATCAAAAATTGAGTTTCGCTCAAAAACAAAAATTGTGTTTGTTGGTTTTAGACAGCTTCAATTTTGATACCCAATCCAAAAAATCTATATTAAAAAAGACTAATGAATACAATATTTTCGTAGATAGCGATCCTATGATGAGCGATAAAACAACTATGCAAAAAGAACACTACAAGATATTTAATTTCTTCAAAACAGTGCTTTCTGCATACCGAAACAATGTTGCCAAGAATAATCCCTTTGAATAGGAAAGGAGACACTCTTGAAAAGTATCTTCAAAAAACTAGGTTCTGTCGCTCTTTATTTTTTAGTTATTTATGGGGGCTTAAACGCTATCAATACAGCATTATTACCGAGTGAATACAAAAAATTAGTGGCTTTAGGCTTTAAAAAAATCAAAACATTCCATCAAAGACATGACGAAAAAGAAGTTACAGAAGAGGAAAAAGAATTCGCCACTAACGCTTTGAGAGAAAAATTACGAAATGATAGGGCGAGAGCAGAGCAAATTCAAAAGAATATTGAAGCGTTTGAAAAAAAGAACAACTCTTCTGTTCAAAAAAAAGCGGCTAAGCACAAAGGATTACAAGAATTAAACGAAATTAACGCTAACCCTTTGAATGACAACCCTAATAGCAATTCTTCCGCTGAAACCAAATCTAATAAAGATGATAACTTTGATGAGATGATCAATAAGGTGAATGAAGCTTTTGTAAAACCTGCTGCTCCGCTTGTGCCTGATGAGTGGAGAACACCTGAAATTGAAATCATTATCAATGAGTGTATTATTTCAAGCAACGATTACGATGGGTTAAGAAAGTGTTTGATCAAAGGCATCAAGGATCAAAAAATTCTTGCCCCCTTATTAGAAAAAATTCAAGAAATAGAGACAGAAAATAACAAATTTTCTAGACAACACTTGAGTGGTTTAAAACTCGCTCTTAATAACAGCAACAATAGAACTTTTCTTATAGCTTCGTGCACTATTTGTGAGAAGAGAAAAAAAGAAATGGAGCAAGAAAATAACTACCAAGATACTACAAATGCAAGTGAGTTTGGCACTACTGATACAAAAGAAAATGAAGCAAAAGATGCAACATTTTCAAACAATCGCTCTAAATCTGAACTGCCCAATAGCGTCATTAATCAAATAGAACAAAGCATCGCTCATGGAAAAAAATAGCGATCCAAATTATTAGCTCAAAAAACAACTAGAGAAACAAATCCCAAAAATTAGAAATTATAGCCTATCGTCTCAGAAAAATCATTTGACAATGATCTTACTTGATTGCCTTTCTTGTAGGTATTGCCGCTTACTTTGTTCTAGGGATCTTTCTAATGCGTCCAACTCCTCTAAATAATTTAAAAAGACCTTGTTGTGAGCTAACATAAGCTTTTTGATTCCTTTGATGAAATTTTTATTTTTTAGGCTTTCTACAAGCGTCTGTGAAGCAGTGATTAAGGAAGCTGTACCTCCAATGTTGCTCTGATATGCCTTTAGAGAAGTTTCTAAACGCTCTCTTATATTTTGTTTTTCTTGCTCGATTTTCAGCTTCCCCTCACAATAAAGAACTAAAACTTTATCGGATATTCCACATTGTTGCTCAGCAGTCTTTTGGTCTAAGGGATTGATTTTCATATAGGTTAATAAAAGTTCAGGGCTAGACATATAAGTCTTAAAAATCACATCTTCTGAGATGAAAAATAACTCATTCGCTTCAAAATTGGCTTTCAATAACGCTAAATCTCCTCTCAAAGCAATGGCCGCTTTTTTGATGTTTAGAGCATCTTCTTCACCCATTTTATCATTAGTGCTAGGGCTAGTGGTTGAAAAAATTTCATCTAAGTTTTTGAGCACTTGTTGGTTGGTCTCTTGGTAGGTACTATCCAGTTGCTTTAAGCCGCTTGTTATATCTTCTGCCATCAAAACAGACAATAGTAAAAAAGAAGATATGGTATTTTTCACGAGTGTTTTCATTTGACAATAACTTTAGAGCTAGCAATGTTTCTTGCTGTCGTTTCTCTTTCTAATTTCAGTTGTTCTTCCCAAAGGTCGGCTTTTTTTTCAAGATTCTCTATATAGTTTAAATGATTTTCTGCGTTTAAGATAGCAACTTCTATGAGCGCGTTCAAATCTACTGATCCTTTTAAGGTTTTGATTTCTCCATTGATCCCATTCAAATAAGCGATATTTTGAAAATCTGCATCACTCAGTTTATTTTGAATAAGGGCTACAATCATTCTGTAATTCTGAATAACCTGTTCCATAAGGCATGCTGAAATTTTTAGCCCATCAAGATAGGGGCATTTTGTGGGCTCTAGAGTAAATGTTTCAACGATTCCAAATGGTGTGCCCATTCTTGAAAAAAAACTAAGAGCAGGCGCATAGATGGCGCTTTGAAACAAAGCCTGACCCGTTAGGGAATTATAGTCAATAAGAGTTGCTTTTTGCATAGCTGTTTTCAACCATGTTTCAAAACTTTCTAAGGTTTCTTCAAACGCCTTGATACCAATCGTATTGTAAGCGATGTATTGAGCGTTGTCAGAAGAACTTCCTAGAGCTTGAGAAAGCATTTCCATTTGTGTTTTTAGGGTAACGCTCGGTTCAAAGCTGTTTTTTAGTGCTTCTAAGAGAGCGTTTTGCTGGTTCATTTTGAGCTTGATTATTTCGTTATTTTTTTGGAGCGCAATTTGCATATTTTGGATTTCTGTTTGGGTATTAATTTTTTGTTTTTCCACGATCATTTTGACATTCCCCCCCAATGCGCTAAGCGCGCTTGAATACCCTTCCATGACGCCAAGCAAGATGTCTGAACCTGCAAAAAACCCCCCTGTCATGCTATTGACACCATTAATAACGCCATTAGCCCCTTTTAACATAGCGCTCATAGTTGCAAGCTGAGTTCTCAATTCTCCCTCTATTTGCGCTTGAATGGCTTTTTCTTTGGCACTAGATTGAGCCTCTATAGCTTTTAATTCGGCCTGAGCGGTTTTTTGTTTGGCTTGTGCATCCGCCTGAATGGCTTTTAAGGCAGGTTCAAGCGTTATTACTGCCTCTGCACCATTCAGAGACAAACCACAAAAAGTTAAGAAAGAAAATATGCTTAAAAAACATTTCACATCTCTTTCCTCACTTCACAATTATTTTAGTTTGCACCCTTTCTGTTAAGTAGCTATCTTTTTGCCCCTTAAGCTTGTCTTTGATGTAATCAAGATAAGTCAAATGCGATTTCAAAAAAGATTTATTCGCTATTATATTGTAATTATATAGCGAGCTTATGTTAGAAATCGCTTGAGTGTCATAGGTGCTAGTAGCTAATCCTGATTGATTAAGTATCATTTGAGAAGCGTTCTGCAACAAATTGGTATTGTTTTTCACAAATTCTATATAGTATTCTCTCAAAATTTCTGCTACTTTTTCAGCATAGCAATAAACGACAAGAACTTTGTCCCCAATAGGGCATGCAGGAGTGGTCATAGGATTAACGCCTGAAGTTAGGGCATTAGCGGCTAACGCCTGGTATTTAGCATAAACAGTGGGCATAGAAACGCTCATAGGAGTCATAGAAATTTGCATGCAACTAAAAAACACTTTTGATGAGCCAACAAGCGCACCTAAAGCGGTACAGCTATCAAGGGAATCGGCTGTATCATTCATTGAGCTGTTGCTTGCTTGAGAACGCAGTTGCTCTTGTAGAGCTAGGGTGTATTTTGGTGCTGCACTTGTAATATTGCCTAAGATACCGCTCATTATTTCAACCGTTGTTGGCACACTAGGAACAGCGATTTGATTCGTCGCATAAGCTTCAATAGCGCTAGGATTTTTAGGGGTAGTGTTACTCGCTAAAATGCTTGCAATCTGACTATTAACAGCACTAATTTGCGCACCTTGTGTGTTGCCTTGCGCGTTAAATTCCCCTGTCAATTTGCTGATATTTAAGATATTGTTCCCCACAGCCATGCTTTGATCGTTAAAACCTTGATACAATTGGTTGTATTGTTGGTTAGCGGCTTTCATAGGCATGCTTACGGCTTCAGCGATGCTCTGATTGTATTGGGTCATGATAGCGGTCATTTGCGGATTAGTAAATCCTACAACAATAGGAATAATCGCTGCTGACATAGCACCCGCTACTATTCCTGCAAATGGCCCTGCAACACCACTTGTGCTTGAGATGATTGAGGAGATTTCCGATAAGAATCCTGCAGAAGATGATTCATATATAGCTTGTGTACCTGCCATGTTAATACCCCCCTAGTTAATACCCTAAGATCGGTGGTAAAAACGATGAATCTGAGTATGTTGGCGCATAACCATACATGAAAGGATTGTTTGGACCGTAATCGCCCATCATTTGGCTCATGAGAAGATTTTGAATGCCCCACATCGCATTGATACCTAGATTATCATTAGGTTGAAAACTCCCTAAACTTATGTCGTCAAACTTGATATTAACATTCTTATCGTTATAGTCATTGAGTATGGCCACTTTTTGCTCTAGGGTTTCTTTAGGGATCTCTATTTTTAGTTGATCTCTAGAAACAAGCCCCACGCTATTTAGCGCCATATCTTCAGGACTAATATCTTTTATCTCAGTGTTTTGATCAGCGTTAAGCGGAGCGTTAAACATGCCAATGATAAGACACCAAGCAAAGAGTAATTTAATTTTATAAAAATTCGTTTTCATACTTTTGACTCCTTTATTCTTATTTTTAGCACTATTTTAGCGCATTAACACCACTCAATCGCTGTTTTTGTTTTGATTTTTTTGATCGAGCATTTTGTTTGTTACTTCATCAATGTTTTGAAAATATTTTTCAAAAAGCTCTTTCTTTTTAGCTTCAACGCTCATATCAACCTGAATCCAATTAGGAACAATGGAGTCCATGATTAAATGCGTGAAGTCATAGGCATGATTGGTTGGGTATATTTTGTTTTGAACATAGTATTCTAAAAAATTCGCTTGAACAAAAAAATTCTCTATATCGCTCTGCATATCCTCGCTTATGTTGTTATTGATAGGTTTTTCTAGTAATCTGAGAACCCTATACGACTGCATGATAGTTTCTAGCATGAAGTAAACATAAACATAAACTAATGAGACAAAAGAATTATTTGCCTTAAACGAGCTTGCGTCATTTTTCCCGCTTTGAAGAGGAATTAATCTTGATAATGTTTTTTGGGGATCTTGCCCATCGTTTATTTCTTTAAAAAAGCGGAAGTCTAAATCCTGATTGCTGAGAAACGACTTAACAAAGTGGAGATTAGCGTTGAGACTATCTATGAGACCTGAATAAAGGTGTTCTGTTTTGACATCATCTATATTTAAAATATTCTCATAAAACACATTGACATGGTCTTCTAAGAAATTAGAAAAATCATAGAGAGTGGTAAGGTTTTGTTCAGTGATTTCGCCTTCCATTTCTTCTTCTATGAAGTCCAATTCTTCTCTCAGTTCAAAAAGATAATTAGAAAAACTATCCAAAATCGTCAAGACATCATTTTCTAAAATTTTCAATAATTTTTGTTCGCGCAAACTTTGTTTCATTTTAATACTCCTTTATTTGTTGATACATTTGCCTTAGGGCCTGATATTTATCTATGATACTATGGTTTTGGATAATCTTGTCAATTTCTTTGACAAATACAGTATCCGTGGATAAAATTTTCAAATATTCTTTAGGAATGCCTCTCAAATTAAAACTAGCGATAACGCTAGGGCTTCCATCTTGTTTGTAGAGAATTTTCCTATCTAGCCCCTTAGTGATGATTTCAAATTCTTTTTCTGTAACATTAGCTAATCTTTGGTAATCAGAAAGATTGCCCCCATCGTTTCTCAAAAAAATCTTTGTAGGGCATTGTTCTCTAATAGTATCAGCAATAGGGCAAGCCAAAAGATCAGTGATGCTTTGAGTCGCAAGTCTGACAATAGCGTTTCTTTTCCTTGCAGTTTTTAGCATGTCTCTCACAAAATAAGCGACCTTTGGATCGCCTAAATATTTCCACGCTTCATCAATATCTAAGACAAATCTACGCCCATCCATTGCCTCTTGGATACGAGCGAAAAGGTAAAAACAAATAAAGGGCGAAACATCATTATTGTCTAAGAAACTTGACCCATCAACGCCAATAATCGTTTTTGAAAAATCTAAGCGATCTATTGCTTTATTATCAAAAAGCCATTGAAATTCACCATTGGTTGATTTGCAAAAAGGCGCTAATCGCGCAACAAGCCCATTAGGATCATTGTGGTCTTTCCCGAAAGCATTAATAAGTTGAGTGATGGGATAATCTAGGTTCATATCTCCTGTGATAAGGTTGGTTACTGCCGCTGCAAGCGTATTAGAATCTGCTAGGCTAAAAGAGATGCTGTTGCCATTTTCATCTTTTTCATCGCTTTTGGTTGCTAAGTTTTTCACAAGTTCTTTGACAACAGAAATAGCTGTTTGTTTTTGCTCCATTGTTGCATTGGATTTTTGCACACAAGCCGCCCAAGCAAAAGGATTTAATCCCGTATCTGTCCCTAGCTCAATCTTGACATACTCCCCACCCATTGCGACAATATTCCCATAAGCACCATAATCTTTATCCATATAGACCATAGTGAGCTTTTGCTTGTCTTTGCTGACATTAGCAGGAAAATTGTGAACAAATTGTCCCATAGCGTTTAGAGTCATGGACATAAACACTGTCTTACCTGAACCGGTTGAGCCAAGTATCAAAGTGTGTCCTGCTGAAGCTGAACCAAAATCAGTAGGCATGTGGAAGTTCAAATAAAAAGGCGAATTGATCTCGCTTTTTAAAGTCATAACACTATTGCCCCAAGCGTTATTCTCTTGATTGCCATCAAAACTCATAGCCCTCATGGCGATGAAATCAGCAAAATTATTAGAAGTTACATCAAAAATAAAAGGAAGCGTGATAAAAGAGCAATGTTTGGCAAAAAAGTAATTTTCCATAGAGAAAGTCGCTGCGTTGGCTAAAAAACCTTTAGCGTTAAGACTAGAGACGCATTCCTTAACGCTTTGTTTCATTTTTTCAAAGCTATCAGCAAACAACACTAAAGAATTACCATAACTGCCTAGCGTAATATCACCATTACCCACTAATTCGCTCAAGCAACCTAAAGTCATGCCCTGCTCTTTAGAGCCTCCACTAATAATAATTCTTCTAGAGGTGAAAGCTAGTTTGTCCTTTAAAACCTGTGAGTTTTTAGGCGAATAAGCATGCATAAAGATGAATTCGCAGTCTAAAGCGTTGATTTTATCAAACAAATCGCTCTGTGATTTAGGGGCGTATTCACTAATCTCAATAGCGCTAAAATATTTTTCACTCAAATCGTCATTTAAGATTTTTCCATGTTTATTGGCAAAATAAACTTCTTTCACCCCACCATGCATTTTTTCCTTGAGATACAAGTCTTTTCTGTTGCAAATAAAAGGGGCTTCATTCATTCCCACAAGAAAATTGTAAAACTCGCATTGTTTGGAGTAAATAACCCCATCTTTGGTGTATTCTTTTAATCTAGTGGGGTGGTATTTGCTCAACAGCTCTTCTATGAGTTCTATCCTATCCTTGAAGTTTTCAAGCTTGGCTCTAATAATCCTTTGAAACTCTTCAAAATTATTGTCTGCAAAATGCTTTTTATTCATAACGGGTTCATTGAGAGTGTCTAATAAATCTTGCTCTATGGTCAGAAAAAAACTAATATCATAAAAACTTTCTCTCTTTTGCTTCTCATTATAGGCCCGCATAAAATCATTAGAAAAAGCAAGGCTATAGTCCCTATTGGTTTCATCAATAACGATTTTCTTTTTAACGGTGTGAAAATAAAATTTGAATTCAGGGGTAACAAAATTCCTAAAAACGCTATAAATAGAAGCGTGTAACTCTATGAGATCTTTTTTGGAAGTGGTTAAAAAATCAATGCCTCCCAATTTGATTGTGCCTAAAAGAGAATAGTTGTTAGTAAGGATCACCCCATCATCTAAAAAACATTCATAGTTATTCGCTAGATAGGAGTTTGTAGCACTCACAAGTCTGTCTTCTCTGTTTGGATTTAAGTGGATGTCATTAGCCATTTCTTTACTAGGCTTCATGGAAAAAATGCTCATGAATGCTTTGTTTTTCACGCCCTTAAACAAAAAAGGTTTTTTAAATTTCATCGCTCGCTCCATTCTTTGATAAAGCCTGTAATCTTTCTTGAAGCCAAGAGCTACAAGCACAATAACAATCGCTACAATCAAAACAGGTTCATAGGCTTGGAAAAGAATAACAGATAATACAATGGTTACAAACAATATAAATATAGAAGAATAAATAAAAGTTTCAGGGAAACCAAACAACCTATTCCCCCCATCAAACAAGACTTTAAAAAAGGGATTGACACCTTTTTGCATGTCTATTTTAAGTTCTTCTATTTTTTGAAACTGCCGCTTTTGAACCTCTTGCTCTATGATTAGCTTTTTTTGTTCATCAGCTTGCTTGCTTGCCACAAACACCCCTCTCTTTATAGATATACCGCTTCACATGTAATTGTATAAAAGATTTTTTTGAGAGACTCTACGGTGCTAATATGTTTTAAAAGATCATTAGGGTCATAAGAATTGAATACGGCCAATAAAACATTATACAGCTTATCATCGCATAGAATTTCTCTTGTTTCCCCACGCAATGATAGAAAGCAGCGTTGTTTATTAGTCGTGCTGATGCTTTTGAAAGTAAAAAAGTCTTTCACTTCAGGATTGATCTGTAATTCCACATTCAATCCCATTTCCTTACCCTTTTCATCAAAGATTTTTTCAATAACTGGATCGTAATGCTTCAAATCCTTTATTTTTTTAAGGACTCTATTGACAATCACGAAGTCAAAAACTTCATCTTTGATAATATCGGGATTGACTTCTTTGAAAGTTACTTTCTTGTCTTTCAAATTTTTGATAGTCGCCTTGAAACTATCAAAATCTAAATTCGTATAAACACGCCCATTGGGAGTGTTTTTTTCTTTTTCTAGTGCTTCTTTTTTTGCTTGATTGTCATCACTTGCTGACCCATACGAACTGAAAACAACGAAACTTAAGAGAACTTTCAAAAAAAAGTCCCTTAGCTTTTTATTACTATTATTGTTGATCAATTTAGCTAGCTCCTCCACCTTCGCCAATATTGAAGCCAAACTTAGTGCTCAAATAGATAATACCACCCGCCACCGCTAACATAGCTATGGGCTGCGCATAAGCAAAAACAGTCGCCTGACCTCTTTTGATGTCATCAGAGATTTTCCAAATATCCGCTATGCCTTTGACCCCTAGAGCACAACCACCCACGATCGCTAGAACAGAAATGATCTGAATCACCAAACTTCTAGTTTCAGTAATGCCTGTTGCAGGACTGGCGACCGCCATTAAAGGATTGGTTGTTACCACTAGCCCTAAAGTTACTACAACTTTCTTGTAGCTGTCAGTGATTCTTGTAAAAAATTTCATGCGTTTCCTTTCAAATTTGAAATAATGGTGTGATTATACCAAAAAAAAATATTTTTACACTTTCACGCAAGCACCAATAAACCTACTTGTCCCAACCTTTTTTGTTTCTCAAGTCGTTGTAGAATTGTAGATCTTTAGGATCTTTGATATATTTTTTAATCGTCTCAGGTTGAAACCTAAAAACAAGCAAAAACAAACCCAAGCTGATCAGAGTGAGAATAAAGCTCCATTTTAAGCAACTCCATAGACCACTAAAGAAACTTTTTTTGAAGCTGTCTTTGAAAATCTGTCCTATTGATTTGTTTTCCATCGTGGATCACCAACACTTCTTGTTAAAATTTGTCTATTTTAGCGAGTTTTTGTCAATTGTGGGTAAAAATGTGAATCGTTCCTAGCCTTTAGATGCTTGCAACGATTGGAATTTTTCAATATTAACAATATTAATGAAAAAATGCCTAATATTGTGGTATAATAAGAATGTTGAAAGACATAAACTGACCACTCAAGCGTGTGGTGGTTTTTAGCAGTCTTTGATACAACAAGATACCGATAGGTATGAAACTAGGTATAGTAAGGAGAAACAATGACTAACGAAACCATTAACCAACAACCACAAACCGAAGCGGCTTTTAACCCGCAGCAATTTATCAATAATCTTCAAGTAGCTTTTCTTAAAGTTGATAACGCTGTCGCTTCATACGATCCCGATCAAAAACCAATCGTTGATAAGAACGATAGGGATAACAGGCAAGCTTTTAATGGAATCTCGCAATTAAGGGAAGAATACTCCAATAAAGCGATCAAAAATCCTACCAAAAAGAATCAGTATTTTTCAGACTTTATCAATAAGAGCAATGATTTAATCAACAAAGACGCTCTCATTGATGTAGAATCTTCCACAAAGAGCTTTCAGAAATTTGGGGATCAGCGTTACCAAATTTTCACAAGTTGGGTGTCCCATCAAAACGATCCGTCTAAAATCAACACCCGATCGATCCGAAATTTTATGGAAAATATCATACAACCCCCTATCCCTGATGATAAAGAAAAAGCAGAGTTTTTAAAATCTGCCAAACAATCTTTTGCAGGAATCATTATAGGGAATCAAATCCGAACGGATCAAAAGTTCATGGGCGTGTTTGATGAATCCTTGAAAGAAAGGCAAGAAGCAGAAAAAAATGGAGAGCCTACTGGTGGGGATTGGTTGGATATTTTTCTCTCATTTATATTTGACAAAAAACAATCTTCTGATGTCAAAGAAGCAATCAATCAAGAACCAGTTCCCCATGTCCAACCAGATATAGCCACTACCACCACCCACATACAAGGCTTACCGCCTGAATCTAGGGATTTGCTTGATGAAAGGGGTAATTTTTCTAAATTCACTCTTGGCGATATGGAAATGTTAGATGTTGAGGGAGTCGCCGACATTGATCCTAATTACAAGTTCAACCAGTTATTGATTCACAATAACGCTCTGTCTTCTGTGTTAATGGGGAGTCATAATGGCATAGAACCTGAAAAAGTTTCATTATTGTATGCGGGCAATGGTGGTTTTGGAGCCAAGCACGATTGGAACGCCACCGTTGGTTATAAAGACCAACAAGGTAACAATGTGGCTACAATAATTAATGTGCATATGAAAAACGGCAGTGGCTTAGTCATAGCAGGTGGTGAGAAAGGGATTAACAACCCTAGTTTTTATCTCTACAAAGAAGACCAACTCACAGGCTCACAACGAGCATTGAGTCAAGAAGAGATCCGAAACAAAATAGATTTCATGGAATTTCTTGCACAAAATAATGCTAAATTAGACAACTTGAGCGAGAAAGAGAAGGAAAAATTCCGAACTGAGATTAAAGATTTCCAAAAAGACTCTAAGGCTTATTTAGACGCCCTAGGGAATGATCGTATTGCTTTTGTTTCTAAAAAAGACACAAAACATTTAGCTTTAATTACTGAGTTTGGTAATGGGGATTTGAGCTACACTCTCAAAGATTATGGGAAAAAAGCAGATAAAGCTTTAGATAGGGAGAAAAATGTTACTCTTCAAGGTAACCTAAAACATGATGGCGTGATGTTTGTTGATTATTCTAATTTCAAATACACCAACGCCTCCAAGAGTCCTGATAAGGGCGTGGGTGCTACGAATGGCGTTTCCCATTTGGAAGCAGGCTTTGACAAGGTAGCTGTCTTTAATTTGTCTGATTTGAATAATCTCGCTATCACTAATCCTATAAGGCGGGATTTAGAAGATAAACTAGTCGCTAAAGGGTTGTCCCCACAAGAAGCTAATAAGCTCATCAAAGACTTTTTGAGCAACAACAAAGAATTGGTTGGAAAAGCTTTAAACTTCAATCAAGCTGTAGCTGAAGCTAAAAACACAGGCAATTATGACGAAGTGAAAAAAGCTCAGAAAGATCTTGAAAAATCCCTAAGGAAACGAGAGCATTTGGAGAAAGAAGTAGCGAAAAATTTGGAGAGCAAAAGCGGCAACAAAAACAAAATGGAAGCGAAATCTCAAGCTAACAGCCAAAAAAATGAGATTTTTGCGTTGATCAATAAAGAGGCTAATAAGGACGCCAGAGCAATCGCTTACGCTTCAAATCTTAAAGGCATCAAAAGGGAATTGTCTGATAAACTTGAGAATGTCAACAAGAATTTGAAAGACTTTAGTAAATCTTTTGATGAATTCAAAAATGGCAAAAATAAGGATTTTAGCAAGGCAGAAGAAACACTAAAAGCCCTTAAAGGTTCGGTGAAAGATTTAGGTATCAATCCAGAATGGATTTCAAAAGTTGAAAACCTTAATGCAGCTTTGAATGAATTCAAAAATGGCAAAAATAAGGATTTCAGCAAGGTAACGCAAGCAAAAAGCGACCTTGAAAATTCCCTTAAGGATGTGATCATCAATCAAAAGGTAACGGATAAAGTTGACAATCTCAATCAAGCGGTATTAGTGGCTAAAGCAACGGGTGATTTCAGTAAGGTAGAGCAAGCGCTAGCCGATCTCAAAAATTTCTCAAAGGAGCAATTGGCTCAACAAGCTCAAAAAAATGAAGATTTCAATACTGGAAAAAATTCTGCACTATACCAATCCGTTAAGAATGGTGTGAATGGAACCCTAGTCGGTAATGGGTTATCTAAAGCAGAAGCCACAACTCTTTCTAAAAACTTTTCGGACATCAAGAAAGAGTTGAATGCAAAACTTGGAAATTTCAATAACAATAACAATAATGGACTCAAAAACGAACCCATTTACGCTAAAGTTAATAAAAAGAAAGGTGGTGTAGGGCAAGCAGCGGGCTTCCCTTTGAAAAGGCATGATAAAGTTAGTGATCTCAGTAAGGTAGGGCTTTCAGCTAGCCCTGAACCCATTTATGCTACGATTGATGATCTCGGCGGACCTTTCCCTTTGAAAAGGCATGATAAAGTTAGTGATCTCAGTAAGGTAGGGCTTTCAAGGAATCAAGAATTGGCTCAGAAAATTGACAATCTCAATCAAGCGGTATCAGAAGCTAAAGCAGGTTTTTTTGGCAATCTAGAGCAAACGATAGACAAGCTCAAAGATTCTACAAAACACAATCCTGTGAATCTATGGGCTGAAAGTGCAAAAAAAGTGCCTGCTAGTTTGTCAGCGAAACTAGACAATTACGCTACTAACAGCCACACACGCATTAATAGCAATATCAAAAATGGAGCAATCAATGAAAAAGCGACCGGCATGCTAACGCAAAAAAACCCTGAGTGGTATAAGCTCGTGAATGATAAGATAGTTGCGCATAATGTAGGAAGCGTTCCTTTGTCAGAGTATGATAAAATTGGCTTCAACCAGAAAAATATGAAAGATTATTCTGATTCGTTCAAGTTTTCCACCAAGTTGAACAATGCTGTAAAAGACATTAAGTCTGGCTTTACGCAATTTTTAGCCAATGCATTTTCTACAGGATATTACTGCTTGGCGGGAGAAAATGCGGAGCATGGAATCAAAAATGTTAATACAAAAGGTGGTTTCCAAAAATCTTAAAGGATTAAGGAATACCAAAAACGCAAAAACCACCCCTTGCTAAAAGCAAGGGGTTTCCTAACTAAAGCATTCCATTGAATACTAACACGAAAGGCTTTGTTCTTTAAAGTCTGCAAAGACATTTCCTGCCCTAAAAAGACTTAACCCTTTATTCAAGATGTTGTTCGCAGCGTTAATATCTCTGTGTTCTTTATACCCACAATCAGGACACAAATATTGCTTGTGATTCAATTTGAGCTTGGGGTTGATGCTCCCACAATGAGAGCAAGTTTTGCTGGTGTATTGTGGGGGAAACTTTCACTAGCAATTTGCCATTATGCTGTTGTTTGTAGTCTAGCAAACTCGTAGATAGGTAATTCTTTTCCAAATATAAAAACGCTTTTCATGGATCTCTCTAAAGCGCTTTATAATCAACACAATACCCTTATAGTGTAAGCTATAGCCCTTTTTGGAATTGTGTTATTTTGACTTTAAATTTTGATTAGCGTTACAATTTGAGCCATTCTTTAGCCTGTTTTTCTAGCCAGATCACATCGCCGCTCGCATGAAATTCCACTTTAGGGAATGCGCATGCGTTTTTCTTAAGGGTGTATTTTTGCTGCAAATATTCTACAATGGCATCGCCAGAATGGATGAGTAGGGGGGGCGTTGGAAGGGCAAAATGATCCATAAAATAGCCTTCAATTTGGTGAGCGATCAAGGGAAAATGCGTGCAACCTAAAATAACCACTTCAGGTAAGATCTCTAATGGAGTGAAATAATAACGCATGCAAGTTTCTAGCAATTCGCCCTCTAAAATATTTTCTTCAATCAAAGGCACAAAAAGAGAAGTGGCTAAATGCGAAACATTCAAATAGCCTTGTTGTTTCAGGGCGTTGTCATAAGCGTTGGATTGAATCGTCGCTTTTGTCCCTAGCACTAAAATAGGGGCGTTTTTATCTTTTACTTGTTGTTTGATCGCTAAAATGCTTGGCTCAATCACGCCCACAATAGGGATTTTGGAATGCTTTTGCATCTCTTCTAAAGCCAGAGCGCTCGCTGTGTTGCATGCCACAATCAATAATTCAACCTTGTGCGGTTTGAAAAAATCCAAAGCCTCTAAGCCAAATTGCTTGATCGTGGTGGGGTCTTTAGTGCCATAAGGCACTCTAGCGCTATCGCCATAATAGATGATTTCATCAAATAGTTGCGCTTTTAAAAGGCTTTTTAAAACGCTAAACCCTCCCACACCGCTATCAAAAACGCCTATTTTCATGACACTTTTTTAATTTAATGGGATTTTAATAAGGGATTTTATTTTTCATTCATTAAATTCAAAAATTCTTCATTGTCCTTAGTTTGTTGCATTTTAGAATACACAAAGCTTAAGGCTTCTATGTCATCCATTTGTTGCATCACATTCCTTAAAACCCACACTTTAGTCAATCGGTCTTTGCCAAGCAAGATATTATCTTTTCGTGTGCCGGATTTTAAAATATCAAAGGCCGGGTAAATGCGCCTGTCTGCAATATTCCTCGCTAAAACGATTTCGCTATTCCCGGTGCCTTTAAATTCTTCAAAAATCACCTCATCCATTCTAGATCCCGTTTCAATCAACGCAGTAGCGATAATCGTCAAGCTCCCGCCTTCTTCAATATTCCTTGCGGCTCCAAAAAAGCGCTTGGGCCTGTGCAAGGCGTTCGCATCCACGCCCCCACTTAAAACCTTACCGCTTGAAGGCGTTACAGCGTTATACGCTCTGGCTAAACGAGTGATTGAATCTAATAAAACCACCACATCTTTTCCCATTTCCACTCGCCTTTTAGCCCTTTCTAGGACTAATTCAGCGATTCTTATGTGGTTGTTTGCGGGTAAATCAAAAGTGGAGCTAAAAACTTGTCCCTTAACGCTTCGTTGCATATCCGTAACTTCTTCAGGGCGCTCATCCACTAAAAGGATAATCAATTCCACTTCAGGGTGGTTAGAAGTGATGCCTTGGGCGAGTTCTTTCATCAGCTCCGTTTTCCCAGTCCTTGGTGGCGCAACAATCAAAGCCCTTTGACCTTTCCCCACAGGGCTGAATAAATCTAACATTCTGCCGGTAACTTTAGTGGGTTCGTATTCTAATTTGATTTGTTCATCAGGGAATAGGGGGGTTAGATTGTCAAACAAAGGGCGGTTTTTAATCTCATCTGAAGGCAAATAATTGATGGCTTCTATTTTTAAAAGGGCGTAGTATTTTTCCTGGTCTTTGGGGGATCGCACTTGACCGGTAACAATATCGCCATTCCTTAAAGCAAAACGCCTGATTTGAGAAGGGCTGACATAAGTGTCGTTATGCCCATCTGAAAAACTCCCATCAAACCCTCTTAAAAAGCCATAACCATCAGGCATGATTTCTAAAATCCCGGTAAAAAGAATGTATCCACCTTGCGTAACTTGGGTTTTTAAAATTTCAAACATCAAGTCTTGTCGTTTGAATTCTTGGGGGTTTTCCACTTTAAGCTTGTTAGCGATTTCTAAAAGCTTTTCAGTAGGGTAGGTGCGTAAATCTTCAATGTGATAACCGCTCACTGGCGTGTGTGTTTTGACTTTGTGCGAACTTTTGTGCGTAGGTGCGTTTTCGTTCATTAAATTTCCTTTTAACAAAAAGAGATTTCTGGTTTGTTGCAATTAAGATAAAAATACAAAAAGCTAAAGCATTCTTAAAAAATTAGTGTAACCAAAAGATGCTAATAAGTGGCCCATGCCACAAGTGTTGAATTTCGTAATGCTTCGTTATGCTATCATAATTTTTTTAACAAAGTCAAATTTTATTTTAACTTTAGAGTGGTTTTAATTTGTTGTTACTTATGCTATAATCTTAAGTTTAAATTTAAAAATAAAGGATACTTGATGAAAAAAGGCATTCACCCCGAATATATCCCATGCAAAGTTACTTGCGTAACCAGCGGGAAAGAAATTGAAGTTTTAAGCACTAAACCTGAAATGCGTATTGATATTTCCAGCTTTTGCCACCCTTTCTATACCGGTAGCGATAAAATCGCTGACACTGCAGGGAGAGTAGAGAAATTCAAGCAACGCTACAACTTGAAGTAACTCTTTTAAAAAGCGTGGCTTTTTGTGCTGTATTTTTTGCCCACTCCTATAGGTAATCTCGCTGACATTACGCTACGCACCTTAGAAGTTTTAGAGCGTTGCGAGGTTTTTTTATGCGAGGATACAAGGGTGAGTAAGAGGTTGTTGCACTTGCTTGCGCAAAACCCTGTTATTAGCCATTCTTTCCCTAATATCGCTACTAAAAAAAGGGAATTTATCGCATTCCATTCGCACAATGACCGGGAATTTTTAAACCAAATAGAGCTTTCTTTTTTTGACAAAGAAATCGCTGTGATGAGCGATGCGGGCATGCCAAGTTTGAGCGATCCAGGCATGAGTTTAGCCGCTTACGCTTTAAAACATAACATTCAATACGATGTTTTGCCTGGGGCTAATGCGCTCACTACGGCGTTTTGCGCGAGCGGGTTTTTAGAAGGGCGATTTTTTTACGCCGGCTTTTTACCTCATAAGAGTAAGGAAAGGCGCTTAAAAATCGCTAAAATTTTAAACGCTTTAGCGTATTTAGAAGAAAAAACCCCGGTGGTTTTTTATGAAAGCCCGCACCGATTGTTGGAGACTTTAAAGGATTTAAACGATTTGGCTAAAGGCATGCATTTGTTTGCGGCTAAAGAGCTTACCAAACTCCACCAGCAATATTATTTAGGAGAGGTTTCTCAAATCATAGAGCGGTTGCAACAAAGCACTATCCAAGGGGAGTGGGTTTTAGTGCTTTTGAATGAAAAAAAAATAGAGCCTTGCATGGGGCTATCGGCGTTATTGGAGTTGGATTTACCTCCTAAAATTAAGGCTAAAATTGAAGCCTCTATGACACAAAAAAACGCTAAAGAGCTTTATTTCCAGCGTTTGTTAGAAGAAAAAAATCAATAAAAGGGGTTTAGCATGCAAGCAGTGGTTTATGGCAAGCAGGTGGTTATGCGCCTTCTAAACTCCCATCAAGAAAAATTGCAAGAAATCTATCTTTCTAAAGAAATAGACAAAAAGTTTTTTTTCGCACTCAAAAAAGCATGCCCTAATATCATCAAAGTGGATAATAAAAAAGCGCAAAGCTTGGCTAAGGGGGGGAACCATCAAGGGGTTTTAGCTAAGGTGGAACTGCCCTTAGCGGTTTCTTTAAAAGAGGTTAAAAAAGCTCAAAAACTTTTGGTACTTTGCGGGATTACGGATGTGGGGAATATTGGGGGTATTTTTAGGAGCGCGTATTGCTTAGGAATGGATGGCGTTATTTTAGATTTTGCTAAAGAATTGGCTTATGAGGGGATTGTGCGATCCAGCTTGGGGCTTATGTATGATTTGCCTTTTAGCGTTGCACCTAACACGCTGGATTTAATCAATGAATTGAAAACGAGCGGGTTTTTATGTTTGGGTGCGAGCATGCAAGGCTCTAGCCAAGCAGAAAATCTATCCTTAAAAAAATGCGCTCTTTTTTTGGGGAGCGAGCATGAGGGATTGTCTAAAAAAATCCTTGCTAAAATGGATGCTATATTGAGCGTAAAGATGCGAAGAGATTTTGATTCGCTCAATGTGAGCGTGGCAGCAGGGATCTTAATAGATAAAATCAACTAGGTGGTCAATTGAATGGAACAGCATAAAAAAAGTTTAGAAAATTTAGATCTTTCTGATGTTCAAAACATTTCTAAAGATATTTCTGGTGCGGCTTTAGAAGAATTATCGCTTAAAAATTTAGATAAAAATTTGCAGATTTTAAAAGAAGTTGGAGTGGCAGAAATTTGCAAGGCGACTAAAATTGCTTCTAAAAATATCCATTCTATCTTGGAAAAACGCTATGAGTCTTTATCAAGGGTGCATGCTAGGGGATTTATACAAATTTTAGAGCGCGAGTATAAAATTGATTTGAGCGCATGGATGAAAGAATTTGACAAAGTGTGTGTTTTTAAAGAGGGCGTAAGTGAAGAGAAAAATCAAGAAACAGATCCTGAAGAAACAGCAAAAAAACCCCTTAAGGTTGAATTGGATTACAGCATCAATCAAGCCAATACTTCATTATCCAAAAAATCTTCCAAATGGAAACCCTTTGTTTTGGTTATAGGGGTGATTGTCATTGTGTTGGCGATCGTTATCATTCAAAACAGCTCTTCTTTAAAAGAAGAAAGAGAGCAAGAAAGCGCTATTAAATCCGGCACTAAAAAGAGTTCTTTCAATAAAGCTAATCCTACAGAAGAAAACAAGCCAGAGCCAACGCCTAAACTAGGAGAAAAACTAAAAGAACAAGACAGGCAAGAAAAAGAAGCGATCAAAGAAAATCCTAATACCATTTATATTATCCCTAAAAAAGATATTTGGGTAGAAGTGATTGATTTGGATGAGAAAAAAAACTCCTTTCAAAAGGTTTTTAAAAAAAATTATTCTTTAGAAACCAAAAACCACCGCCTGTTGTTGCGTTTTGGGCATGGGCATCTTAGTCTTAAAAACAACCATCAAGAACAAGAATATAACGACAGCAAAACCAGGCGGTTTTTATACGAGCCAAATAAAGGCTTAACGCTCATCAACGAGGCCCAATACAAAGAACTCCAGCAATGAAAAACCTTTTTTTAGCTTTTATTGTTGGGGGGACGCTATTAAGCGCTGATGCTTTAAACGATAAGATTGAGAATTTAATGGGGGAGCGAGCCTATCATACGAACAAGCTTTTTTTAGAGCGTTTGTTTAAAAATCGTAAGGATTTCTATGTGATGGGGCGTTTGGATTCCTTGAAACTGCTCAACACTCTCAAAGAAAACGGGCTTTTGTCTTTTAATTTTGACAAACCAAGCATGTTGAAAATCACTTTCAAGGCTTCAAGCAATCCGCTAGTGTTTGCCAAAAGCATCAATAATTCTTTGAGCATGATGGGGTATTCGTATGTTTTGCCCATTAAGATGCAAAGCTCTTTGGGCGAGAATGTTTTTTCATACGAGCTTAAAACGGAATATGTTTTAGACCCTAATATTTTGATAGAGACGATGAAAAGGCATGGTTTTGATTTTACAGATATTAGACGGGTGTCTTTAAAAGAGTGGGAATACGACTTTGTCTTACAAAAAATCAAGCTCCCTAATGCGAGAGTCTTAGTTTTGAGTAGCGATCCTGTGGAGTTTAAGGAAGCGAGCGGGAAATATTGGCTGAGCGTGAATCAAAACGCGTATTTAAAAATAAGCTCTAATAACCCTTTGTGGCAACCCAAAATCATTTTTTATGATGAAAACTTAAAGATCATTCAAATCATTGCTAAAGAAAACAGACAACAAGAAATCGCTCTTAACTTGCTTGATGGCGTGCGTTTTATCCATATCACTGACGCGAAAAACCCTATCATTTTAAAAAACGGGATTAGCGTGGTTTTTGATGCGATGCCTTAAGTAGGGGTAACCCTTATCCAATTGATTGGAATATGAGAAAATCCGCTTTCAGGCTTGAAAAAAAAGAGCCTTAATAATAGCGATCCACCCAATATTTACCAAAAAAAATCTTTTGTATCACACAGCCCACCAATAGATCAGCTCCCGCTTCTATAAAAAAGACAGCCCACCAATTAATAAAGCCAAACCATACAAAAAATAAATGCGCTGGTAAAGCGCCAAGCAATAGTGAAATGCCGCTCACAATAGAAATTCCAAAGCGGGTTTTAAGGATTTTACTTTTTTTGCCAAACGCCATGTCTGCTACAAATTCCCCACTAAAAGAAATCAAAAACCACCAAATCAAATGTTCAGGCATCAATAACCAAGCAACTGCGATACTTCTATTAACCGCTGTAATGACAAGAAGTGAGAAAAAATACACGCTCAAAGATGCAAAATGCCTACCCCTATCCCTTAAAGACCAATTCCTAGAAAAGCGGCTTTTGATTTTTTCATATATAACCATGGGATTTCTTTCTTTTTTAAAATACCATTAGACCTAACTTTTGTATTGTAAAATAAGAATGCTTTCATTCAATATGTTGAGCATGATGATTGTCTTTTTATATTCAAACAAAAGGAGAGAGATAGCAGATTGGTAACATAATGATGTTTTTTATATTATTTTACAAACTATGTAAAATATTCGCTTTTTTCTAAAATGATAGCAAGTAGTGAAAAATTTGGCTTTGTTTTTATCGAGCGTTGGTTATGAAAAAATATTGCATTTTTTAAGATTGGATAGTAGAGAGCTTGATTTTATTCAAGCGGTATTTTTAAAGCGGTCTTTAGGGGGGATTTTAGTTGGGGAATTATTTCAAAACACCCCTTATTTCTTTAAGAAAATGGGTTTAAAATAAAGTTTAAAAACACAATTTTAAAAGTTAAAGAACCAATTATCAATATTTCATTAAGGCAAAGTTTTTTATAGATCTAATTCATGCCCTCCACAAACGAACCAAGCGACATCAATTTTTGATAGCGGTTGTCAAGGAAATGAGGGTCTTGTTGGATAGTCCTTAGAGCGTCCAAAAAATACTCTTTGATCGTGTTAGCGGCTGAAAATTTGTCTCTATGAGCCCCTTTGCTAGGCTCTAAGATAATATCATCAATAAGCCCCGCCTCCTTTAAGTCTCTAGGCGTGATTTTCATCGCTTTAATAGCCACTTCAGTCTTGCTAGGGTCATCCCAAAGAATCGCCGCACAACCTTCTGGGGATATAACGCTAAAAATGGAATATTCCATCATAGCCAATTTGTCAGCCACCGCAATCGCTAACGCACCACCACTGCCCCCTTCACCAATAATTACAGAAATAGTAGGGACTTTTAAGGAAGCGAACTCTTGGAGGTTTTTAGCGATCGCTTCACTCTGGCCTCTTTCCTCTGCGCCAATCCCCGGATACGCCCCGGCTGTATCTACAAGCATCAAAATAGGCAAATTAAACTTTTCAGCAAATTTTGCCATTTTCAAAGCCTTACGATAGCCGCAAGGGTTGGGCATGCCGAAATTTCTTAAGAGCTTGTTTTTAGTCCCTCTGCCCTTTTCTTCTCCGATCACCACAACCGGAACATTATCAATCTTCCCTATAAAACACACGATCGCTTTATCATCGTTATAGTGCCTATCTCCAAAGACTTCATACTTATCTTTTAAGATGAGATCAATGTAATCCATAGCGTAGGGTCTGTCAGGGTGTCTTGCTAATTGGAGTTTTTGAAAATCAGTGAGATTGGAGTAAATGCTTTTAACTTCCTTGTCCAATCTTTTTTCTAAGATTTCTTTAGCGTCCTCATCGCCTCTAATAAGGGATAATTCAATTTCATTTTGAATCTCTTTAATATGATTTTCAAAATCTAAATAAATGGCCATTCAAAATCCTAACTTTGTAAAACTAGGCTTTTTTGAAAATCACAACACCATTAGTGCCACCAAAACCAAATGAGTTACTCATCACCGCATCCACTTGCTTTTCTCTGGCCGCATTGGGGATATAATCCAAATCGCATTCTGGGTCAGGCGTTTCTTGATTGATAGTAGGAGGTAAGATTCCTTGATTCATGGCCATGATAGAAATAACGGCTTCTAATGCACCCGCAGCGCCCAAACAATGCCCAATCTGCCCTTTAGTGGAGCTGATGGGAGGGACTTTTTCTTTAGAGCCAAACACATTTTTTAGAGCGATGCTTTCATACCAATCGTTATAATGCGTGCTAGTCCCATGAGCGTTCACATAGCCTACTTCCACTTTCGCCATTTCTAAAGCCATTTTCATGGCTCTAAAAGCCCCTTCGCCCTCAGGAGCCGGGGCTGTGATGTGGTTAGCATCGCCGCTCTCGCCATATCCGGCAAATTCTGCATAAATTTTTGCCCCTCTTTTTTTCGCGCTCTCGTATTCTTCAAGCACCAAAGCCCCAGCACCTTCGCCCATCACAAAACCATTGCGATCCTTATCAAAAGGTCTTGAAGCTTTTTTGGGATCATCGTTCCTTGTAGAAAGGGCTTTAATGCTCGCAAACCCCCCAATCCCTACAGGACAAATGGTGGATTCCGCTCCCACGACTAGCATTTTATCAGCCCCATTAAGCAGAATGGTTTTAACGGCCTCAATAATGGCATGAGTGCCTGCTGCACAAGCCGTTACGCTAGAGAGGTTAGGCCCTTTAATGCCAAACTCAATGGAAGTGAAACCACCAATCATATTCACTAATGCAGAAGTGATAAAAAAGGGATTGACTTTTCTAGGGCCTTTTTCAAAACAAAAAATGGAATTCGCTTCAATATTGCCTAACCCGCCAATCCCAGAGCCAGAGCTTACGCCCATGCGATTTGCCAATTCTTCAGGGCATTTATTGTGAGCGTCTAAAATCCCACTATCTTTCATCGCCTCTTTTGTGGCTTTCAAAGCCAATTGAATGAAACGACCCGCCTTTTTAACATCTTTGGGATTCATCACCTCTGTAGGGTCAAAGTCAGTGATTTCTCCAGCAATACGCACAGGAAACGCGCTCGCATCAAAACTTTCTATGTGTTTGATACCGCATTCCCCTTTAGCGATCGCTAAAAAAGAATCTTCTTTATTTAAACCTAGCGAATTGATCATTCCCATTCCAGTTACTACAATCCGACGCACCAATAGCTCCTCATTTCAAAACTTTAATTCAATAAAACTAGATTTTAGCTAAAGCCAAATTTTTAACTAAAACCTGGAGACAAACGCTCCAAGTTAAAAAGATTAAGCTAGTTTATTATCCTCAATATACTTCACCACATCGCCCACATTGACGATTTTTTCCGCTTGCTCATCAGGAATCTCAATGTCAAACTTTTCTTCTAACGCCATGATTAATTCCACGACATCTAAAGAGTCCGCACCCAAATCCTTCACAAACTCCGCCTCTGGCGTAACTTGTGCCGCATCCACATTCAACTGCTCAGCAATAACTGCCTGAATATCTTCAAATAAAGCCATAATTAAAACTCCCTTGTTTTGTAAAAATTAAATCAACCATTATTGGAGCGTTTATTTTTGCTCCAAAACATCTAAAATCCTATACAACAAATAAATTACAATGAGAAACAATATTAAGTAAATAATCCCCATTTGATAATAACCTCTTTGTTTTAGAATAACCTCATAATGTTAGCATGATTTTTGCTACTTACAAACTTTTATCGCTAAAAGAACCCTTTGTTTAGGACTACATATAAAGCCCGCCATTGACTTTGAGAGTCTCTCCAGTGATGTAACTAGAGTGATCACTCAAAAGAAACGCTACCGCTTCTGCCACTTCCTTAGCAGACCCTAGCCTGTTTAAAGGAATGTTTTTAACATAATCCGCTTTGAGTTCGTCTTTCAAATTGGCGTTCATGTCGGTTTCTATAAAACCGGGCGTTACAGAGTTGAAACGAATATTCCTTAAAGCTCCCTCATAAGCAAAGGACTTGCTCATCGCAATCATCCCCCCCTTACTCGCTGAGTAGTTTGTCTGCCCCATATTACCTCTTTCACCAATGATAGAAGCGACATTAACCACACTCCCAAAACGACTCTTACTCATCACCTTTAAAGCTTCTCTGCAACCTATAAAGGCTGAAGTGAGGTTATTATCTATGACATGGTGAAAATCTTCTGTTTTCATTTTGATCGCTAATTTATCGCGCACCACACCGGCGTTATTCACCAAGTAAGACAAACCTCCATCGCTTTGGACAATGGTTTGTATCGCTTCAATAAAACCGCTTTCAGAAGCCGCATCAAATTTAATGACAGCTGCCTTATAGCCTTTTTCTTCAAGCTCATTTTTCAAAGCGTCAGCCACTTCAGCATTACTGCGGTAATTGATCCAAACTTTCAGCCCCATGGAAGCGAGAGTTTTGGCGATTTCAGCCCCAATACCTTTAGAAGCCCCAGTAATAAGAACATTTTTCCCTGTGAATTGCATTATTCCATAATCCTTACATTTTAAATTCGTTCAAGTTTTTATAGTCTTGATTCATAACGCCTTAACATATAAAGACGCTTTAAGACTTTCTTTTTAGCGCTGATTTTTTGTTTTTTGCGTTTTTCAGTCTTAGACTCAAAGAACCTTCTAGCGCGGCACTCTGTTACCACCAAATTGCGATCGGTTTGCTTTTTGAATCTCCTATAAGCTTCATCAAACGCATCGCCTTCTCTAACCTTAATCCCTGGCATACTGCTATCACCTCTTTTCCATAGCTTAAAATCATTGCTTAACAATGGCTACAAATGAAACAGCATTATATAAGACGAATTAACTGGTTGTCAAGAATTTTCACTTTTTTCTGGCAATTTTGTTAATAAGGTTATAAGGATCAAAGGCGACCGTCATATACACTTGGTAAGATTCTGACCAAGGCAAGCTCCTATCAAAGCCCCCACGCATCGCATTAAGCACGAAATTGATGCGGACCGATGCGAAGTCGTTTTTCCAGTTGTAATAGAAATCAAAACGGTTATACATGTTGGCTTGAAAGAATGGCACGCCACGATAAATAGGCGTGGGGCAATATGAAGGCGTGCAATACATTTCAACATACTGGTATTGGTTATAAAAAGGCATCTCTGGGGTCTTGGCGAAGAAAAATAAATTGTGGATGCCAAAGCCTTTGTATTGGATCTCCACATCCAATTGCCCGCCCACGCTGTTCATAAAAGGCACATTTTTGTGAATTTGTCTTAATCGGCTTGATTCAGAAACCATGCCAAAACTGGCGTTGAGCTTTTCCATAAAGGGGGCGATGTCTAAAAGGCTTGTCCCTATGTAAGCGTTAAAGTAGAGGCGATCCATAAGATAAATATTATTGTTGTCAATCGCTTTTTTTTCATTAAACTGCATGCCATCAGCCCCATTCAAAAGGTATTTGTCTTCGTTATGGAACAAGACAAAATACCCTCCAATACCCAATAAATCCTTAAAGAAATTATAAGCGACAGAGCCGTTCATTTGAAACCTGTCCATCGCGTTCCCATAAGGGTTTCTCCCAAACTTACAAGTGTTGTAACAATTGCCTCCAAACCAATCCAGCATGAACTCCGCATGCCCATAATAGGGTTTTGAAGGCGAATAATGGTTTTGAAATTGCAATAAAAAACCCCTAGCGTTTGGATCGATAAACCAATAATAAGGGGCAAAAATATTCAAACCATACCTTCCTAAGAGGTTTTTTCTAGGAAAGATGCCACCATAAAAAGTAAAACGCTTTCCCCTAGCCTTATAATACATAGTAGGCCCCCAGCGGTAGGGAAAATTAGTGCTGTAGTTATGGAAGTTTTGAAAAAAATACGCCCCTACAGTAAGGCTTTGCTCCACACCTCTTGTATAAAATTGGATCCCAAAATTTGGAGTCAAACGGGTTTTAAGATTGGTGTTAGTATTGACCCAATAAGGCGTTGAGCCTTCATGGTCCATGATAAACATATTGAAACCCAGATTGTATTTAAAAATATTCCAATCAAAAGCGTAAGAATTAACCGCTAACAAACAGACCAAAAAAGAATGTTTTAAAAAGGTGTTTATTGCCACTTGTTACCTCTATGTCATCATTATTTTTGATAAAAAAGCTTATCTTGTAACCAATGGGTATTCTAGCACATCTAAAAATATTTTTCTTTAGATTTAATATAAAATAGCGCTTATTTCATGTTAGAATAGCCGTTATGATGTTACATTACATACTAACTAAAAAAGGAAATTTTAATGGAATTAGGAAATAAAAATATAAAACCCGGTCGCAAGCGTGTCGCTGTAGATGAGTTGAAACGCAATTTTTCAGTTACTTTTTATCTCTCTAAAGACGAACATGATGTTTTAAGACGATTAGCTGATGAAGAAGTAGAAAGCGTCAATTCCTTTGTCAAACGCCACATTTTAAAAACAATCATTTATAAAAAAGGCACTAACCAAGATCTTTCTATTAATTGCGATTCTTCCAGTAGGCTTTAAGCCTACTTTAAGGTCTTCGTCCTTTAAGAGCAACACCCACTAGAGCATTTAGTTTTAATCCCTACTGATGAGCGATCCATCAAGCAAAACCCTTTCCCCTCTAAATAGCGTTTCGCATCAAATCCGGCCACAAACAAGCCTCCAGCAAATAACGCCAAGTCTTTAACCACTAGCCTTCCAGCCCCAGAAAGCCATGGGAAATGCTGATTGACAAACACTTCGGGAGTTGTGAATAAAAAAGACAGAGTCGTGATCGTCATTCCAGCGACAAGCAAGCCTCCAATCACGCCCATTAAAGGCATCCAAAGCCCTAAAAGCACCAAAATACCTAGGATCATAATCGTGATCCCTAAAGCTTCAGCCACTAAATAAGTGCGGTTTTCTTTATGCCATTCTTTGTTTTCAACGATTTTAGGGTCATCTTGCATTTCTTCTTGCATGGATTGGGATTCAGACATTTTGTGTTGTTTGTATGCGGGTTTTTCAAATTGATACATGAAAGAAAAGAAAGGGGAGTTAGCCACAAAAGGAGCGATCCCTTCGGCTTCATACGGCACAAACTTAAGCCCTCCAATCCAAATAAAAATGATAAAAATAGCTATATGCATCAAATAGCCGCCTAAATTCTGGAGTTTTGTCATCACTTCAAGCAATGATTTTAACGCTTGCATGGTTTTATTCCTTTAGGATATTTTTTGTATTGCTAAAAACAGCCTGGAAATGATAGCGCATTATGTTTAATTACAACAAAATCATTACTATTATAAGAAATAACGATCAAAAACACTCATGCCCAAAACACTCATGCCCAAAACACTCATGCCAATATAACGCACCGCACCCTTATAAAAAATTTCATCATTTTTTAAAGAAAGTTCTAAAGATTCGTTGCTTTTAGGGATGAGAGTGGCTTTTTTAGGCGTGTTATAAAAAATGCGCGCGGCGATAAAAACCGCCGCCATGCCTGTCCCGCAAGCCAGCGTGAAATCTTCAACCCCTCTTTCATAAGTTTGTAAAAAAATCGTCTCTTCATTTTCTATAAAAGCGATGTTAATATTAGCGTTAAACGCATGCCTTAAAGCCCTTAATTCCAGCGCATTAAGGGAATTTAACCACTCTTTATTTTCCACAAATCCCACTAAATGCGGCACTCCTGTATCTATGAGATAGAAAGTAGGGATATGTTCTAAAACGCTGTCGCTTGAAAAAAATTTTTCGCATCTTAAAGCGGGTATGGTGTCTAGGATTTTGTAGTTACCAAGATTGCTCTCTATGATATTGGGCTCTTCTATGCAAACAGAAATCTCTCTTTTTCCGGCTAAAAAAACATGGTTTTTAGAGGCTATAGCATGTTGGTAGGCAAATAACCCCACGCAACGGCTCGCATTCCCGCACATGCCAGCTTTAGAGCCGTCTGAATTGTAAAAATCCCATTCATAGTCATAATCCTTACTCGGTAAGACGACTACAAGCCCATCAGCCCCAAAACCCTCATGCCTATGGCACACCTGTTTGGCTAAATTTGAAAAATCTTTTTTTTTGAAACTTTGAACGATTAAAAAATCATTCCCACTCCCTGAATATTTGTAAAACACCATCTATGATAAGCCTTTTTGATTTTAATTATAAGTTAAAAGAGGTTTTTTATCCTTAAAAGAGCGTTTTTTAGCTAACATTTGATAATTTTTGGTTCAGTTTAATGGGGATAATTTTTATGAAAGCTCAGTATTTCTTTTGGATTCTTTTTTTGATTGGTTTTTATTGGATGATCTATTTGTATCAAGATTTTTTAATGGATGCATTGATCGCTGGGCTTTTGTGCGTGGGGTTTTTTCAAGTGAAAGTTTTTCTGGATAAACGCTTTTTCAATGTTGTCAGTTCGTTTTTATGCGTTTTGGTTTTAGCGAGCGTTTTGATCGTGCCGTTGTATTTTATTGTTTATAAAAGTTCTAATATCATTTTTGAAATCAATTTTGAAAAATTTTCAGCTCTAATCAAATGGCTTAAAGGGACAATCACTGAAAATTTATCGCATTTTCCTACCATTCATGATGGAGCGAGCAAGTTTTTAGAAAATTTTAGCGCCGCTTCAATCACGGGCTATTTGTTGAAAATAAGCAGCTATGTGGGGAGATACAGCTTGAAACTCATTACAGACGCCTTGTTTATCTTGGGGCTGTTGTTTTTCTTTTTTTATTACGGGGAGAGATTTTATCGTTATTTTTTTGGGGTCTTGCCTCTTGGAATCAATCAAAGCAAAAAGATTTTTGAAGAAGTGGCTGGGATTTTACGCATCGTGCTTTTAACTTCTCTCATCACGGTTATTTTAGAGGGCGTGGCGTTTGGGGTGATGATCGTATGGTTTGGGCATGACGGCTGGTCTTTAGGGATTTTATACGGCCTAGCGTCTTTGGTGCCGGCTGTTGGGGGGGCTTTGATCTGGATTCCTATAGCGATTTATGAGCTTTATCATGGAAATGTGAATGAGGCTATTTTTATCGCTTTGTATTCCATTTTATTGATTAGCGTGCTGATTGATAGCGTGATCAAGCCAATTTTAATCGTATTCATCAAAAAAAGAATCTTTAAAACCACCCTTAAAATCAATGAAATGCTGATTTTCTTTTCCATGATTGCTGGGATTTCACAATTTGGTTTTTGGGGGATTATTGTAGGGCCTACTATCACGGCGTTTTTTATTGCGTTACTGCGATTGTATGAAAATTACTTTATCCAAAACGATCAAAAAGCATGCGAATGATACACCCTATGGCTCACAACGAAATGTTTAAAAATGATATATAAGAGTGAGTTATAGAAATAACCATTCTTATGAAGAATTTTCAAACGCCTCATTCAATGCGAACGCAAATTTAAACCCATATCTTAATAGATACAAATTTCATTTTTTATAGCGGATCAAAGGGTAGGAGCAGTTTTTGCATAAAGGTTCTAACGCTTCGCCCTTTAAAAAATGGTTTTTGATAGCCATAGCTTTTTGGCTTTTTAAAACATCTTTTAGGGGCGTATGGTTTAAATCGCCAAGGCTGATATTAGCTTGCGTGTCCATGCAGCACGGCACGACAACGCCATTAGATAAAATAGCGATTTGCTTGATTAAGCCGTAACAATAGGGGATCTTTGATTCTTGGTTTAAAGGATTTTGGGCGTTCAAATTCGGCCATTTAAAGGTTTTTTGGATATTCAAAAAACTTTTTTTAAACAAACGAGCACGGCCTTGCGTTTTTAAACCTTCTAAAGAAACACATTCAAAGCTTTCTAAAAAAGGCTTGATCAAATTCTGGTGTTTCTCAAGGGTGCTGTCTTGAATGCGTAAATTCAAAAACACTTCGCTATTTTTTTCAAATTTGTAGCGGCAAAATTCTAAAATTTTTTGGATGTAGCGGTGCTGGTTGATTTTGTTATGATGGTCTAGCCCTGCGTCTAAAGAAATAGAAATTTGATAGATTACATCTTGTAAAAGCGCCTCAAAGTCGTGCAAATACGCTCCGCTAGTTACCAAATCCACTTTCAAAGAAAAGCGTTTAGCGGTGCTTAAATAGTGGTTTAAATTTTTGAGCTTGCAAGGATCGCCTAAGACATGCAAGGTGATCATTTGGGTTAAGGGGACCACTTCTTTACAAACTTTTTCAAATAATCCTAAAGGCATCACGCCTCTGATATTTTTAGGGTTAGGGCAAAAACCGCATTGCAACCCGCAAATATCGCTTAATTCTATATAGATTTTTTTAAAAAGTTTCTTATTGGGTGTCAATTCTTATGAGAAAATAGTAACACTTGTTTGAAAAGACACTAGACATTGAAGCGAAAATGCAACACATCGCCATCTTGGACGATATAATCCTTGCCTTCAATGCGTAACGCTCCATTTTCTTTCGCTCCGGCTTCGCCCTTATAAGCGATAAAATCATCATAACTGATGGTTTCAGCCCTAATAAAGCCTTTTTCAAAATCCTTATGGATCACCCCAGCAGCCATAGGTGCACTAGAGCCTTTTTTAATCGTCCATGATCGCACTTCCTTGACTCCAGCGGTAAAATAATTGATCAAGCCTAATTCCTTAAAACTCAAACGAATGGTCTTTTCTAGCCCGCTTTCTTCTACGCCTAAACTTTGCAAAAATTCTTTGACTTCATCTTCGCTCATAGAAACCATTTCTTCTTCCAATTTAGCGCACAAGGCAACAAACTCGCTATTTTGCTCTTTCGCATAGTTTTTGACTTTTTTAGCATGCTCATTGAGTGCGTTTAAATCTTCTTCGCCCACATTAGCGGCATAGATCATTTTTTTATGAGATAAAAAACGCAATTCCTTGTCCAACTCCAAAAAAGCCTCGCTTGTATTCAAGGGGAAAGTTTTCGCCGGTTTTAATTCTTCTAAATGCGTTTTTAAACTCAAAGCACATTCTAAAAGATTTTTAGCGTCTTTTGAGCTTTTTAAGGCTTTTTGCAAGCGATCGATCCTTTTGTCTAAAGTGGCAATATCCGCTAAAATCAACTCCAATTCAATAATCTCTATATCATTTAGGGGGTCAATTTTGTTGTTCACATGCGTGATGTTGTCGTCTTCAAAACAGCGCACCACTTGCAAGATCACTTCGCATTCCTTGATATTGGCTAAAAATTGATTGCCTAAACCCTCTCCCTTACTCGCTCCCTTAATCAATCCGGCAATATCCACAAATTCCACCACAGAATGCAAAATGCGTTCAGGCTTTACGATTTGAGCCAACGCATCAAGCCGCCTATCAGGCACATTCACGATGGCTTTATTGGGTTCAATGGTGCAAAAAGGGTAGTTCGCACTCTCTGCGTTTTGGGTTTTAGTGAGCACGTTAAAGGTGCTGGATTTGCCCACATTAGGCAAACCCACAATGCCTACAGACAAGCCCATTTCAAGCCTTTTTCAAAAATTCTTCCACAAAAGCTGTGCATGCTCTAACCCCAGCCCCACTCGCTCCAAAGCTATTCACATCCCACTCTTTTTCCACATAAGCAGGGCCTGCAATGTCAATGTGTAGCCACTTATCCTTAAACTCATCTCTAATAAATTCATTTAAAAACAAGCCCGCTGTGATCGCACCGCCATAGCGTGAAGAAGAAATATTGCACACATCAGCGATTTTAGATTCAATCAATTTCTTTAAATGGCGGTTAAAGGGGAGTTTGGCTAATAATTCGCCGGATTCTAACCCTGAAGTTTCAAAGAGGTTTTTCAATTCTTCATTATGCCCCATGATCGCTGAAGTGAATTCGCCCAAGCCTACAACGCATGCCCCAGTAAGGGTCGCAAAATCCACGATCACATCAGGGCTTAAATCTTGAGCGTAGCTCAAACAATCCGCTAAAACCAAACGCCCCTCAGCGTCGGTATTACGGACCTCTATGCTCTTGCCTTCTTTGGAGATCAAAATATCATCTGGTTTATAAGCGGCCGGGCCTATCATGTTTTCTGTAGCCCCAATAATGCCATGCACTTCAGCTTCCACGCCCAGTTTGGCTAATGCGTTTAAAAGCCCAATCACCGCAGAGCCACCGCCTTTATCCGCTTTCATGGTAACCATGTAATCAGCCGGTTTCAAGCTCAAACCTCCGCAATCATAAGTCAAGCCCTTACCCACTAAAGCGATTTTTTTCTTCGCTTTCTTGGGCTTATAGACTAGATGGATCAAGCGGGGAGGATTGACGCCAAGAGAGGCTTTATTGACCGCTAAAAAGGCGTTCATTTTCTTTTCTTCTAAAAATTTTTCATCATGAACATGGATTTCTAAATGGTTTTCTTTAGCCACTTTTTGCGCCACTTCAGCCATATAAACCGGAGTGCCAATCATAGGGGGGGTATTGACCAAATCCCTAACGATATTCAAGCTTTCTGTCATGATTTCAGCGTATTTTAACGCTTCTTTAGCACTCTTTTCTAAAGAATTCGCGCAAGTTTTTTCGCAAGGTTTGTGCAATTCTAAAGCGATAACCGCTTCTTTTAGAACGCTTTCTTTTTTGTTGGATTTAAAAGTGTCGTATTCATACAAGCCTAATTTCAAGCCCAAAAACAACGCTTTCAAATTTTCTAAAAGCGCGTTATCTTTAGAATGCGTTTTGCAAGTATAAACCCCCACTTTAACGCTTTTAAAAGCGAGTTTTTTAAGGGTGCGAACGGCTAAACACGCACTCTCTCTCAATAAATGCACATCGTCTTCTTTAACGCCCACATACAGGATTTTATTTTCTTGGTCTAAAAATACGCCTTCGCCTTCGTATTTAAAGGTTTCTAGCAATTCTTTATTTTTGACCCAAGCGTGATCAAAATCCTTATTGATAACAAAAACCAAACCGCATTCAGCTTTTGCGTTTTCAAAAGTAGTTTTTTCTAATTTGATTTTTAACATAAAGTCTCCTTTTTTAATTTCATATCTTTCAAGAATTGTATTGCACTCTAGCGGTTTTTCTTACTATAGTATTGGAAATACCACAGCACTAAAGCCAAGAAAGATACTAATAGTAATATTAGCGCATAAGGGTGTTTTTTGAGCCACCCTAACGCATGCAATAATTCTTCTCCCAAACACCACGCCAGAATAATGGTAATGCTCGCCCACACCATCGCGCTAATGAGGTTGATGATAGCGAATTTTAAAGCACTATAGCGCGTGAGACCTATGCTAATGGGAATGATGGTGCGCATGCCATACATGTAGCGTTGGATAAAAATGATAAACCAGCCGTGTTTTTGCAACAATAAATGGGCTAGGGCTAGTTTTCGGCGTTGTTTTTCTAGCTTTTTTTGGATGTAAGCTTTATTGGTGCGCCCGATGTAAAAATAGATCTGATCCCCCACAAAACCCCCAATCCCTGCGACTAAAATGGCTAACCCTAAATGCATATGACCGGTATAGCTGGCAATCCCTGCTAAAATCAACCCAATTTCGCCTTCTAAAATGCTCCACCCGAATAAAATGAGATACCCCCAAGTCGCTGCATGCTGATTCCATAAGTCAATAATGTATTCTTCCAAAATTTACCCTTATCCTAGCACTCTAACAAACAAAAGGTTTTCACGCGTTCTTCTAAAAGTTGGATACCCGGTAATTCTTTTAACCCTATCAAAAAGCATGCTTCTATGCATTCAGCTTGTAGGGCTTTGATAAGCTCAAGGCTCGCCAAAGCTGTGCCTCCAGTGGCTAATAAGTCATCAATCAACACCACCCTTACCCCTTTAACCCCCCTAAAAGCGTCAGAGTGGATTTCTATGCTGTCGCTCCCGTATTCTAGGCTGTAGCTTTGAGACAGGGTGTGTGCGGGGAGTTTGCCCTTTTTCCTTACAGGCACAAAACCCACCCCAAGTGCATAAGCGAGAGCAGAGCCTAAAATAAACCCCCTCGCTTCAATGCCCACGATAAAGTCTATATTGAGAGCGAGATAGCGTTTTTTGAGCGCGTCAATGAGTTTGTTAAAGAGTTTAGGGTAGTTGAGTAGTGTGGTAATATCTTTGAATAAAATCCCTTTTTTAGGGTAGTCTTTCACTTCTCTGATACTTTGTAAAAGTTCTTCTTTGAGCGTTTCATTCATTTTAATATCCTTTAATATAACTGATTGGTTGTAGGATTTTGATTTATTATAGCGTTTTTAAAGGAGAGCTTCTATTTTTTGCTCCAATTCTTTAATACGATTTTTATATTTATCCGATTCGCCTTTGTATTCAGAGTTGCGCTGTTTAAGGGCTTTTAGTTCTGTTTTTAACGAGCTCATTTCTTGGGTAAGAATATCAATATTGCCTAAAGCTCTTTGGAGTTGCAACTGGTGTTTTTGGATCAAAATTTCAGCTTCTTGTAAGGTGAGCTTCATGGATGCGTTGGTGCGTTCTTGCCGTTTAGCCACGGTTTTAAAAAAGAAAGTGCGTACACCCATATAAAGGATAAAAACAATAGCGATAGTGATGATAAACCATTGGGTAAACATTCTATTAAAATATCCTTTTAGCGAAACGATGTAATTATACTACATTAGGTTGATGATTTCAGCGATTCATCTAGCTTTTGGATGCGTAGCACATGGCGGCCTTGTTCAAACTCTGTAGAGAAAAACGCTTCTAAAATGCTTCCCACCACGCCAATACCGCTAATCTTTTCGCCCAAACACAAGATATTAGCGTTATTGTGCAAGCGAGTCATTTTGGCCATGTAAGCATCAAGGCACAAAGCGGCTCTAATACCCTTAAAACGATTAGCGCCCATGCTCATGCCTATCCCTGTGGCGCACACTAAAATGCCATAGCTTTGCGGATTTTCTAAGACCTTTTGGCACACTAATTTAGCGTAATCAGGGTAATCCACTCTCATAGTGGGTAAAAAAGCTTGGACTTTAAAACGCTTGTCTTCTAAAAAATGTTTAACAAATTCTGCAAGATGCAACCCTGCATGATCGCTTCCTATAAAAACTTGAGCGGTATTTAAGGGCTTATTCATCAACTCTCCTTGAATAAAAGATTAAATAAAAGATTAAGAAAGGAGTAAGAAAAATAAAAATCTTGTGGGCGCATGGATAAAAAACTCCGATAAAGGGGGGATAAATAAAAAGACAAACACTACCAACATGCCGTAGCGTTCCATTTTAGAAAACCATTCCAATAAAAACGCGCTTTTAAAATGCAACGCCAAAAAGCCTAACGCTTTGGAGCCGTCTAAAGGCGGGATAGGGAGGCTGTTGAAAACGCCTAAGACAAGATTATAAAGAATGCCTTGAATGAGAAAGGTTACTAAAGCGAGCTGATAAAGGTTTAATTCATTGATGCTTAAAGCGTTGATCCCTAGTTTTTGGAAGCTCCAATGCGTGATGGAAGCGAGCAGAACGGCCAAGGTGAAATTATAAGCCACCCCGGCTAAACTCACCACTACGCATGCTAGAGAGCCTTTTTGAGAGACAATATAGCGCATATCCACAGGCACGGGTTTAGCCCACCCAAACAAAAAAGGGGCTTGAAAAATGAGTAATAAAGCCGGTAAAAGCACCGAACCCATCATGTCTAAATGCCTGATAGGGTTTAAACTCAAACGATTAGCGTCTTTAGCGCTCCTGTCTCCAAATAAAAACGCGCTCAAACCATGCATGATCTCATGCCCTATGATAGCGATTAAAAGGGCTAGGATTTTCATTAAGGTGGTAATAAAACTTTCTAAAGAGAAATCAAAAAATTGCACAAAAAACCTTAATGCGTTGCGTTTTCTTTTTTAATGATTTTTTCTAAGCCTTCAACGCTTTTAAACATGCGTTCCCAACGCACCAAATAGCGTTTTTTGGGGTTATTTTCTGCATCCATTTCCAGGCTATTTTTTAAACTCAAACTGAAATAAACAAACCATGGCGAACCCACGATGTTTTTATAAGCCACACTCCCCCAAAAGCGCGAGTCGCTAGAATTGTCTCTGTTATCGCCAATCATGAAAAATTCATCGTTATTGATTTTCTTATAAAACACCTTTTCGCCCTCCATTTGAATGAGTTGCATGCTGATATTAGCTTCTGCGCCTTGAGTGGCTAACTGCTCCATTAAGTGGAAAGTTTCATTGTCTTTTTGGTAATGGATACCCGGATGCTCACTTTTATAAGGGTTTAAAACAAAAATTTTACCCATAAATTCTTTTGTCATGGCGTTAGGGTAATGTTTAGCAATGTAATCTTTGTCCGTGCCGCTCTCAAAAGGGTGCAAATAAAACCCCTCATTAGTGAATAACACCTCATCGCCCCCAATGGCAAAATTCCTTTTGACATAGTAAGATTTTTTTTCATGGGGAGGGATAAACACCACCACTTCGCCGCGCTTGGGGCGATCCCCCTCTATCAAATGCCCGTTATTTTTAAAATCAGGCACAACAGGGAGCTCAATCCATGGGATTTTAGGAATGGGTATGCCGTAAGAAAACTTTTTGACAAAGAGCATGTCGCCCTCATAAAGCGTGCCTACCATAGAGCGAGAGGGAATGATAAAGGCTTGCGCGATAAAAAAGATAACCAACAGCACAATAATGATCGTCCCTACCCAACTGGAGCAAAATGCATAAACAGAGCGTAAAAATTTCATTAAAATCCCTTCCTTTGTTGTTTTTCAAAAGCGATTAAAGTGTTTTCTAAAAGCGAAACGATCGTCATAGGCCCCACGCCTTTAGGCACAGGAGTGATAAAACCGGCAACTTTTTGCGCATTTGTAAAATCCACATCGCCCACGATACGCCCATCATTCAAATGATTGATCCCAATATCCACCACTACAGCCCCTTTTTTTAACATGCTCGCTTTAATCAAATCAGGCTTACCCACGCCCACGCAGACAATATCAGCGTTTTGGGTGTAAAAACTAATGTCTTTAGTCAAAATATGGCACACGCTCACGCTCGCCCCAGCGTTTAACATGAGCATGCTCAAAGGTTTTCCAATGATATTGCTCGCTCCAATAATCGCTACATCCTTGCCCTTGATTTCAATATGATAATGCTTTAAAAGACGCATCACGCCCATAGGGGTGGCTGGCAGAAACGATTCTTTTTGAGTACAGAGCTTGCCGATATTAAGGGGGTGGAAACCATCCACATCTTTACTAGGGTCAATGGCTTCTAAAACCATTTTAGTATCAATGTGTCTGGGCAAAGGGAGCTGGACTAAAACGCCTGAAATGTTTTGATCGGTATTGTAATCTTTAATCAAGGACAGCAATTTGGCTTCAGTAATATTTTCTTGGAGGGTTTTTAAATCAAAATCCATGCCCACCCTTTCGCATGCTTTGATCTTCATATTGACATAAGTGATACTCGCAGGGTCTTTTCCCACTAAAATCACGGCTAGTTTGGGGCGTTTATGCGTTTGTGCAGTTATTATTTGGATTTTATTTTTCAAATCTTTTTCTATATTATAAGCTAGCGCTTGCCCGTCTAATAAAACAACGCCCCTATTTGGCATGCTTATTTATCCTTTATCAATTAAAATCCTATTATTGTAGCAAAAATCATGCGTTTAATGGAATTAAAAACTCAGTTTGTCAATCTTTAAGATTAGCCCCATGATAGAGCAAGTAGAAACTAAGGGCTTTCAAAGATTCTAATTGCTGATAAAACTTAGAAGCTTCTATTTTGTCGTTTTGTTTCTTGTCGTTTTGTTTATCCTTTGGCTCTTTAGGGCTTTCATTCAAATACCTTAACCCCAAACTCGGGTTATAAAAATAATCTTGGGTAGCGATCGCTTCATAACCTAGCGCGTAATTGGGGTGGCTTGGGGGGTTTGTTGTATTGTTAGAAAATAAAGGCTTCCCAAAACTCACAAATTGAAAACCTTTAGGAGCGATTAATTCAATAATTGTAGGAGCGATGTCTAAATGCGATCCGACCTGACTGATTTTTTTAGGCTTTAAAGTAGGGGCATATAAAATAAGCGGCACGGATTTAATGGTATATAAATCGTTTTTAGCGTATTCATAGCTCCGATCAAAATGATCCCCTGTGATGATAAAAAGCGAGTTAGGGAATTTTTGGCTGGCTTTTTTGATGAAATTGACTATCACTTTGTCATACCAGTAAATATGCCCTAAAGAATTAGCGTCCGGTAGATTTTCTGATTTGGGGGTTTTTTCCACAAATTGTTGGATTTTTTCTAAAGGCACGCCAAAAGCTTTGAGATTCACGTTTTTGATCGCGTGGTTGCTTAAAGTCATGACCATGCTGAAAGTTTTTTCATTGGGGTTGGTGTTTTCTAAAATATAGTCAAATAAAATATTATCATGCACTCCCCAGTTGCTCTCTATGGGTTTGGGGTAAGGCTTGTTTTTGGCAAATTCTAAGAGATGGTTATTGAAATAAAGGGCGTGAAAACCTTGTTTTTTGGTGAAACTGGTTAGTTTGTTCCAAATCCCGCTACCCCCATAATAAAAGTTGTTTTTATAACCCAGAGTTTTTGTGATATTGCCAATCGCCATAGGAAAGCTAGGGAGAATCACTCCTGAATTGACTAAATTATTATCATTGATATAGGGTAAGCCTGTGATTTGGACATCTAGGCTTTTAACGGTCCGTGGGGCACCTTCAATAAAAGCAGAAAGCATGTGGGCATGCTCTTTTTTAACCAAATCTTGTAAAGCGCTCGTTAGCCCTATGGAATCAAATTTTTTATCAAAATGCCATGAGCTTAAGGATTCTGAAACGATATAGAAAACATGTTGAATGGTTTGAAGAGAATCGTTGTGGCTTGTTTGAGAAAGCAACTCATAGAGGTTTTTTTTGGGGTTTTCTTTAAGATTGAAATAATTTTTCGCCACTTCTAAAGGCGTTTCTTTAGCAAAATCGCTGAATTTAAGGTTATGGCTTTGTCTGTAATTGCGCGCCAAAAGATAAAGGTTGCGAAACGCCCCGGGGGTAATTTTCATTAAAAAAGGATCTTTGGCTGGCTCTATGCTGAGATCTAAAGACGCGCCAACAAAGCTCAATTGCGCGTTAATGTAAAACATTTGCGTGAGCGAAAAAAGAATGAATAAAATGAAAGTTTTAAGGGGTTTGATGGTTTGATGAATATTCTTGGGTTTAAAAAGGGCGTTTTGGAGTTTGAAATAGATAAAAGAGGTTAAAACGCTAAGGATTATAAAGAGTGAAAAACTAGAAAAAATAGGGTATTCCCCGCTCATTTTTAAAATCGTGAGCGTGTCTTCATGCAAAAATTCCAATAAATTTTCATCAAACACATTCCCATAAATGCCATAATAAACAATGTTCGCAATGTTTAAAAACAGGATAATAGCGATAGAAAAATACGCCATAATAGTAAGCATTTTGGTTTGGTGTTTGGGGGCAAATAACCCTAATAACCCGATGATGATAAAAAGAATCGCTAAGCTTGAGACCACACGATTATCGTATCTTGCTCCATTGAATAGGGTTTTGATGATTTCATCAAAAATAGGGTTTTTTAAAGCATGTTTATAATAGCCAGTATAAAGGATAAAACCGATACGATTGAACACAAACAACAAGCTCATAAAAAAGGTGAAATAAAAACCTTTTAAAAAGAGCGAAAAAAGGGCATGAGATAGGGATTTCATAAGCGTTAATACAACCTTTTTTTAACAAGAGATAAAGTCTTAAAAAAGACAAAAAGAAGCAAGGGGAAATCCAATAAAGAATCTAAGATTTGAAAATTAGAACGCATTAAAAGCGAACTGGATAACGCTACTAAAGCGATCATGCCTAATAAGGGGCTGCTCAAAAACAAACTGCTACAAAAAAGCGCGCTAAAAATAAGAGAAGCCATGAAATGATGGTAGATTGAAAAAGGCAAAAACCCTAAAATATCTGTCAAAAGCAACAGATTGAAAAACAGCATGACGCTATAAGATTGCAAGGTTTCTAAAGGGGGCTTTTGGAGGAGATGGCAAGAAAAGAGCGCATAAGCAAGGATCAAAAGACAGCTAAAGGGGCTTAAGGGGGCTGTAAAACTGCTTAAAAAGGCGTTGAGCGATAGAGAGTCTTTAAAAGCGGTATTGCTTAAAATCACGCTTACAAAAGAGAGCGAAAACCTCAAACTTAACGCTCTATTTTTGAAAAAAAAGAAAATTAAAAAAAGCCATATAAAACTCAGCGTGTAAGAAGAATGTATAAACATGACTAATCACTTGAGAAGGGATTTTAAATAAGCCATATTAAAACGGATGTGTTTGATATGAGAGCGGTTGTAGGTATAGACAATATCTATAAAATGAGGATTAAGACTATAGCTTGGGTAACTCACTTCATTCGCTTTATCTAAAATTTTTAAGGTTTTAAAAGAGTTTGGGTTTTCTAATTTAGAAAGCAAGAGTTCTTTACGGCGCAGTGATGAATCGCTAGAGTTGTGGATCAAATACAATTCTTTGTTTAAATTGATCAAATTCAAAGCGTCATTCAAGTTTTTCAAATTCGTCAGCATGGGTTTTTGCCAAATAGTGGGGGTTTTACAGGTTTCTAGCATGAGGCTATCTTTAAAGGAATGGTTTCTAAACGCCATAATAGCGCAGTCTTTAAAGGGGGTTAGGCTTGGCTGGAGCTGGTGGTTTAGGGCATTAGGCCTTAAAAGCTCTCTTGGGTTATTTTGTTTGTCAAATTTCAACAACAAGGGGTATTGGGTGGCTAATTCGTGATAGAGTGGTAGCATAAATCCGCCATCAGTGGTGTTTAAAGGCTTATTTTTTATCAAATGGCTTAAGTTTAAAAAAGGGCTTAAGGAGAGTTTTTGCACAAATTTAAAACGAATTGGCTCTAAAGCGCTTTCCAGTTGATAGATTTTAGAAGTGGCCCACCCGCCCATGCTCACCCCTACGACAAACAACAAAATTTTATCGTCATGCAAAAAAAGCAAGGGGTTACCTAATTTTTTGATGTATTCATGCGCGTTTTTGGAAAGCTCTTCTTTGGTTAAAAGAATGAAGGCTTCGCTCCAGCGATTAATCTTGCTGTCAAAAAGATTCGCGCTGATTTTCACATCCCTTGCCCCTTCTTTAGTGCCGCTAAAATAAGCGCTCAAAAGATTATCATTAGGCAAGCTGATTAAAGAGCTCGCATGCACGCTTAAAGCGTCATTTGGTTTAGGGATAGTGAGTTGCGTGAAATAGGGGGGGTTTTGAGTAACAAGGGTTTGATTGTGCGTGAAAGCATAGGGGGGGGTTTGGCGCTTCATTATAATTAAAAATAAAACGATAAAAAGCCCCACAAAAAAGGCGGCATGCTTTAGGCGATTTCTTGAAAGTTCCAAGATAGCGTTTCGCCCCCTCTTAAGATAGCGATTTTTTCATTCAAACAAAGCGTGTGTGTAGGGATCATAAAGGGTTTTTTAGACAAACGCACTTTTTTAGCTGGCAAATTGTCTAGCGCATAGATTTTTTTAGCGTTATCGCTGATAAAGGCTTGCAAGTTTTCTAAAGCGTTGTGTTTTTCAAAAAGTTCGCACAACGCAGGCAATAAAATAGGGGCAGAAAAGATGCCTGCCGGGATGTTAGCGCTATGTTTTTTAGAGATAAAATGCGGGGCGCTATCAGAGCCAAAAGAGATTTTAGGGTGGGCTTTTAAAGCAAGGGATAAAAGCCTTTCTTGGTCTTTTTTGGTTTTGATTAAAGGTTTGCAAAAACAATGCGGGTTCAAACTCCCCCCTAATAAATCATCTAAAGTCATGCTGATATGGTGTAAAGTTAAAGTCGCATAGAGATTGTCATGCTTTTCAATTAGAGCGATACTGCGCCAGTCGCTCAAATGTTCTATAATGATTTTGAGTTTAGGGAATGAAAGGGCGAAAGTTTCTAAAACGCTGTGGCATAAAAATTCTTTATCCAAACAAAACCCAGCTTGTTCTGCATGGATGCATAAAATAAAGCCTAATTTTTGGGCGTTTTCTAAAACCTCTAAAGTTTTTTCACCCAACAAATCCGAAGTGCCGTTTTGCGCATTTGTGGTCATGCCTTTGGGGTAGAGTTTTAAAAATCTGATACCTTTTTCGTGAGCACGTTGCAGTTCTTCTAAAGTCAAGTCATCATTAAAATACAAACTCATTAAAGGCTTGAAGTTTGAAGAATGGTTTAAAATTTCTTCTTCGTATTCAAGGGTGGTTGGAGTGTCAATCAAAGGCTTACTGAGATTAGGCATGATCACCGCAGCGCTAAAAGGCTCGCTAGAATATCTTAACACCGCTTTTAAAAGCGCGTTTTCTCGCACATGCAAGTGGGCGTCTATGGGGTCAAAAAGCGTGATTTCCATTTTTTAATTGCCCCCTAAGTAATAACGCACTCTAATGCGAATGAGGGTTTTAGTTTTGGGGCGTGGGTAATCCTTATAAGCGATCTGAATGGTTTTTAAGGTGTTGTCATCGAGCATTTTATATTCAGAGCCAATGATGATTTTAAGATCGGTAATATCGCCGTTAGGGTGCAAGTAAAACTCTACCGCATTCGTCCCGTCCTGCCCTAAATAAGCCGCTACTTGAGGGTATTCTAAATATTTTTGCGTGATGCGCCCAATATCCCTTAAATTATTCCTGATGAAATCTTTTTCGGCTGTGCCTAAATCCCCAAATTCTTCGCCATACAATTCATCAATATCCCTTCTGGTTTGGTTATCCAAGCCTTTATTATTTTCTTTTCTGGGTGGCGCAACTTCTTTAGGCAAGAAAGAAAGCTGGTTAGGGTCAAATTCTTTTTTGACAGGTTTTTTCTCTTCTATTTTTTTCTGCTCTACTTTTTGTTCTACTACTTTTTTCTCTTCTTTTTTCTCTTCTTTTTTCTCTTCTACTACTTTTTTCTCTTCCACTTTTTCCACTTTTTTAAGAGCCTTATGTTTGTGGTTGGGCTTTTTGGGTTCTGGTTTGGGCTTTGGTTTAGGTTCAGGCTTTGGCTTTTCTATAGGTTTTGGCGGTGTTGGCGGAGTGGGGGGTGTGGGTGGGGTGGGGGGTGTTGGGGGTTTTTGGGGGCCAGCCAGCGTGGGTTTAGGAGCGCCTTGGGTGTTTTTACTGGGATCTTGTGAATGGCCTCTTTTTAAAACCAATAAATTTTCAGGATTTAATTTAACGAGCTTGGGTTTTGAAGGAAAAAAATCTTCTCTGTGTTCAAATAAAAAATAAATCAACCAGTGTAACAATACAGACAGAATGAGAGAAAAGAAAAAATTCCTATTAGAATGATCCACAGGGTCAAAATTTTTCCCTAATTTAGCAGGTTGTAGTTTAGAATTTTCCGGCATATAAATTTCCTAATTTTGAATTCTTTATATTATTTTCAGCTTCTTTAATCAGTTCTTCCTTAGATGTTTTTGGGCTTATTTTGTCTAAAAGCAGGCCGTATTTATCGCTTAGTAAGACCAAGTAACGCTCCTTATTAGTTTCTATGGAAATGATTTTATGGTTCGCATCAATACGACCCAAAACACTAACTTCTAACTTAAAATCTTTTGCAGAAAAAGACCCTTGTGTGGGAACAATTTTTTTTTTGATTATATACAATATTAAGAGTAAGGCAACAATAACCGCTAGCGCTTTATAAGCATGGCTTAAATCCAGTGGGGGTTTTAACTCTAGAGTGTTTAAAGGGCTTTGGGGTTGCTCGTTGGTGTCTTTTTGTGCAAGGTTAGTTTGCTGAGATTTTTCTTTCAGGTTAGGCGGTGGGGCTAAATGAAAACCTTTAGGCAAAAAAAGAAAGCGGAGTTGCTTTTTGTCCTTGCTGTTTGAAGCTTGGATTTCTAATTCTGTTGTGGCTTTTTTAGACAAGAGATAGATGTCATTTTGGTAGGAAAACATTTCTAAGGCATTTAAAGAGGCTTCTTTAAAATCCATCATTTTTTTAGAATCCAGTTTAGCGTTTTTTAAAACGATCACCTTTTGCCCTTCAACTTCCATGATTTTAGGCGTTTTGTTAAAAGGCGTTTCAAAAGTGAGCGTGGTTTGCACGGCTTTTATAGGTGGTGTTGCTGGAGCGTTTGAATCAGGTTGGACTTCTTTTAATGCATTTTGCCAATGCACTAGTTTAATAGGGGCGTCATCGTTTAAAGGTATTTTTTCTTCAGCCAATAACATTAAAACAGCACTCAACAATAAAAACAACGCTCTCATGAATTTTTAGCGAGATAATACACAATGGCGTTAGAATCAAGAATTTCATTCAAACGAATGGCTAAATTCCTTTCAAAAACCATCACCTCACCCTTACCAATCACCCGCCCGTTCACAAAAGTATCCACGCTCTCTCCGGCAGGTTTTTGCAAATCAATCACAGAGCCTTTTTCAAAACGCAAAATTTGCAACAAAGGGATTTGCGTAGAGCCAAGTTCCGCGCTAAAAACAATCTCCATGTCTAAAAGGTTTTTATAATCGCAAATGAGTTCTTCTAAATAAGTGGAAAGCTCTAGTTCTCTTTCTTTATTCGCTTTCTCTTTTTCTTTTTCGGCTATTTTTAACTTATTAGCTTCTGTTTCTGACATAAAACTTTCTACTCTTTCAAGAATGATTTAACTTTGATTATAAAATCTTAATTTTACTATAAATTTTATAACAAATAAAGCCACTACGCTTTAAAGCTAGCCTTAGAAACGCAAAATTCTTTTAAAAAACACGCATCGCATAAGGGGTTTTTAGCCTTGCAGGTGTAGCGACCAAACAAGATTAAGGCATGGTGGAGTTTGGACAGGTTGTCTTTAAAAAGATCGCTGAGTTCTTCTTCGGTTTTAATGGGATCTTTAGCATTGCTTAAGCCTAAGCGGTGCGTCGTGCGGAACACATGGGTATCTACCGCCATATAGTTTGCATCAAAACACACTGAAAGCACCACATTAGCGGTTTTTTGCCCCACGCCATCCAGGCTCATCAGTTCTTTTTGCGTAGAGGGGATAACGCCCTTAAAGTCCCTAACCACTTTTTGTGCCATACTGATTAAATGCTTGCTTTTATTGTTAAAATAAGAAACGGATTGGATGATCTCTTTAACTTCTTCTAAAGAAGCGAGGGCTAAATCATTCACGCTTGGGTATTTTTCAAATAACTTGGGCGTTATTGTATTCACTCTAGCGTCCGTGCATTGAGCGCTTAAAATGGTAGCCACCAGCAATTCATAGGGGTTTTTATGGTGTAATTCGGTGGTTTGGTTGGGGTAATGTTTTAAAAGCAGTTCTTTGATTTGTTGGGCTTTTTGGTGAGTTTTAGCGCATTTTAAACCCATTTTCACACGCTTTCTTTGATGATAAGGTATTGCGCTTCATGGGATCTTAAAGCCACTTGAATGCGGTTGATTTTAACCGAAAGCGTGGCTTTTTTCATGGAATAATGCAAAAGGGTGCATTGAACCCCTTCATGGATACCAAAAGACAGAAAGCGTTTTTTTAGGGCTTCATCGCAGTTAGCGATTTCTACGATTTCATAAACTTTGTCTTTAATGGCTTCATTGAGCGTCATTTTAATTTCCTTTTTGATTCAATATTTTTTTTGACTTCATCCACGATGATGTCAATAGGTGTGAAAATACGGCGCAAGATTTTAAAAGGCGCTTGGATAATGTCTGCCGCTAAAGTTACTTTGGTTTTAGGGTTATCCAGCGTGCCTTTGACATTCACATTAGTGGTGATTTTACCTCCTTTTCCTAAGACAAGATAGCCCACAATAGGGATTTTATTTAAGACATTGCTCAAAGCTTTGATAGTGGAAACTTCTAAATTCAAATCCAATTTGTTTTTGTCTAATTCAATGATCCCATTGCCAGCAATATCAAGCGTTTTGCCGATAAGATCAATTTTTTCTAACCCTAAATATTCTTTAGTGATCCCAAAAACAACAGATCCCTTTTTGATTTGATAGCCATTAGCCCCTAAATGAGGGTTCCTAAAGACAATGAGGGAGGGAATGGTGTTGATGAGATTGATCATGTTTTGCATGAGAGCGAAATTCTTTAAGCTTGTGTTTTGGAATTTTAATTCGCCGTTGAAAACCTGATCTTCAAGAGCCCCAATAAGCGTGAATAAGCCCCCTTCTACGAAATCTTTTTGGAGAATAGTGTTGATATAATCCCCGCTAAAATTATGAGCCTTAAGATACAAAGCCCCATGCACTAAATCCGCCATGATCATGGCGTTTTTATAATTGCCATCAATTTTCACTCTGTCATCTTGAGCGACAATATCAAGATTTTCTAAAGGAAAAGGCATTTTTTTATAGATTAACACGACATCTTTAGCATGGATGCGTGTAGAGATAGGGATAATTTTGTGGGCTTTTTCATAGCGTTGTTTGGCGCTAATGAAAATATCTTCATCTTGGATTTCTTTAGAGCTAGGCTTTTCTTTTCGTTCTTTGGAGAATAATCCCGCAATCGCTGGCATCTTACTATCTAAAAAATCATCAATACTCAAATCAATGTTATTAAGGGTAATATCCTTTTGATCCCCCTTAACTTTTATAGATATGCTTTTGCTTGGAGTATAGACAGAAATTTCATCTTTATTAATAGAGCCAAATAAAGAGAGGGAATTAAACTGCTTGCCGTTGCTATGATAGATGGGTAAAGTGATTTTCAAATCCTTAGCAAAAAAATCAATATTAATAAAATCGCTCGTAGAAACTTCCAAAGAGCCATCTTCTAAGGCGAAATATTTCATAATAGGGGAATAGGGCTTGATTTTTTTCAAATCTTTGATTCTAAAAACATAGGCGTTATCTTTAAATTCGCCCTCTAATAAAAGTTGTGGCACGCTCCATTGCATGTAATCTGGGTTAGAAAAATCAAAATTCAAAGAAAGGTTTTTAAGAGTGTCTTCTGTAGCGTAGAAAACATCTTTAGTGAATTTGTCTTCACTTTGGGCTTTAATGGTGTCTATGATTTTTCTTCTAAACGCCTCTGAGTTTTCACCCTCTTGAATAATAGAATGCAAGCTTTTTAAATCTAAAGAAAATTTAGTAGGCTGTGGGTTATCTTGGTCGTTATTCAAACCGTAAGAACGCATATTGACATTATTGTTAGTGTTGAATCGTATTTTATGGACCAAAGAATCTAAAGAAAGGGTTTTTTTATTCAAATCTAAAGCGATTTTAGCGTCTAAATCCAGCATGTTTTCATAGCGGGTGTGGGTAGTTTCTATGTAGATGTATTGGTATTCTTGGGTAATATCTAGGCTTACGCTAGCGTTTTGCGTATAAAGGGGGATATTATAGAGCGAGAGGGTGCCTTCTTGCAAATTAACATTGCCTTGAACGCTAAATAGTGGGGCGGTGTTTTTTAAGAATTGTAAGGTGAGTTTCAAATCCGCGCTAGATGGCGTGCTGATTTTATCCAAAGGCAAAACGACTTTATAAGCGCTCAATAAATCCTTAATGCTATCGCCATAATAATTAGGGGTCGTTTTTAAAAAAACCTCCAACTTAGGGGCTTCTAACAAATTGGAAAAAGTGGCGTAAGAGCCGGTTAATTCCATGGTTTCATAAGTGATTTTTTGGGGCTGTATGAGGAGCTGTTTGTTTTTGAATATCAATTCGGTTTTATCCATTTTAATGGGCGATAAGCCATCATTGAAAACGACTGAAGGTTTGATCAAAGTGGCTTTAACTACAGAATTTTCTAAAAGCGATGGGATAAACTCGCTAGGAGTGAAATTAGCTTTGATTAAAGCGTTATCAATCTTAAAGCTAGCAAATTGGATCTTGTCAAAAATCCATGTTTTTAAATTTTTTTGCGATTGGCGTTGGAAAAGAGGCTTTAAAAACGCTAGGCTTTTCATTGGAGAAGTGTTAATTTTTAATTCTATGGTTTTTAAATCGGTTAGCCCTTGCAAATAAATTGCAGCACTGGGTTCGATTAAGGGCTTGACAATCAAATTAAACGCCATTTTCCTAGCTTTGGGTGAATAGTGGGCGTTGCCATCTACTTGGACTTTAATATTTTTAAAAAGCAGATTGATGATTTTAAGCTTGATATTTTTATCATCTTCTAGGGAAAATTCCCCTTTGACTCCCGGGAATTCTAACTCGTATTTATTCCCATCAAAAAAGATATTGGCTTTATTTTTATCATCTAAAATGATTTCTTTGACTTTAAGCTTTTCAAAATAAGACACCGCCCAGATGCCATAACGGATATTTTTAATCAGATCAGAAACTTCTAAACGCTTTTTAGTGGGTTTTTGATGGAAGAAAGAAGAGAGATCAATGCGTTCAACTTCTAAAGAAAGCTTGTTGTTAAGTTTTAAGTATAATTCAGAAATGCCAAGCTTCCCGATTTTTAAATTTTGTATGTGAATGCCGTTTGAAAGGGTTTTATGGATGACGACTAAAAGAGTGAATACCGCCACAAACAAGATAATGACATTAAATACTTTCTTGGATACATGTTTTCTTTTATTCATTAGTATTCTTTTTTACTTAAGTATACCAATTTATCCTAACAAAGTGGTGGTTGTCCCGCAAGGTTCGCTCAAAAAAGTGTTTTTTTCTTTAAAAGAGCAAGGCGTGGATATGAACGCTTTGGATTTGCTTTTTTTACGCCTGATGGGCATGCCTAAAAAAGGCTATATTGACATGGGCGATGGGGCTTTAAGAAAGGGGGATTTTTTAGTCCGTTTGATTAAAGCGAAAGCGGCGTATAAAAGCGTTACTTTAATCCCTGGAGAAAGTCGCTATTTTTTCACGCAAATTTTGAGCGAAACTTACCAGCTAGAAACAAGCGATCTCAATCAGGCTTATGAAAGCATCGCTCCACGATTGGATGGCGCTGTGATAGAAGATGGGGTGATATGGCCAGACACTTATCATTTGCCTTTAGGGGAGGACGCTTTTAAAATCATGCAAACTTTAATCAGTCAATCTCTCAAAAAACACGAAGCTTTAAGCAAACAATGGCTTGGATACTACCATAAAGAAGAGTGGTTTGAAAAAATCATTCTCGCTTCTATTGTGCAAAAAGAAGCCGCTAATGTTGAAGAAATGCCCTTGATTGCGAGCGTGATTTTTAACCGCTTGAAAAAAGGCATGCCTTTACAAATGGATGGGGCTTTGAATTATCAGGAATTTTCACACGCTAAAGTAACAAAAGAGCGCATTAAAACCGATAACACCCCCTACAATACCTATAAGTTTAAGGGCTTGCCTAAAAATCCTGTAGGGAGCGTGAGCCTAGAAGCGGTTAGAGCCGTAATTTTCCCCAAAGAAACTAACTTTTTGTATTTTGTGAAAATGCCGGATAAAAAACATGCTTTCAGCGCGACTTATAAGGAGCATTTAAAAAACATTAATATTTCTAATAATCATTTTTAAAATTAAGGTAAATGGGGCGTTTTTTCTTTTAAATTGAGTAAAAAGTGTTTAGTATTTTCTCATTTTAATTTTAAGTTCCTACTATTGAAACATTTTAGAATTTATTAAAAAAGGCTTGCTACAATTTTAGGCAAATTTTGATTGCTAAGGCTTTAAATACAGCTTTTAGCACAAAGGAGAATGAATGGCTAAAATGAGCGCTCCAGATGGGGTTGCCGTTTGGGTGAATGAAGACAGGTGTAAGGGTTGTGATATTTGCGTGTCGGTATGCCCTGCTGGGGTTCTTGGCATGGGGGTTGAAAAAGAAAGGGTGCTTGGAAAAGTGGCCAAAGTAGCCTATCCAGAGAGTTGTATTGGTTGCGTGCAATGCGAGTTGCACTGCCCGGATTTTGCGATTTATGTGGCTGACAGGAAGGATTTCAAATTCGCTAAAGTTTCTAAAGAAGCCCAAGAAAGAAGCGAAAAGGTTAAGGCCAATAAATACATGCTCTTAGAAGAGACTATTTTAGAAGGGAGAGGCAAGTAATGCGTGAGATTATTTCTGATGGGAATGAATTAGTCGCTAAAGCGGCGATTGAAGTGGGGTGTCGGTTTTTTGGGGGCTATCCTATCACGCCAAGCTCGGATATTATGCATGCGATGAGCGTGGCTTTACCCAAATGCGGCGGCCATTTTATCCAAATGGAAGATGAAATCAGTGGGATTAGCGTGTCTTTAGGGGCAAGCATGAGCGGGACGAAGTCTATGACAGCGAGCTCTGGTCCTGGTATTTCATTGAAAGTGGAGCAAATCGGTTATTCTTTCATGGCGGAAATCCCTTTAGTGATCGCTGATGTGATGCGTTCAGGCCCATCAACCGGAATGCCCACTCGTGTGGCTCAAGGCGATGTGAATTTCTTAAAACACCCCATACATGGGGATTTTAAAGCCGTTGCGCTCGCTCCTGCTAGTTTGGAAGAAGCTTACACAGAGACCGTTCGTGCGTTCAATTTGGCTGAAATGCTCATGACTCCTGTATTCTTGCTCATGGATGAAACCGTGGGGCATATGTATGGCAAGGTGCAAATCCCAGATTTAGAAGAAGTACAAAAGATGACTATTAATCGTAAGGAATTTCTAGGCGATAAAAAAGACTACAAACCTTATGGGGTCGCACAAGATGAGCCGGCTGTCTTAAACCCTTTCTTTAAAGGCTATCGCTACCATGTTTCAGGCTTGCATCATGGGCCTATTGGCTTTCCTACTGAAGACGCTAAAATCGGTGGGGATTTGATTGACAGATTATTTCATAAGATTGAATCCAAGCAAGACATTATCAACGAAAATGAGGAAATGGATTTAGAGGGTGCTGAAATTGTTATTATCGCTTATGGTTCGGTTTCTCTAGCAGTTAAAGAAGCCTTGAAAGATTACAATAAAGAGAGCAAGCAAAAAGTCGGCTTTTTCAGACCTAAAACCTTATGGCCAAGCCCGGCTAAACGCTTGAAGGAAATAGGGGATAAATACGAAAAAATCCTTGTGATTGAATTGAATAAAGGGCAGTATTTAGAAGAAATTGAAAGGGCTATGCAAAGAAAGGTGCATTTCTTGGGGCAAGCCAATGGGCGCACGATTTCGCCTAAACAAATCATCGCAAAATTGAAGGAGCTTTAAAATGGCGTTTAATTATGATGAATATTTGCGTGTGGATAAAATACCCACTTTGTGGTGTTGGGGCTGTGGCGATGGCGTGATTTTGAAATCCATTATCCGCACGATTGACGCTTTAGGTTGGAAAATGGATGATGTGTGTTTGGTGAGTGGGATTGGTTGCAGCGGGCGTATGAGTTCGTATGTGAATTGCAACACCGTTCATACCACGCATGGTAGGGCTGTAGCGTATGCGACAGGGATTAAATTAGCCAACCCTAGTAAGCATGTGATCGTGGTTTCTGGCGATGGCGATGGCTTTGCTATTGGAGGCAATCACACCATGCATGCATGCCGAAGAAACATTGATTTGAATTTTATTTTAGTGAATAATTTCATTTATGGTTTGACCAACTCTCAAACTTCGCCCACCACGCCTAATGGCATGTGGACGGTTACGGCTCAATGGGGGAATATTGATAACCAGTTTGACCCATGTGCTTTAACCACCGCTGCAGGGGCGAGTTTTGTGGCTAGAGAGAGCGTTTTAGACCCTCAAAAATTAGAAAAAGTGCTTAAAGAAGGTTTTACACACAAGGGCTTTAGCTTCTTTGATGTCCATAGTAATTGCCATATCAATTTAGGGCGTAAGAATAAAATGGGCGAAGCGTCTCAAATGCTAAAATGGATGGAAAGCCGATTAGTGAGCAAACGCCAATTTGAAGCCATGAGCCCTGAAGAAAGGGTGGATAAATTCCCTACAGGCGTTTTAAAGCATGACACGGACAGGAAAGAATATTGCGAAGCGTATCAAGAAATCATTGAAAAAGCACAAGGAAAACAATAATGGAAGCGCAATTACGATTTACGGGCGTTGGAGGGCAAGGCGTGCTGTTAGCGGGAGAAATTTTAGCTGAAGCGAAAATTGTGAGTGGGGGCTATGGCACTAAGACTTCCACCTACACTTCGCAAGTGCGTGGAGGGCCTACTAAAGTGGATATTTTGCTAGATAAAGATGAAATCATTTTCCCTTATGCTAAAGAGGGCGAGATTGATTTCATGCTTTCAGTCGCTCAAATCAGCTACAACCAGTTTAAAAGCGATATTAAAAAAGGCGGTATCGTTGTCATTGATCCCAATCTAGTAACCCCTACTAAAGAAGACGAAGAAAAGTATCAAATTTATAAAATCCCCATTATCAGCATCGCTAAAGATGAAGTGGGTAACATTATCACGCAATCTGTGGTAGCGTTAGCCATTACCGTGGAGCTGACTAAATGCGTAGAAGAAAATATCGTGCTAGACACCATGCTTAAAAAAGTCCCTGCAAAAGTCGCTGAAACGAACAAAAAAGCCTTTGAAATTGGCAAAAAACATGCTTTAGAAGCTTTGAAAAAATAAGGGGGTAACTCCTTATCTCATTTCTTTAGCTATAGCTTTTTCCCCTTTTCTTGTATTTTTGAAAAAAAAAAAAAAAAATGATATAATGCTCAAATTTTACAAAGGATTCTTGTATGTGCAAATTTTTGGATGGGGCAAAAAGTGAGATTTTAAAATACGATGTGATTTCTTTTGATATTTTTGATACCCTTCTTTTAAGACCTTTTATTAAACCCACAGATTTATTTTTGTATATTGAGACTAAATATGATATTAAAGGTTTTTGTCAAGCAAGGATTTTAGCAGAAATGCAATCTAGAGAAATCAGTAAAGAACAAGACATTACTCTAGATGAAATTTATCATCAAATTCCAAAAGAGTTTCATTCATATAAGGAAGTAGAAATTGCCACTGAAAAAGAGATGCTTATTCCAAACTTAGAGATGTTAGAACTCTATCGTTTCGCTAAAGAGAACAATAAGAGAGTGATTATTGTATCAGATATGTATTTACCTTTAGAGGTTCTTGAAGATATTTTAATTTCTAAGGGTTTTGATGGTTATACAAATTTTTATCTTAGTAGCCATATAATGCTTACTAAACATTCAAAGGATTTGTTTAAACATGTTTTAAAACAAGAAAATATTACTCACACACAAATGTTGCATATTGGTGATAATTCTTGGGCAGATGACGCTATGCCTAAAAGTTTAGGTATAGCAACGCTATTTAGAAAAAGCGTGTTGAGGCAATTTGAAGAAATTTTTCCTAAATACAAAATATTTAGTCCAACTAGTGTTGCACAAAGCTTTGTTTTAGGATCTTTATGCGTTTTTTATAAAAATTATATTCAAAAACATGAAAAATTTGATTATTGGTTTCTTTTGGGAGCGATGCAGGCAGGAATTGCAGCCGTTGCTTATTGCCAGTTTATCTATAAAGAAATTCATAAAAGAAATATTGATACTTTAGTGTTTGTTGCACGAGATGGTTATTTATTGCAAAAAATTTTTAATATTTTATATCCAAATTCATATAAAACTACTTATGTCTATGCTCCCAGAATTTTAAAAAAAGCGGTATTTTTAGAAGTCATAGAGAGCGAGAGTTTGGAAATTTTGCGTATTTTAGAAGGCGAAGAAGAAATTCAAAAGAAGCAAATCACCACTAACCAACAAGCATATATATATATAGTAACTTTGAACATTGCCGCCATTTAGCGTTAAAATGTTTAGATAATTACAGAAAATACTTGTCTTCATCAAATTTAGAGGGAAATATCGCTATTGTAGATACGATTACTTGGGGCTACTCTTCGCAAGAGTTAATACAAAAAGCTTTGAATAAAGAAGTTTTTGGATGCTATGTGGATCTCTTAAGAATTTTAAACCATGATTGCGTGAGTTTCTTACCTTTTTCACACCCTAAATCCATTTATTTTCATAATTGGGATTTTATGGAGTTTTTGCTAACAAGCCCTGAATACCCTATTTTAAATGTAGAAAATGGCGTTCCAATTTATCAAAAAGATGTTTCATCTTGCGAAAAACACCGCTCTAAAGCTTATGAAAAAATAGTAGAAGGGGCTGTTGGATATGTTTCATATTTTAAAGAAAGTCAAATTTTTTTAGACATTCATGATGTGATAAAATGGGTCAATTTCTTCATTGACCATCCTAGTATTCAAGATCAAGAGCAATTTAAACAAATTTATTTTCTTCCAGACGCAACGCATAAAAACGCTCTGCCCTTGTTTTGCAACGATGTTTCTTTGTTGTCTTGTATTTTAAAACCTTCACAAAGTTATGGCGTATTAAAAAGAAGTCTTAGGACAAACAAGCAAGAGAGGTTGTTTAAAATATTATCTCTAATTAAAAAAATCTATGGGAAGTTAAAAAAGAAATGATAAAATTGGCTCTGTTTAAATCAAATATGGATAAATAGGGCTTTCTCCCTTAATATAATTCTCTCAAAAGTTATCCACTAGATATTTTTTATTTATCAAATAATCCGTTTTTGAGTATAATCTTACGAAAATTTTAAGGAACGGCATGGAGTTTTTAGGACTGCTTTTGAGTCTAGCCGCTATTTTGATAGCGTTTAAAAAGCCTGAAAAAGAAAAGTGGGCGTTTGGGATTTTGATTGTGGTGTGGTTAGCGGAGCTTATCATTTTTATAGCCCACAGCTCTAGCGTTTTGCCTAACATGAATCTATAGGGGGATGCATGAATAAAGAAACCCGATTTTATAATCTTTTTTCTTTGGCGGTTTTAGGGATTTTAATCTTTCCTGTGGGTTTGGCGAATTTTTATTTTGGCTATATTTTGAAAGATTCGCCTTGTATTTTTTGCTGGGCACAACGCATCAACATGATTTTAATAGGGGCTGTGGCGCTTTTGGTGGTGCGCTTTGGGTTTAAGCCTAAATACATTGCCTTGTTATTACTTATGGCCAGTAGCGGGTTATATGAGAGCTTTTATCATACCGGTAGTCATGCTTTAGAAGATGTGGGGCAGGGCTTTGCGCTCGCTATTTTGGGATTGCACACGCAGTTTTGGGCACTTTTTGTCTTTTTTAGCGTGGTGGTGCTTTTAGCGGTTTTGCTCTTCTTTGCCCCTAATGCCCAACTTTTTAAAGATCGCTCATTAAACATGCTCCAAAAAAGCGCTTTTTATGTTTTCTTTATGGTGGTGGGTTCTAACGCCGTGCAAGCGTTTTTCTCTACCGGGCCTTTCCCTTACATAGGGCAAAGCGATCCGGTGCGTTTTTCTTGGAATTTGAAAGAATCGGTCTGGTCTATGGAGAATTGGAATCATTTGAAATTCCCAAGAAGCGTTTTGGGCAGAAGAGATGTGGGCGAGCCTTTGAAATTGAGCGCTTTGCCTAAAGATAATGATTATGAGCGTTCGCCTTTAGAAATTACAAAAACTCTAAAGATTGGAAAAAAAGAAGAGCTTTTTTTAAAACTGAATGGAGCGATCACGGATTTGAGTTTCAATGAAGACAAGGCGATCCTTACTACAGAAAACCAAGGCCTTTATCTTGTAAGTAACGATTTGAAAACCATTCATAGCCATATGGTGTTGGATAGCTATTATAGCGCGACGGTGGGGTCGTTCGTGGGGGCGGATTTTAACGAAGATGAAAACATTGTGATCATGGGCAATAATAAAACGAGCGTAGAAATCACTCCTAACAAAAACGCTAACGCGCTTAAAAACTTCCCTTATTTTTTAGAAGGGGCCAACTCTTTTGATGAAGTGGAACGCAGCCGCTTAAAAACTTCTAGGGCGAAAAACTATTATGTTAGCGCTGCAAGAAGAGGGGCTAAATTCACTTATCTGATCACCGCTCCTAACAAGCGCTATAAGGATTTGATTATTATCTCCATGCGTAATAGCGACAAACAGGTGCATGGGGAGTTTTTACTTGAACTGGGCAATGCCAAACTTAAAGAAAAAAGGGAACTGGGCGAGTTAGTTATCAGCGCGTTAGCTTTAAAGGATAATAAGCTTTATGCGTTCAGCAAGGAATTTAACACGCTTTTAGTCATAGATCCTATAAAAGAAGAGATTCTTGAAGTTTATGGCTTGCCAAAAGAGATTAAAAATATCAGCGCTTGTGGGTTTAGGGATAATGAGCTTATCCTTGTGAGCTATGAGAATGATAAAAATATCCTCTACACCCTTAATTTTTAAACTCTTTTAAAGCTACTTTTTTCTAATATATTAACGCATTAGAAGATGGTCGCTATTTTAGAATAGAGGAAAGTCCGGGCTACATTAGACAAAATTCCATCTAACGGATGGCTAGCGCAAGCTAAGGGAAAGTGCCACAGAAAGCAAACCGCCTTTTTAAGGTAAGGGTGAAAGGGTGGGGTAAGAGCCCACCAGAGCTAAAGCAATTTAGCTTGTTTGGGCAAACCCAATTTGTAGCAAGAAGCGCATGGTAAGTCTAAATTGATACACGCTTCGCTTGAGGAATATTGCAAAATATTTCCCAGATAAATGGCCATCCATTGACAGAACCCGGCTTATTCTAATGCTTAACTGCGTGTTGATTTTTTTAACAGAGTTTCAATCATTTTATTTTTTTTTATTTTTTTACCTAATTATTGTTTAAAACCTTAAAGATTTGTGTTACACTCTGTAAAATAAAAATCAAAGGGGATAGCGTGTTAGAAAAATCTTTTTTAAAAAGCAAGCAATTATTTTTATGCGGATTGGGTGTTTTGATGCTGCAAGCTTGCACTTGCCCAAACACTTCACAAAGGAATTCTTTCTTGCAAGATGTGCCTTATTGGATGTTGCAAAATCGCAGTCAGTATCTCACGCAAGGGGTGGATAGCTCGCACATTGTGGATGGTAAGACAACTGAAGAGATAGAAAAAATCGCTACCAAAAGAGCGACGATAAGAGTGGCGCAAAATATTGTGCATAAACTCAAAGAGGCTTACCTTTCTAAATCCAACCGCATCAAGCAAAAGATCACTAATGAAATGTTTATCCAAATGACACAGCCCATTTATGATAGCTTGATGAATGTGGATCGTTTAGGGATTTATATCAATCCTAACAATGAGGAAGTGTTTGCGTTAGTGCGTGCACGTGGTTTTGATAAGGACGCTTTGAGCGAAGGGTTGCATAAAATGGGCTTAGACAATCAAGCGGTGAGTATCCTTGTGGCTAAAGTGGAAGAAATCTTTAAAGATTCTGTCAATTACGGAGATATTAAAGTCCCTATAGCCATGTAGGCTTAGAACAACAAGCGTTCTTCGCTATCGTCTGTTCTTTTGGGGGTGGGGGTGATGGAATTGGGGGTTGAATAGTAGGGGATTTTATCCACAATTTCTTTACGCAAGCCTTTGGGGACATCAAACTTTCTTTTTAAAGAAGGTTCAATGCTTAGAATATTGCGCATGAAATACGAATACACAGGTGCACTCACAACGCTTCCTGTCGCTCCTTTGCTAATAGGCGTGTTATCGTCCCTCCCAAACCAGATCACGCTTTGCAAGGTGGGGGTAAAGCCAATGAACCAAGCGTCAATATTGTTGTTAGAAGTTCCGGTTTTACCGGCGACTTCTAAACCTTTAATGTGAGCCAAACTCCCTGTGCCGTTTTCTACCGCATTCATCAGCACTGAAAGGGTTAAAAAAGCCTGTTCTTTGGAGGTGATCTTTTTGGTTTCAATGGGCGTGAAAGTTTTGACATCGTTTTGTTGGTTGGTGATGCTTTCAATGAGCATGGGTTTGAGCATGGATCCGTAATTAGAAAATAGAGAATATTTTTCAGCCGCATCAATGGGTGAGATAGCAAAGCTCCCTAACACAATAGACAAGTCTTTAGGGAGATTTTTAAACCCCATATCGCTTAAAGATTGATAAATTTTTTCAAAGCCAAGCTGATCACTTAAATTGATCGTGGCTAGATTTAACGAATGGCTCAAGGCTTCTTGCAAGGTTACAAGCCCTAAAAATTTGCGAGTATAATTTCTAGGATGCCATGCGTGGTTTTGCGCGCTGTTTTTACTATAATTGCCATTTTCAAAGTTTCGCGCGGTATCAGGGATTTTGGAAGTCGTGGAATAGCCATTATCAAAAGCGATTTGATACACAAAAGGCTTGATCGCACTCCCAAATTGCCGTTTGGCTTGCGTGGCGCGATTGAAAGCGCTTTTTTTATAATCAATCCCCCCCACTAAAGCTAAAATCTTACCGGTGCTCGTGTCTGTAACTATCATGCTAGCGTTCAAGTTGTCTTCATCTTCATTAGAGGCGTTAGTTTTTGGCTTTTCTTTAGCGATTTTTTCTAAGATTTTTTGATGCCCAAAACGCAAGGACTCTAACGCTAAGCGTTGGTAATCCAAATCTATCGTAAGCTTTATGGTATAGCCTTGAGTTTTTAACCCGTCTAATTGATCCAATTGCTTCAACACTTCATCTACAACATAGGGGGCGATGTTTTGCGTGGAGGTTTGGTTATAAACAATTGGCACTTCATTGAGAGCGGATTTGAGCTCGCTAGAAGAAATCCAGCCTAAAGAATACAACCGCCTTAAAATATCATTAGCCCTAGAGAGTGAAAATTCTAAATTTTTGGTAGGGTCATAAAAACTTGGAGCCCTAGGCAAGGCGACTAACATGGTGATTTCTTTAAGCGTGAGTTTGTCAAGGGGTTTTTTAAAATACCCTAAACTTGCGGTTTTCACGCCATAATACCCATGCCCAAAAAAAGTTTGGTTCAAATAGCGCTCTAAAATTTCTTCTTTGCTTAAGACTTTTTCAATGCGTATGGAAATGATAGCTTCTTTGAGTTTTCTGGTTAGGGTTTTTTCTCGTGTGAGCACCATGTTTTTAACGAGTTGTTGGGTTAGGGTGCTACCCCCCTCGGTGTAACGACCGCTTTTAGCGTTTTTAATCATAGCGCGCATGATAGCGTCTAAATTGATCCCCCCATGTTCAAAAAAGAGGGTGTCTTCTACCGCTAAAAGGCTTTCAATAAATCGTGGGGGGATTTCTTCAAAACGCGCATAAAAACGGAATTCCTTATCATAGATATTAGCGATCAAACGCCCTTTTCGGTCTAAAATCTGTGAAGCGACGCTCGGACGATAATCTTTAATTTTAGCAATATCCTTATTTGTGCTCACCCAAACTTGAGCGATAAGAATGGCTAACAACCCTACGATAATTAAAAATAAAACGATAAAACCATAAAAAATCTTTTTTAGCATTAATCACTCTTAAAAGAAGATTGTATTTTAGAATAATTTAAAAGGGTGTTTGCAAGCTCTTTAGTGTCTTCTAAGCTGTTTTTGAGAGATAAAGAGATGCGTAAAAGGGGTTTAGAAACCGTAGGGGGGCGGATAGCTCCTACTAAAAACCCCCTTTCTTTCAAAAAATGATGGGCGTTTAAAAGAGCAAGATTGTTTTCAAATTCTAAAGTAAAAAATCCTGTGGGCGTTCTAATGCCTAAAGTTTCAAAAATAATCTGTTGGTGTTTGCTAAGCTCATTTTTTAATTCTTGTTTTTGCGCGATAAAGTATTCTAAATGGACCAAAGTTAAAGCGGTGTCTAACAGGCTTAAAGCGGTGGTGTAAATCACGCTTTTAGCGCGATTGGTTAAAAACTCTATGGTTTGTAAGGGGGCTAAAATACACGCCCCATAACTCGCAAGGGCTTTAGAAAAAGTGCTGAGCTTAATAATTTTGTCTTTTTCTTTGATGCGATAATATTCTAAAAAACCCAATAAATTCTCGCCGATAGTCCCAAAACTATGGGCTTCATCTACGATTAAAAAAGCGTTAGGAATCTCTTGAATGATTGCATAAAAATCATAAGGAGCGATGCTCGCATCCATAGAATAAACCCCCTCAATGGCGATGAATTTGATCTTATTTTTAGGGGCGTTAAAGAGTTTTTGTTGTAAATCTTTAGCGTCATTGTGCGAGAAAAAAACCACTTGATTAGACTTCGCTTTCGTGCTAAAAATCCCGCTTGCATGGTAGTGTTCGTCTATGAATAAGAGGGCGTTTTTGACTAAAAGGGTGTCTATTAAAGCCAGATTGCCCAAAAAACCACTCCCCACTAAAAGAGTGCTTTCAAACCCCAACAAATCCGCTAATCGCTCTTCTAACTCTGCATGCAAAGGGTGGTAGCCATTCACTAGCATGGAAGCTTTGGGGGAATGAGCGTCAAAAAATTGGAGCTTGTTAAAAGCGTTTTGAAGCAAATCTTTTTTAACGCTCAAACCCAAATAATCATTAGAAGCGTAATCCTTTAATAAAGGGTCAAACAACTCTCTTTTGCGGTATCGTTTGGCATGGTGTAAAGCTTCTAAGGATTTAGAAAACATAAAAACACTTCATTGAATGGAATCATTCGCCTTTTTGAATTTTTTCAATAATTTTATTGAGTTCGTCTTGTTTTTCGTAAAACATCTTATCAATATTTTCTTTGACATGTTTAGCGCTATCTTCCATTAAATGCACTTTATGCTCTAGGTATTTTGAATCGGTAATGTGGTCTTCTTGAACGGCTTTAACCAAATCATTAGCTTCAGCATGCACGCTCGCATGGTGGCTTTCTAAAGCTCTATAGCCTGAAGTGTTGGAAAAATTCTCTTTGCCTGCACCCTCATAATACCATTTGCCTAAGCGGCAATTCTTATGGCTGGTAATGTCAAAGGAGTTAAGGCCAAAAACCATGCCATAAAGATTGTTTTTAAAGACCACATGATCAAGTTTGGCTAGACCGCAAAACACCCGGTTATTGACATTGTAAATGGTGTACTTTGCCGCTTGCGCGACAATCATGTTGTTTTTCACGGTGGATTTAAGCTCTTCTACATCGCCCTTAATAGAGCCTACAATAGAATTAATATCGTGGGTGTTGGTTTGAATATCGTTCGCTTCTTGTTGCATGCTTTTAACCACAACAGCGATTTCTTTAGTGGCTTTTTGGGTTTTTTCAGCGAGTTTTCTCACCTCATCAGCCACCACCGCAAACCCTCTCCCATGCTCGCCCGCTCGTGCGGCCTCAATAGCGGCATTTAAGGCTAAGAGATTGGTTTGTTCTGCAATATCATCAATCAAAGAAATGACTTGAGTGATTTCATTGCTCCGTTGGTTGAGAGAGTCCGCTAATGAAGTGGCGTTTTGCATCTTTTCATAAAGCGACTCAATGTCTTGACTCGTTTTATTAACGGTTCCCAATCCTTCAGCAGAATGCTCTTCACCATTTTTAGCCGCATTTAAGAGCAAGCCGGTTTCTTGATGGAAATATTGCATGCTTTCTTGCGCGTTCTCTAAGCCCTCTTTTAAGCTCGCGCAAAAAGTCTTAAACAAATCGCTTTTATGGTATTCCCCAACACCCCCTATTTTTTTGGCTAGTGAAAAATACTGCACGCCATCAATATTTTGGCTTTTTAAAGAATAAGAAACCCCTTGCAAATCAACGCTCTCTGCATTTTCTTTAAAATGAACGCTTTGTTCTTCTAAATTGTTTAAGCTTGCAAGATTCCCGCTTTTAAAAACGACTTTATTATTTTTAATACCTACAAAACCTTCATGCAAGCACAAATTTAAAAGGCTTCGATAGAGATTGACTTCCTTTTTTAACTCCGTAATTTCAGAATCTTTTTGACTGATTTGAAGCTGTAACTGCTTATTCCCAAACATGGTGGCATTCCTTATTTAAATTTGAATCTTTTGAGATTATACCCAAAATTACCAAACATTTTAAGCGCTCGTTAGTATTGTTGCTTCAAATATAATTCAGAAAATAAGCCCTGTTTCTTTATAAGGGTTTCAAAGTTGCCCTGTTCTATAAGTTTGCCTTGATCTAAAACGATAATTTCATCAGCTTGCTTGACACTATTCATGCGGTGTGTAATAATTAAAGCCATCTTAGAACGCGATTTTTTAAAAATAAAATCCAAAAACTCTTTTTCTATAATGGGGTCAATAGTACTGCTTGGCTCATCTAAAACAACACAATGACTTGGTTTTAAAAAGGCTCTTATAGTGGCTATGCGTTGCTTTTGACCCAGAGAAAAATCTATCCCATTATACTGTGTTCCAAATAATGCGTTGCTATAATCATTAAGACAATTTTGAAAATTTTCATCAAAAGATTTTAGCATTTCTCTCTTTTGCTTTAATTGCTCTCTTGTGGGGTTGTTTTGCATGAAAAGATTATCATCAATGCTATACCCAGCATAAAGAGAAAAATCTTGGAATATGGCACTCATTTGTTGGTGGTAGCTGTTTAGCTCTAAATCCTGTAACGAGTATTTGTTATTGATAATAATTTGACCTGAATTTGGGATATAAAACCCTAGCAATAATTTAATCAGCGTGGTTTTTCCGCTAGCATTCTTGCCGACTAGTGCATAAATTTTATCAGAGTGTAAAGAGAGATTAAAGTTTTCAAAAATAAGTTTTGAATTAGGATAAGAGAAACTAATATTTTCAAATGTAATGCTATGGATTTTTTCTTCTAATTTGATTTGTGTTTCTGGTTTTGGCATTTTGTAATCTAAAATACAGAAATAATTTTCAAAGTATTTATTGATAGCAAAAAACCACTTTCCATAAAATGATAAATCTTGTAGTTGCTGTTGGGTAGAGCTAAATGCTTGGATATACCCAGCAATTGCTCCCACACCAATTAATTTTGAAAGGATAATAAAAACCATTAAGAAGAATAATGCGACACTTAGAGTGGTGATTAAAATATCAGCATATATGGTAAGCATTAAGTTTTTTTGGGCGATTTTCACAAAATGATTGATATATAATTCTTTGTTTTCAATAAATTTATGATGAAAATTTAGCATGAAGTTAAATAATAGGTTGTCCTTGTTCTTTTGGTTATCTAGTCCAGAATATAGATAATTTTGCATGCTCTCTTTTTTGTCTTGAAGCTTATCTATGGAAGCACCTTATCTATGGAAGCACTATGTTTTTTTGCTATATGATTGGAGATGAAAATACAAGGTACTGTTGCAAAAATCATTATAAAGGGTAGATAAATACTAATGGAAAATAATATTCCAAACAGACTTACAAGCCCTATAATGCGTTGCAAGTTAAAAAATAGATTACTGACATAATTTAGGGGACGGATGTATAGACCGTTATGGATAGCGTTAAGCTTGATAGTATGGTCTTTGTTTTCAAAAAAATTTAGATTTTTAACTTTTGTGAGTTTATTAGCAAGCTGAGTGATGATGTTTATAGAAAATTGTTCAGCAATAATGGTTTGCAAGCTTGATAAAATTCCTGAAAACACATGCGTTAAAAACAGCAAGGCCCCCCATAGTAGCAAAGTTGGTAATAGCAAGCTGTATTCAAAATGCGTATGATTTTGCAATAGGTCTACCACAATATCAATCAATCTTATCATAACAAGAATATTTAGAGATGGAATAATGCCGACAAATAGCACTGTAATTGATGCCAACACAACACATTTTGGTGAGCTTTTATAGAGTAAAACAAAAGTCCTTAATGGAATGTTTTTTATGGTATCCATTGGTGTTTGCATTCAATAAGATTTGGTATAAATTTTCTTTATTATAGCCCATTTTCATGCTCCTAATTTTGCTTTTAAAATAAAGCCCTTTAAAATTTCAAACTTTAACCGATTATAGTTCCAACCAAAAGCAAGGATGCCTTTGGGTTTTTTATAACAAGGAGTTACAACAATGGCTTTTCAGGTCAATACAAATATCAATGCGATGAATGCACATGTGCAATCCGCACTCACTCAAAACGCGCTTAAAACTTCATTGGAGAGGTTGAGTTCAGGTTTAAGGATTAATAAAGCGGCTGATGACGCATCAGGCATGACGGTGGCGGATTCTTTGCGTTCACAAGCGAGCAGTTTGGGTCAAGCGATTGCCAACACGAATGACGGCATGGGGATTATCCAGGTTGCGGATAAGGCTATGGATGAGCAGTTGAAAATCTTAGACACTGTTAAGGTTAAAGCGACTCAAGCGGCTCAAGATGGGCAAACTACAGAATCTCGTAAAGCGATTCAATCTGACATCGTTCGTTTGATTCAAGGTTTAGACAATATCGGTAACACAACTACTTATAACGGACAAGCGTTATTATCTGGTCAATTCACTAACAAAGAATTCCAAGTAGGGGCTTATTCTAACCAAAGTATTAAAGCTTCTATCGGCTCTACCACTTCCGATAAAATCGGTCAGGTTCGTATCGCTACAGGCGCGTTAATCACGGCTTCTGGGGATATTAGCTTGACTTTCAAACAAGTGGATGGCGTGAATGATGTGACTTTAGAGAGCGTGAAAGTCTCTAGTTCAGCAGGCACAGGGATCGGCGTGTTAGCGGAAGTGATTAACAAGAACTCTAACCGAACAGGGGTTAAAGCTTATGCGAGCGTTATCACCACGAGCGATGTGGCGGTCCAGTCAGGAAGTTTGAGTAATTTAACCTTAAATGGGATTCATTTGGGTAATATCGCAGACATTAAGAAAAATGACTCAGATGGGAGATTGGTCGCAGCGATCAATGCGGTTACTTCAGAAACCGGCGTGGAAGCTTATACCGATCAAAAAGGGCGCTTGAATTTGCGCAGTATAGATGGTCGTGGGATTGAAATCAAAACCGATAGCGTCAGTAACGGGCCTAGCGCTTTAACGATGGTTAATGGCGGTCAGGATTTAACAAAAGGCTCTACTAACTACGGAAGGCTTTCTCTCACACGATTAGACGCTAAGAGCATCAATGTGGTTTCAGCTTCTGACTCGCAGCATTTAGGCTTCACAGCGATTGGTTTTGGGGAATCTCAAGTGGCAGAAACCACGGTGAATTTGCGCGATGTTACCGGGAATTTTAACGCTAATGTCAAATCAGCGAGTGGCGCGAACTATAACGCCGTCATCGCTAGTGGTAATCAAAGCTTGGGATCTGGGGTTACAACCTTAAGAGGTGCGATGGTGGTGATTGATATTGCCGAGTCTGCGATGAAAATGTTGGATAAAGTCCGCTCTGATTTAGGTTCTGTGCAAAATCAAATGATTAGCACCGTGAATAACATCAGCATCACTCAAGTGAATGTTAAAGCCGCTGAATCTCAAATCAGGGATGTGGATTTTGCTGAAGAGAGCGCGAATTTCAATAAAAACAACATTTTGGCGCAATCAGGTAGCTATGCGATGAGTCAAGCCAATACCGTTCAACAAAATATCTTAAGGCTTTTAACTTAGTTTTAAGAAAGGTGTTTGTTGGGGCTAACGCTTTAAGCGTTGGCTTTTGGCTTTAATTTTTACTTCTTTTTTAATAGAATACTCTTTTTGATTCCTTTTTATTACAGGCGGTTGTTGTGTTGGATAGTTTTGAGATTTTAAAGGCTTTAAAGAGCTTGGGTTTATTGAAAAACGCCCCTGCTTGGTGGTGGCCTAACGCTTTGAAATTTGAAGCTCTATTAGGGGCGGTTTTAACGCAAAATACTAAATTTGAAGCCGTTTTGAAATCTTTAGAAAATCTAAAAAACGCTTTCATTTTAGAAGATGATGATGAAATTAATCTTAAAAAAATCGCTTATGTGGAGTTTTCAAGGCTTGCAGAGTGTGTCCGCCCTAGCGGGTTTTATAACCAAAAAGCCAAACGACTGATTGATTTGAGCAAGAATATTTTAAAAGACTTTCAAAGTTTTGAAAATTTTAAACAAGAAGTGACTAGGGAGTGGCTTTTAGATCAAAAGGGCATTGGCAAAGAAAGCGCGGATGCGATTTTATGCTATGTGTGCGCTAAAGAAGTGATGGTGGTGGATAAATACAGCTATCTTTTTTTAAAAAAATTAGGCATAGAGATAGAAGATTATGACGAATTGCAACATTTTTTTGAAAAAGGCGTTCAAGAGAATTTAAATTCCGCCTTAGCGCTTTATGAAAACGCCATTTCTTTAGCGCAACTTTATGCGAGATTCCATGGAAAGATTGTAGAATTTTCCAAACAAAAATGGGAATTAAAGCTTTGATTTTTAGATTTTTCTTAATCTTAAGCCTTTTAAAAGGCGTTTTACTGGCCAAAAAGGATGGGGATTTTTTCAAACCTTTAGAGCCTACTAAAAAATATTTTGGCTCTTTTAAAATCGGCTATCTTTACCAGCATGCAGAAACGACTAAAAGATCCCCCATCCGCCCTAAAAACCGCCCTCCTATTTTGATGGATAAAATTTATCATGACGCTTCTTTAGGCTTTCAGGCAGGGTTCGTTTTAAAAAAGAAAGCTTTATTAGGGGGGTATTTGGATGCTGGAATGGGCGATTCGTATTTCATGAGCGCTGGGTTTATGGCTGGGGTGAGGCTTTTTAAGGGGTGGGTTATCCCTAAAATCGCCTTAGGCTATCAGCTTCAAATTTTAGGGGCTAAGATTGATAAGTATCAATTCAATATCCAATCAGCGGTGGGGAGTGTGGGCTTGTTTTTCAATGCGGCTAAAAATTTTGGCTTGAGCATAGAAGCAAGGGGTGGTATCCCTTTTTATTTTATCCAAAGCAAATTTTCTAAAGCCTTTGGCACGCCACGATTGAATATCTACTCTATTGGTATCACTTTCACCTTTTATGATTTTACTAGATTTTTAGGGTAAAATATTCATTTTAAAAACTAACTATAGAGCATAGAGTATAAAAACCATAATTAGACAAACCTTTAAGGATTTATGATGATTTTCATTGATGCATGTTTTAGAAAGGAAACACCTTACACGCCCGTTTGGATGATGAGACAAGCAGGGCGTTACCTTAGCGAATACCAAGAGAGCCGTAAAAAAGCGGGGAGTTTCTTGGAATTGTGTAAAAATAGCGATTTAGCCACAGAAGTTACCCTACAGCCGGTAGAGATTTTAGGCGTGGATGCGGCCATTTTGTTTAGCGATATTTTAGTAGTGCCTTTGGAAATGGGCTTGAATTTGGAGTTTATCCCTAAAAAGGGGCCGCATTTTTTAGAGACTATTACGGATTTAAAAAGCGTGGAAAGCCTAAAAATAGGGGCTTATAAACAACTAAACTATGTCTATGATACGATTTCTCAAACGCGCCAAAAGCTTTCTAAAGAGAAAGCGTTAATCGGTTTTTGCGGATCGCCTTGGACTTTAGCGACTTACATGATAGAAGGCGAGGGGAGCAAATCGTATGCCAAAAGCAAGAAAATGCTTTACAGCGAGCCTGAAGTTTTAAAAGCGCTTTTAGAAAAATTAAGCCTTGAATTGATAGAGTATTTGAGCCTTCAAATCCAAGCAGGGGTCAATGCGGTGATGATTTTTGACTCATGGGCTAGCGCTTTAGAAAAAGAAGCGTATTTGGAATTCAGTTGGGATTATTTGAAAAAAATCTCTAAAGAGCTTAAAAAACGCTATGCGCATATCCCGGTTATCCTTTTCCCTAAAGGGATTGGTGCTTATTTGGACAGTATAGACGGGGAATTTGATGTGTTTGGCGTGGATTGGGGCACGCCTTTAACTGCGGCAAAAAAGATTTTAGGCGGTAAGTATGTTTTGCAAGGGAATTTAGAACCCACCCGCCTTTATGATAAAAACGCTTTAGAAGAAGGGGTTGAAACGATTCTAAAAGTCATGGGCAATCAAGGGCATATTTTTAATTTAGGGCATGGGATGCTGCCGGATTTACCCAGAGAAAATGCAAAATATTTAGTGCAATTAGTGCATGCTAAAACCAGACGATAGGGGGATTTGATGAAAACTATTATGATGAAAACTATTATAAGATATGTTAGTTTATGGGGCTTGTGTGCAGTTTTAATTCTAGCCCAAACCCCCTCTAAAACCCCAGATGAAATCAAGCAAATCCTTAACAATTACAGCCATAAGAATTTAAAGCTCATTGATCCGCCGACAAGTTCTTTAGAAGCAACACCGAGTTTTTTGCCCTCGCCCAAAGAAACAGCGACCACTATCAATCAAGAGATTGCTAAATACCATGAAAAAAGCGATAAAGCCGCTTTGGGGCTTTATGAATTGCTAAAGGGGGCTACCACTAATCTCAGTTTGCAAGCGCAAGAACTCAGTGTCAAGCAAGCGATGAAGAACCATACCATCGCCAAAGCGATGTTTTTACCCACCTTAAATACGAGTTATAATTTTAAGAATGAAAATAGGGATACTCCGCACTTTAAGCATTACAACACGCAACAACTCCAAGCTCAAGTCACATTGAATGTGTTTAATGGCTTTAGCGATGTGAATAATGTCAAAGAAAAGTCTGCGACTTACCGCTCCACTGTGGCTAATTTAGAATATAGCCGCCAAAGCGTGTATTTGCAAGTGGTGCAACAATATTATGAGTATTTTAATAATTTAGCTCGCATGATCGCTTTACAAAAGAAATTAGAGCAAATCAAAACAGACATTAAAAGGGTTACCAAACTCTATGACAAAGGGCTAACTACGATTGATGATTTGCAAAGCTTAAAAGCGCAAGGGAATTTGAGCGAATACGATATTTTAGACATGCAATTTGCTTTGGAGCAAAACCGCTTGACTTTAGAATACCTCACCAATCTCAGTGTGAAAAATTTGAAAAAGACTACGATTGATGTGCCTAATTTGCAATTAAGAGAAAGGCAGGATTTGGTTTCTTTAAGGGAGCAAATTTCCGCGCTTAGATACCAAAACAAGCAACTCAATTATTACCCCAAGATAGATGTGTTTGACTCATGGCTTTTTTGGATCCAAAAACCCGCTTACGCTTTGGGGAGTTTTGGGAACTTCTTCCCAGGTCAGCAAAATACGGCTGGGGTTACTGCGACTTTGAATATTTTTGATGATATAGGATTGAGCTTGCAAAAACAATCCATCATGCTAGGCCGATTAGCGAATGAAAAGAATTTAGCGTATAAAAAACTAGAACAAGAAAAAGACGAACAGCTTTACAGAAAGTCGCTTGATATTGCCAGAGCCAAGATTGAATCTTCAAAGGCTAGTTTGGATGCGGCTAATCTTTCTTTTGCCAATATTAAAAGGAAATACGACGCTAATTTAGTGGATTTCACCACCTATTTAAGGGGCTTAACCACGCGCTTTGATGCGGAAGTGGCTTATAATTTAGCGCTCAATAATTATGAAGTGCAAAAAGCCAATTACATTTTCAACAGCGGGCATAAAATAGATGACTATGTGCATTAAGGGAATAAAAATGATGCGAAAAATTTTAATAGGACTTTTTTTGAGTTTTTTGAATTTGGAAGCTGGCGAAAAAGTGTATGCGATTTTCAATGTGAAAGCGATACAAGATTCCAAACTCACCTTAGACAGCACAGGGATTGTGGATAGCATTAAGGTTACTGAGGGGAGCGTGGTCAAAAAGGGCGATGTTTTGTTGCTTTTGTATAATCAAGACAAACAGGCTCAAAGCGATTCTACCGAGCAACAACTCATTTTTGCTAAAAAGCAATACCAACGATACAGCAAAATTGGGGGCGCTGTGGATAAAAACACTCTAGAGAGTTATGAGTTCAATTACAGGCGTTTGGAATCGGATTACGCTTATTCTATTGCGGTATTGAATAAAACCATTCTAAGAGCCCCTTTTGATGGCGTAATAGCGAGTAAAAACATTCAGGTGGGCGAAGGGGTGAGCGCGAATAACACGGTGTTATTGAGACTAGTCAGCCATGCCAGGAAATTGGTTATTGAATTTGATTCTAAATACATTAATGCAGTCAAAGTGGGGGATACTTACACTTACTCCATAGATGGGGACTCCAATCAGCATGAAGCTAAAATCACCAAGATTTACCCCACGGTTGATGAAAACACCAGAAAAGTGAGTGCTGAAGCCCTTTTGTCTAAGCCTATGGCAGTGGGGCTTTTTGGCGATGGGTTTATCCAAACGAAATAATAGGATATTTTGATGTATAAAACAGCGATTAATCGTCCTATTACGACCTTGATGTTTGCTTTGGCGATTGTCTTTTTTGGGACTATGGGTTTTAAAAAATTGAGCGTGGCGCTTTTCCCTAAAATTGATCTGCCTACGGTGGTGGTTACTACGACTTATCCTGGGGCTAGCGCTGAAATCATAGAGAGTAAGGTAACCGATAAGATTGAAGAAGCGGTGATGGGGATTGATGGGATCAAAAAGGTTACTTCCACGAGCTCTAAAAATGTGAGTATTGTTGTCATTGAATTTGAGTTAGAAAAGCCTAATGAAGAAGCCTTAAACGATGTGGTTAATAAAATTTCTTCGGTGCGTTTTGATGATTCCAATATTAAAAAACCCTCTATCAATAAATTTGATACCGACAGCCAAGCCATTATTTCGTTATTCGTGAGTAGTTCAAGCGTGCCGGCTACAACCCTTAATGACTACGCCAAAAACACCATTAAACCCATGCTCCAAAAAATCAATGGGGTAGGGGGCGTGCAGCTCAACGGCTTTAGGGAGCGCCAGATTAGGATTTATGCGGATCCCACTTTGATGAATAAATACAACCTGACTTATGCGGATCTTTTCAGCACGCTTAAAGCGGAGAATGTGGAAATTGATGGGGGGCGCATTGTCAATAGCCAAAGGGAATTGTCTATTTTGATTAATGCGAATAGTTATAGCGTGGCGGATGTAGAAAAGATTCAAGTGGGTAATCATGTGCGTCTTGGCGATATTGCAAAGATTGAAATCGGTTTGGAAGAAGACAACACTTTTGCGAGCTTTAAAGACAAACCCGGTGTGATTTTAGAAATCCAAAAGATTGCCGGAGCGAATGAAATTGAAATCGTAGATAGGGTGTATGAAGCGTTAAAACACATTCAAGCCATTAGCCCCAGCTATGAAATCAAACCCTTTTTAGACACTACGAGCTATATCCGCACCTCTATTGAAGACGTGAAATTTGACTTGATTTTAGGAGCGATTTTAGCGGTTTTAGTGGTGTTTGCGTTCTTGCGTAACGGCACGATCACCCTTGTTTCAGCGATCTCTATCCCTATTTCTATCATGGGGACTTTTGCGCTCATCCAATGGATGGGCTTTTCATTAAACATGCTCACCATGGTGGCTTTAACGCTAGCGATAGGGATTATCATTGATGATGCGATCGTGGTGATTGAAAACATCCATAAAAAGCTAGAAATGGGCATGAGTAAACGAAAAGCAAGCTATGAGGGGGTGAGGGAGATTGGCTTTGCTCTAGTGGCGATTTCAGCGATGCTGCTCTCTGTTTTTGTGCCTATAGGGAACATGAAAGGCATTATCGGGCGCTTTTTCCAAAGCTTTGGGATCACGGTGGCTTTAGCGATCGCTCTCTCGTATGTGGTGGTCGTTACGATTATCCCCATGGTAAGCTCAGTCGTGGTCAATCCTAGGCATTCTCGTTTTTATGTGTGGAGTGAGCCTTTTTTTAAGGTTTTAGAGTCTCGTTATACCAAATTGCTCCAATGGGTATTAAACCACAAGCTCATCATCTTTATAGCGGTGGTTTTGGTGTTTGTGGGTTCGCTTTTTGTGGCTTCTAAATTGGGTATGGAGTTCATGCTGAAAGAAGATAGGGGGAGGTTTTTAGTGTGGCTTAAGGCTAAACCGGGCGTGAGTATAGATTACATGACGCAAAAGAGTAAGATCTTTCAAAAAGCGATTGAAAAGCATGCTGAGGTGGAATTTACCACCTTGCAAGTGGGTTATGGCACCTCGCAAAACCCTTTTAAGGCTAAGATTTTTGTGCAACTCAAACCTTTAAAAGAGCGTAAAAAAGAGCATGAATTAGGGCAATTTGAGTTGATGAGCGCTTTAAGGAAAGAATTAAAAAGCATGCCTGAAGCTAAAGATTTAGATACTATTAATCTTTCTGAAGTCGCTCTTTTAGGGGGCGGTGGGGATAGTTCGCCCTTCCAAACCTTTGTGTTTTCCCATTCTCAAGAAGCGGTGGATAAAAGCGTGGCGAATTTGAAAAAATTCTTATTAGAGAGCCCTGAATTAAAAGGCAAGATCGAAGGCTTCCATACGAGTACGAGCGAATCGCAACCGCAATTGCAACTGAAAATCTTAAGACAAAACGCCAACAAATACGGCGTGAGCGCTCAAACCATTGGCTCAGTGGTAAGCTCTGCTTTCTCTGGGACTTCTCAAGCGAGCGTGTTCAAAGAAGATGGTAAAGAATACGACATGATCATTAGAGTGCCTGATAACAAGCGCGTTTCTGTAGAAGACATCAAACGCTTGCAAGTGCGTAATAAATACGATAAATTGATGTTTTTAGACGCTTTAGTGGAAATCACAGAAACTAAAAGCCCGTCTAGTATTTCTCGCTATAACCGCCAACGCAGCGTTACGGTGCTCGCTCAGCCTAAAGCAGGTATCTCTTTAGGGGAAATTTTAACGCAAGTGAGTAAAAACACTAAAGAATGGCTGGTTGAAGGGGCGAATTACAGATTCACCGGTGAAGCGGATAACGCTAAAGAGACCAATGGGGAGTTTTTGATCGCTCTAGCGACAGCGTTTGTGTTGATTTATATGATTTTAGCGGCGTTGTATGAGTCCATTTTAGAGCCTTTTATCATCATGGTTACCATGCCTTTAAGCTTTTCAGGGGCGTTTTTTGCTCTAGGTTTAGTCCATCAGCCTTTGAGCATGTTCTCTATGATAGGCTTGATTTTGCTCATTGGTATGGTGGGTAAAAACGCCACGCTTTTAATTGATGTGGCGAATGAAGAGCGTAAAAAAGGTTTGAATATCCAAGAAGCCATTTTATTTGCCGGTAAAACCCGTTTAAGACCGATTTTAATGACAACCATTGCGATGGTTTGCGGCATGCTGCCTTTAGCGTTGGCGAGTGGGGATGGAGCGGCGATGAAATCCCCTATAGGGATTGCGATGAGTGGGGGCTTGATGATTTCTATGGTGTTAAGCTTACTGATTGTGCCGGTGTTTTATCGTTTGCTCGCTCCCATAGACGACAAAATCAAGCGGTTTTATCAAAACCAAAAAACTTTAGAATGAAAAAAATTGCTTTAATCTTGGCTTTATGGGTGGGCTTGTTAGGGGCGTTTGAGCCTAAAAAAAGCCATATTTATTTTGGGGCTATGGTGGGTTTGGCCCCTATTGAAATAACCCCAAAACCCGTTAGCGATTCTTCTTATACGGCTTTTTTATGGGGGGCTAAAGGGGGGTATCAATTCGCTTTTTTTAAAGCTCTAGTGCTAAGGGGTGAATTTTCTTACCTTATGGCGATAAAACCCACCGCATTGCACACGATTAACACTTCTTTATTGAGTTTAAATATTGATGTGTTAAGCGATTTTTACACTTACAAAAAATACAGCTTTGGGGTGTATGGGGGGCTTGGGATAGGGTATTTTTATCAAAGCAACCATTTAGGCATGAAAAATAGTTCGTTTATGGGTTATAACGGCTTGTTTAATGTGGGGCTTGGCAGCACGATTGATCACCACCACCGCGTAGAGCTTGGGGCTAAAATCCCTTTTTCAAACACCAGAAATTCTTTTAAAAATTCTTATTTTTTAGAGAGCGTTTTTATCCAGGCGGCTTATAGTTACGCTTTTTAAAGGGCGTGCTATCAAGCAACTGATTGATCGTTGCTATTAAGATTGATAAGATAGATTGCTGGTTGTTAAGGGAGTTGGGTTATTCTTGTTGTATAATAATTCTTAAAAGGGTTAAGCCATGATTTATAAAAACAATAAAATAGATTTAAAAAACAAACGCTTTAAAAACCGCTCGTTTAAGGGCGTTAAAAAGAAAATCGCTAAAAAATATACAATCAAAAACTCGCCTTTGACAATTTATTCCTTAAAAACGCAATCAAATCTTTCCGTATCCTTTAACAAAAAAATCTTCTTAGGGCTAGGGTTTGTTTCAGCTTTGAGCGCTGAAGATTATAAGAGTTCGGTGTATTGGCTCAATAGCGTGAATGAAAATAACAGCAACAAATCCTACTATGTCAGCCCCTTACGCACTTGGGCTGGGGGGAGTAGGAGTTTTACGCAAAACTATAACAATAGCAAATTGTATATAGGGACAAAAAACGCTTCCGCAACGCCCAATAATTCTTCTGTGTGGTTTGGGGAAAAGGGCTATATCGGTTTTATTACAGGGGTTTTTAAGGCTAGGGATATTTTTATCACAGGAGCTGTTGGATCGGGTAATGAGTTAAAAACCGGCGGAGGCGCGATACTTGTTTTTGAAAGCTCAAACGAATTAAGCGCTAATGGGGCTTATTTTCAAAATAACAGAGCCGGGACGCAAACTTCTTGGATCAATTTGATTTCCAATAACAGCGTGAATTTGACAAACACAGATTTTGGCAACCAAACCCCTAATGGAGGCTTTAATGCTATGGGGCGAAAGATCACTTATAATGGCGGGATTGTCAATGGTGGGAATTTTGGCTTTGATAATGTGGATAGCAATGGCACAACCACCATCAGCGGAGTAACTTTCAACAATAATGGTGCGCTCACTTATAAGGGTGGGAATGGTATTGGGGGGAGCATCACTTTCACTAACTCTAATATCAATCATTACAAACTCAATCTTAACGCCAATAGCGTCACCTTTAATAACAGCACTCTAGGGAGCATGCCTAATGGCAACACTAATACTATAGGAAATGCCTATATTCTTAATGCAAGCAATATTACTTTTAATAATTTGACCTTCAATGGGGGTTGGTTCGTTTTTAATAGACCTGATGCTCATGTTAATTTTCAAGGCACAACCACGATCAACAACCCCACTTCACCCTTTGTTAATATGACCGGTAAAGTTACCATTAATCCTAATGCGATTTTTAACATTCAAAATTACACGCCTAGCATAGGAAGTGCTTACACGCTCTTTAGCATGAAAAATGGCAACATCACTTATAATGATGTCAGCGACTTATGGAATATCATCAGGCTTAAAAACGCGCAAGCCACAAAGGACAACAGCAAAAACGCCACTTCCAATAACAACACCCACACTTACTATGTAACTTACAATTTAGGCGGCACGCTTTATAATTTCAGACAAATTTTTAGCCCTAATTCTATTGTTTTACAATCTGTCTATTATGGTGCGAACAATATTTACTACACCAATAGCGTGAATATCCATGACAATGTCTTTAATTTAAAAAATATTAATGATGATAGAGCTGACACGATTTTCTACCTCAACGGCTTGAACACTTGGAATTACACTAATGCGAGATTTGCTCAAACCTATGGCGGGAAAAACAGTGCTTTAGTCTTTAACGCTACGACCCCTTGGGCTAATGGTGCGATCCCTAAATCTAATAGCACGGTGCGTTTTGGGGGGTATGAGGGAGTCAATTGGGGGAAAACGGGCTATATTACCGGCACTTTCACAGCCGATAGGGTTTATATCACCGGTAACATGATGTCTGGTAACGGCGCTCAAACCGGTGGGGGGGCGACTTTGAATTTTGTGGGTGCGACTGAAATTAATATCGCTGGAGCTGATTTTAAAAACCTAAAAACCACTTCACAAAATTCTTATATGACTTTTATGGCGTTAGGGGATAGCTCTGGGAGCGGCAAGATCAATGTTTCTCAGTCTGATTTTTACGATTGGACGGGTGGGGGGTATGATTTTACCGGTAATGGCGCTTTTGATAGCGTGAATTTCAACAAGGCTTATTACAAATTTCAAGGCGCTGAAAATTCTTACAATTTTAAAAACACGAACTTTTTAGCAGGGAATTTTAAGTTTCAAGGCAAGACCACCATTGAAAAATCCGTTTTAGATGACGCTTCTTATTCTTTTGATGGCGCGAATAACGCCTTTAATGAAAACAAATTTAATGGCGGTTCGTTTAGTTTTAATCATGCAGAGCAAACAAACGCTTTTAATAACAACTCGTTTAATGGCGGATCGTTTAGTTTTAACGCCAAGCAAGTGGATTTTAATCATAACTCGTTCAATGGGGGCGTGTTTAATTTCAATAATACCCCTAAAGTCAGTTTTACTGATGACGCTTTTAATGTGAACAACCAATTCAAAATAAACGGCGCTCAAACGGATTTTACTTTCAATAAGGGCGTTGTTTTCAACATGCAAGGGCTTTTGAGTAGCCTAAGCGTAGGCACGACTTACCAATTGCTTAACGCTAAAAGCGTGGATTATAAGGATAATAATAACGCTTTGTATCAAATGTTGCGTTGGATTAGTGGGGAAAATCCTAGCGGTAAATTAGTGGATGAAAATAGAACCGCACCAAGCAGCACTAAAATTTATAATGTCCAATTCACCGATAACGGCTTGACTTACTACATCAAAGAAAATTTTAATAATGGGATCACGCTCACTCGTTTATGCACTCTAGGGTATACGCATTGCGTGAATATCCATAATGAGGTATTTCATCTTAAAAATATCAATAATAACGCCAGTAACACCGTGTTCTATCTCAACGGCATGACGACTTGGAAGATCGCTGGCACAGGCGTTTTCACGCAAGATTATAGCGGCACTAACAGCGTTTTAGTGTTCAACCAAACTACCCCCTTTCTTGCTGGGGCGAATCCCACTTCTAATAGCGTGGTGGGTTTTGGGAAAACTTCAGGGGCTGAATGGGGGCTAGTGGGCTATATTCAAGGCGTTTTTAAAGCCAATCAAATTGATATTACCGGCACGATTCGCTCTGGTAATGGCGCTCAAACCGGTGGGGGTGCGACTTTAGTGTTTAACGCTCAAAAGCGTTTGAATATCGCTAACGCTCATTTGAATAACGATAAAGCCGGTTTGCAAAATTCATGGATGAATTTCATTGTCAATAACGGCAACTTGAATGTAACAAACGCAAATTTTAGCAACCAAACTCCGCATGGAGGCTTTAACCTTAAAGCGAATGATATTACTTTTAATGGGGGGTCTGTGAATGGAGGGGGGAATTTTGGCGTGGATAACGCCAATAGCAATGGCACAACCACCATTAGCGGAGTAACTTTCAATAATAACGGCACTTTGATTTATAAAGGGGGTGAAAACAGCGCCGGGAATTCCCTGACCCTAGAAAACAACACTTTCAATTCCTATAATATCAACGCCAAAGCGCAAAACCTTATTTTTAATAATAACTCGTTTAATGGCGGTAGCTATTCGTTTAATGACACTAAAAACACCACCTTTAAAGGCACAAACACGCTCATTAACAGCGATCCTTTCAGCCGCCTTCAAGGATCAATCGCTATTGACAATAATAGTATTTTTAATATTGAAAGGGATTTGACTGACAACACCACCTACACGCTTTTAAGCGGGAATAACATTAAATACAATAATGAAATTGTGGCGGATAACGCTTTTTCAAAAAATTTATGGAATCTGATCCATTATGGTGGCGAACGAGGGACTCTATTAAGAGCGGATAATAACACTTTTTTTGTGCAATTCACCCAAAGCAACGGCCAAAAATTTGTTTTTGAAGAGACTTTTAATCCGGGCTCTATCACCTATAAATATTTCACTATCCATTCTTCGCCTTTCCACACAGACGCTGATTTTAAGGATATTTGGAGTCAAATAAGGAAGCAATTTGATTTCATTCCAGGAAAAACCCCGGTGTGCGTTGGCGTGTGCTATATCGCGCCTTATAAAAATCAAGACCTTATTGGCTCTAGCGCTTTTGCGTGGTCGCTGAACTTTGGGGCTACGGTGGTAGGGACTTTGCTTTTAGGGAGCGCTCAAGAAAAGGCTAATGACAATGGCGGATCGATCTGGTTTGGTAAGAATAATTTGCTGTATTTGCATGGCAATTTCAACGCGACTAATATCTTTTTAACGAATAATTTTAATGTCGGCAACCCTAATGCTGGCGGTGGGGCGACGATTAGTTTTAACGCTGATGAAACCTTGAACGCTGACGGGTTGAATTACACGAATTTCCAAACCGTGGCTATGGGCTTACAAACCAGCGCGAGCCAGCATTCTTGGGCGAATTTTAATTCCAGGCTTTCTATGGAGATTAAAAACTCTAACTTTAGGGATTTCACATGGGGAGGCTTTAATTTTAATTCAGGGCGTATCACTTTTGAAAACACCACTTTTAGCGGTTGGACTAATATTAACGGAGCGACTGAGAGCGCTTCATCATATGTGAATATGGTTGCAAATACGGATTTGATTTTTTCTAATTCTATTTTAGGAGGGGGCATTCGCTATGATTTGAAAGCTAATAACATTATTTTCAATAACTCTCAAATCGTCATTGATGTGTCTAAAAATGTGAATCAGTCTTCATTGAATGGGAATGTTACTTTCAATCATTCCAGGCTTTCAGTCAAGCCCAACGCTGCTATTAATATTGGGGATAGCCAAACCCAAACGGCTTTAGAAAACGCTTCAAGCCTTTCTTTTTACAACAATAGCGTAGCGAATTTTAACGGCGCAACCGCTTTTAACGGGGTGTCTTATTTGAACTTGAACCCTAACGCTCAATTAAGTTTCAATCAAGCGAGTTTCAATAACGCTAATGTAACTTTTTATGGCATTCCTTTATTTGGTAAAACGCCTGATTTTGGCAACTCTGCACGCCTTATTAATTTCAAAGGGGACGCTACATTCGCTCAATCTACACTCAATTTAAGGGCTAAAAATATCCATATCAATTTCCAAGGGGCTTCCACTTTTAAACAAAACTCTACGATGAATCTAGCTGAAAGTTCTCAAGCGAGCTTTAATGCACTTAGCGTAGAAGGGGAAACGAATTTCAATCTCAATGGATCAAGCTTGTTGAATTTCAATGGCAATAGCGTTTTTAACGCTCCTGTGAGTTTTTATACCAATAATTCTCAAATTTCTTTCACTAAACTAGCGACCTTTAATGCAGACGCTTCATTTGATTTAAGCAACAACAGCACCCTGAATTTTCAAAGCGTTCTTTTAAATGGCGCTTTAAACCTTTTAGGCAATGGCAGTAACAATTTAGCGATCAACGCTAAAGGGAATTTTAGTTTTGGGTCTAAAGGGATTTTGAATCTGTCTTATATGAATCTATTTGGGGGGGATAAAAAAGCTTCCGTTTATGATGTGTTGCAAGCCCAAAATATTGATGGCTTAATGGGGAATAACGGCTATGAAAAGATCCGTTTTTACGGCATACAGATTGAAAAGGCTGATTACTCGTTTAATAACGGCGTTCATTCGTGGAGTTTCACTAACCCGCTCAATACGACTGAAACGATTACAGAAACCTTGCATAACAACCGCTTGAAAGTGCAGATCTCTCAAAACGGCACTTCTAATAATGAGATGTTTAATCTCGCTCCTAGTTTGTATGATTACCAAAAAAACCCTTATGATGAAAGCGTGAATTCCTATAATTACACAAGCGATAAGGCCGGTACTTATTATTTAACGAGCAATATCAAAGGCTTTAATCAAAGTAATGAGATACCAGGGACTTATAACGCGCAAAACCAACCCTTACAGGCCTTACGCATTTATAATCAGGCTATCACTAAGCAGGATTTAAACATGATTGCTAGCTTGGGTAAGGAATTTTTGCCTAAAATGGCTAAGCTTATTGCTTCAGGGGCTTTAGACAATCTCAATCTCAATAGCCCGAATGGTTTTGAAACTCTTTTTGGTATCTTTGAAAAGTATGGTATCACTTTAACTCAAGCAAATTGGAAGAGTTTATTGGGTATTATCAATAATTTTTCCAACACGGCTAATTACCATTTCTCTCAAGGCAATCTCGTGGTAGGGGCAATCAAAGAAGGGCAAACGAACACTAATAGCGTGGTGTGGTTTGGAGGCGATGGGTATAAAGAGCCATGCGCGGTTGGGGATAACACTTGCCAGATGTTTAGGCAGACTAATTTAGGGCAATTGATCCATTCCACTTCGCCTTATTTGGGCTATATTAACGCTAATTTTAGGGCTAAAAACATCTACATTACCGGAACCATCGGCAGCGGGAACGCTTGGGGGAGCGGAGGGAGCGCGAATGTGTCTTTTGAAAGCGGCACTAATTTAGTGCTCAATCAAGCCAATATTGACGCTCAAGGGACCGATAAAATCTTTTCTTATCTGGGGCAAGGTGGCATTGAAAAGCTTTTTGGGGGAAAGGGCTTGGGGAATATTCTTTCTAATATCATTTATGAAGAGAGTTTGAACAATAACGCTATCCCTAAAGATCTAGCCAGCATGATCCCTAAAGATTTTGGATCTAAGACTTTAAGCTCTTTGCTTAGCCCTACCGAAGTGAATAACCTCTTAGGCGTGAGCGCTTTTAAAAACGCGATCATGGAAATTTTAAATTCTAAAACGGTGGGCGATGTTTTTGGTGAAAACGGGCTTTTAAACGCTCTAGATCCTATAAAAAGAAAAGAGATCGATCAAATGCTTTTAGAGCAAATCCAAGCCCATTCTTCAGGGTTTGAAAAATTTATTGTTAAAACTTTAGGGATTGAAAATGTAGAGAATTTTATCAATACTTGGTATGGCAAGCAAAGTTTGAGCGCTTTTGCCAATAATTTTGTGCCTGGAGGGTTAAATCAAGCCCTTGATAAAATAGGCTCTAGTGCTGATGCCAAAGACTTACAGAGTTTCTTGAATAAAACGACCTTTGGGGATATTCTCAATCAGATGATCCATCAAGCCCCCTTAATCAATAAGCTCATTTCTTGGCTGGGCCCACAGGATTTGAGTGTGTTAGTCAATATCGCTTTAAATAGCATCACTAACCCTAGCAAAGAATTATTGGGTGCGATTTCTGGAATGGGTCAAAAAGTGCTGAACGATTTGTTAGGCGAAGGCGTAGTGAATAAGATCATGAGCAATCAAGTCTTAGGGCAAATGATCAATAAAATCATCGCTGATAAAGGCTTTGGAGGCGTTTATCATCAAGGTTTGGGATCCATACTGCCTAAACCCTTACAAGATGAGTTAAAACAATTGGGCATGGGTTCTTTGCTCAAACCTAAAGGCTTGCGCAATCTCTGGCAAAAAGGGAATTTCAGTTTTGTGGCTAAAAACCATGTGTTTGTGAATAACAGCTCGTTCAGTAACGCCACAGGGGGAGAATTGGATTTTGTAGCGGGCAAGTCCATTATTTTTAACGGGAAAAATACGATCAATTTCACGCAATATCAGGGCAGGCTTTCTTTTGTTTCTAAAGATTTTTCTAACATTTCATTAGATACTTTAAACGCTACCAACGGCTTAACGCTGAATGCTCCTAAAAATGACATTAGAGTTCAAAAAGGCCAGATTTGCGTGAATGTTTTAAATTGCATGAGCGAGAAAAAAGCTGATTTTTCAAATACAAGCGCTCCAACCGATGAAACTTTAGAAGTGAATGCCAATAATTTCGCTTTCTTAGGAACAATTAAAGCGAACGGCTTAGTGGATTTTTCAAAAGTCTTACAAAATACGACTATTGGGACTTTAAATTTAGAGCCAAATTCCACTTTTAAAGCCAACAACTTGATCGTGAATAACGCTTTTAACAATAACTCTAATTACAGGGTTAATATCAGCGGTAATCTCAATGTGGTAAAAGGAGCGGCTCTCAGCACGAATGAAAATGGTTTGAATGTGGGGGGCGATTTCAAGAGCGAAGGACCATTGACTTTCAATCTCAAGCGCCCAACTGATAGAACGATACTGAGCGTAACTAACACTTCTACGATCATGTCTTATAACAACCAGACACTAATCAACTTAAACACACAGCTTAAACAGGGCACTTACACGCTTATGGACGCTAAACGCATGTTTTATGGTTATGACAATCAAATCATTCGTGGAGGGAGCTTGAGCGATTACCTCAAACTCTACACCTTGATTGACTTTAATGGCAAACGCATGCAATTAAATGGCGATTCGTTAAGCTATGACAACCAACCGGTCAATATTAAAGATGGGGGTCTTGTGGTGAGCTTTAAAGACAATCAAGGGCAAATGGTGTATTCATCTATCCTTTATGATAAAGTTCAAGTTAGCGTCTCTGATAAGCCCATGGATATTCATGCCCCTAGTTTGGAGTATTACATTAAATACATTCAAGGCAGTGCTAGTTTGAATGCGATCAAATCTGCGGGCAATAATTCCATTCTGTGGTTGAATGAGCTTTTTGTGGCTAAGGGGGGCAATCCCTTGTTCGCTCCTTATTATTTGCAAGACAATCCCACTGAACACATTGTTACCTTAATGAAAGATATTACCAGCGCTTTAGGCATGCTTTCTAACTCTCATCTTAAAAACAATTCCACCGATGTTTTACAGCTCAACACTTACACGCAACAAATGGGCCGTTTAGCCAAACTTTCTAATTTCGCTTCTTTTGACTCAACGGATTTTAGCGAACGCTTGAGCAGCCTTAAAAACCAAAGATTTGCCGACGCTATCCCTAATGCGATGGATGTGATTTTAAAATATTCTCAAAGGGATAAATTAAAAAATAATCTTTGGGCAACCGGCGTTGGGGGCGTGAGCTTTGTGGAAAACGGCACAGGAACGCTCTATGGTGTCAATGTGGGCTATGACAGATTTATTAAGGGTGTGATTGTTGGAGGGTATGCGGCTTATGGGTATAGCGGGTTTTATGAACGCATCACTAATTCTAAATCGGATAATGTGGATGTGGGCTTGTATGCGAGAGCTTTCATTAAAAAGAGCGAGCTAACTTTTAGCGTCAATGAAACTTGGGGGGCTAATAAAACCCAAATCAGTTCCGCTGACACTTTGCTTTCTGTGATCAACCAGTCTTATAAATACAGCGCATGGACGACGAACGCGAGAGTCAATTACGGGTATGATTTCATGTTTAAAAACAAGAGCGTGATTGTCAAACCTCAAATTGGTTTAAGGTATTATTATATCGGCATGACCGGTTTAGAAGGGGTAATGAATAACGCACTCTATAACCAGTTTAAAGCGAATGCGGATCCGTCTAAAAAATCCGTTTTAATGATTGATTTTGCTTTTGAAAACCGCCATTATTTCAATACAAACTCTTATTTTTATGCGATTGGTGGCATTGGTAGGGATCTATTGGTGCGATCAATGGGGGATAAATTGGTGCGTTTCATTGGCGATAACATTTTGAGTTATAGAAAAGGCGAGCTTTACAACACTTTTGCGAACATCACTACAGGCGGAGAGATAAGGTTATTCAAAAGCTTTTATGTGAATGCTGGGGTAGGGGCTAGGTTTGGATTGGACTACAAAATGATCAATATCACCGGAAATATTGGAATGCGTTTAGCGTTTTAAAAGTAGGGGGCTTACCCCTTTTTGAGCCATTAAAAAAATCAATAATGGGATTAAGTCTTTAACGCATGCGTTCTTTTGGTGTTAGTAACATGCGATTAGCGCTTAGTAAAAAGAGGGTAATGCCACAAACAATGAAAAGTGTTGAAGTTATCAGTATTAGTATAGGGTCAATTCCTTGAAAGGACTTTAGTAAAAGTTGGTTAAGTTGGTAAAAAACAGAAGTTTTGATAAATAACTGACCAATACTAGGTAGATAGTCTAGAGAAACAAATACATTACAAGACATTAGCGCATAGAGATTGATGATATTACAAAATCCTAAGATGCTTTGTTCGTTTTGAAAAATTCTAGCTACAAAAATTGCCAAGCAAAAACAAAACAATGCACTTGAAAAAACACTAACAAACCCCAAAATAAGCGCTTTAAAATTAAGAATAGTGATGATATTGAGCATATAAAAAGAGAGAACAATAAAGATAAAAGCATATAGGATTACAACGATTAGTCTTGAAGCGATTAATGCTAGAGTTATTTGTTTGAAAGTTGCTGGTGATAGCATGTAGAACAAGAATATATTATGCGATTCTCAAGCTTGTTATAGCTTGTGTGAGACCAAAGATCGCGCTAGAAATAATAAGAAGTCCCATTAGACCTATAATGTTATTAAAGTAAAAAATTTCAGTGGTATTTTTTGAAAAAACAAAAATTAGTAATAGGAGCATTAAAATAGGATAAATAAAAGTCCAAAATAGCGTGCTTGTATTGGTGAGATAAGATTTGATTTCAAGTTTTAGGATAGATAGAATTGCTCCCATGAAATATCCTTTAGTAATGCTAATAAGTCTTTTGTGGTTGGTTTTTCTTTAAAGTTAAAAGTTTTAGCTACAGATTTTAATATAGAATTTAAAGGTTTGTATTGAGCAATGTTGCCATTCTTAAGGAGCAATACCCATTCGCAACTATCTAAGACAATCAGATCTGAGTGGCGATGATACTTGTAAGTTGTTGGGTGTTGCGCAAGCTTATGAGATTTGATAGTCTTATAAGAGCGTTTTGCTCTAAACTGGTTTCTGGTTCATCCATAATAATTAATTGGGGGTGGTGGCTAAGAGCTAAGTCAATCTTTAAGCGCTGTTTTTGTCCATCGCTTAGGTGTTCGTAGGTTTTATTCAAAAGATTTTTTTCAAATAGATTTGGAGTGCAGTTTTTGTGAAAAAATTGATAGAATTTAAAAAGGTCGTTTGCGTTTAATCTAGGTGGATAGTTGAATAGGTTAGAGACAACTCCCAATTGTTTGCGTTGTGGTATAACATTGTCGTGGTATGGAATATTATTGTTTTGTGCTTTAAAATTATAGTCTGATCTAATGCCTAGAATAGTGTTGATAAGCGTTGATTTTCCAGCACCATTTGTGCCAATAATGGCTGTGCTAGTATGATTTAAATGAAAAATCTTGTATATTTAAAGCGTTTTTGAGCATGTTTTTTATAGGCGTGATGCTGATATTAGAAATCATAAAATCCCCTTTTGATAGAAATGATTTAAAATCCCATCTAAGGTCATTATATTCAAATGATGGTTTGATTTAGCGTAGCGTTGCTAAAAAATTAACTGATCTTTGTTAAAACGAGCCAAAAGCGTTACTGATAGATGCGCTCTAACCGCATGAAACGATTTTAAAAAGCGTTCCAACTCCAAAAAACAGACAAAGCCAAAGCTTTAAATAAGAAAGACCCTAAAAGAGAAACGGAGTTTTTGATTTTTCATTATCAAAACCCCAAATACCCTCTTATTTTTTGTCCGTTATTGGTTTTACGGGTGTTTTAACATATAAAATTCCAACGCTTTTTCAAAGAGGAGCGAGCGGTTAGGAAAACCTTTCTCTTTCATGTATTCATCCACTTTAGCCATAAAACTGGGCGAAAGTAAAACGCTATGATTGATCCTTCGTTCTTTACTTGTTTTTTCTTCGTATTCTATCTCTTCTATTTCAGCTAACAAACTGGGCGAAAGCGAAATGTTAAAACTGCTTCTTCGTTCGCTGCTCACTTTTATTTCTGCTTCTAACTCAGCTAATTCGGTTAGCAATTTTTTGCGTTTGGCTTGTAAAGCTTGAATGGTTGTGTGTGCTTTATGGTGTTCCATCATTGTTCCTTAGAGTATCTTTATTTTTCGCATTCTACTATAAAATAGGATTTTGTGAGTAAATTCATTAAGAATGAAAATTGGAATTTTTCTTTAGAATTTAATTTTAATCCAATTCTTTAAGGTGCTTTAACAATTCTTCTTCATTCAAAACGCTCACGCCATGTTTTTGCGCTAGAGCGAGTTTTGAGCCGGGGTTTTCTCCAACGATTAAAAAATCGGTTTTAGCGCTCACGCTTGAAGCAATTTTTGCCCCCAAATTTTCTAATGTTTGAGCGTATTCTTGCCGTGGTTTAGAAAGCGTGCCGGTTAAAACAATCGTTTTATTATTGAAAACAGAAGAGCTTTCTTGCTTTTCTTCAGCTATATCGCTGTTTTTAGGGTTCAACAAATCAAATAACGATCGGATAAATTCCTGATTGCTCGCATAAAAATTGACTAAAGAACGCGCCATTTCCACCCCAAAGCCTTCCATTTCTAAAAACTCGGCTTCACTTTTTTCTAACACATTTAAGCCGTATTTGGCTAGCGTTTTACTCGCTCCCTTACCAATATGCTCAATCCCTAAAGCGTTGATCAAACGCCATAAGGGAGGGTTTTTGCTTTTTTGAATAGCGTCTAATAGATTTTGAGCTTTTTTGATTTTGAATTTGTCTAGCCGCATTAAATCTTCCAATTTTAAAGCATACAAATCCAGGGCGTTAAAAATGAGTTTTTCTTCAAAAAGTTGCTCTATGACTTTATCGCCTAAGCCTTGAATGTTTAAAGCGTCTTTAGAAGCGAAATGAATCAAGCTTTCTTTCAACCTTGCTGGGCAATTAAGGTTTTGGCAATAAGTAAAAATCTCTTCGCATAAAAGCTCATGCGAACATATAGGGCAAACTTTGGGGCGTTCAATTTTGTGTTGCGAGCCGTCTCTATAAGATTCTAAAGGTTTGATGATTTTAGGGATCACATCGCCGCTTCTAATGACAACAACCCTATCATTGAGCATGATATTCTTTTTTTCAATTTCAGAATAATTGTGTAAGGTCGCTTTAGTAATCATGGCTCCAGCAATTTCTACAGGCTCTAAGATAGCGACCGGTGTGATTGCCCCGCTGCGCCCCACTTGGTTAATGACTCCTACAATTTTTGTGTGTTTTTCTAAAGCCGGGAATTTATAAGCGCAAGCGAATTTAGGGGATTTTTGCGTGTAGCCTAGCTCCTTTTGAATATTTAATTCATTCACAACGATCACCATGCCGTCTAAAAGGGCAAAAAAGCCCTCCCTTTCTCTAATCAGGGTGTGGTAATTGTCTTCTATTTCTTGGTGGTTTTTGTTTAGGCTTAAGTATTGAATGGCGCTAAAACCTAACGAGACGATAAAATCCAAACACTCCTTAAAGCTTAAAAAATTTAAAGAATGCTTGCCCACGCCCCAAGGAATGAATTGCAATTTACGCTTTTTAGTGATTTCGCTATCAAGCTGCCTCAAACTCCCTGATGCGGCATTTCTGGGGTTAGCGAATAGGGGTTCATTAGCGTCTAGGCGCTCTTGATTCAAAGCGTCAAAATCCTCTTTAGAAATGATCACTTCGCCCCTGATTTCTATTTCTCCATTATAAGCGATAGAATGGGGGATATTAGCGATGTGTTTAGCGTTGTGGGTAACAAGCTCTCCTTCTAAGCCATTACCCCTAGTGGTCGCCTTCACTAACTTGCCATGTTGATACAAAAGATTGAGCGAAACCCCATCAAGTTTGGGCGAACACACGAACGAAGCGCTAGGATAGGCTTTTAAAATGCGTTGCAACCACGCTTGCAATTCACTTTGATTGAACACATCATCTAAACTCCACATCCGCATTAAATGGGGGTTTTTATTGAACGAATTGGTGGCAGTGGCCCCCACTTTTTGGGTAGGGGAATTGGCTTGAATATCATTAGGGTTTTTTTCTTCATAAGATTTTAATTCTTGATAAAGTTCATCATAGATCGCATCGCTTACGATTGACTCATCAAGGTTGTAATAATGGTGCGATAGGGTGTTTAAATATTCAATTCTTTCTAAATACTCTTTTTGGCTTTTTATCATGTTTGTAAAAACCTTTTAAACTAAATTAGGGTAGTATTATAACATTTAATCTTTGATAGGGCTTTAGGGGAAATCAGGTGGTAAGAGATATTGATAAAACGACTTCGTTGCACTTAAACAACGAAGCGCAATTTCTATGCTTTAGGTTAGATGCAGAAAAAGACACCCAACTTTATGGCTTAAACATTTTTAAGATCCGAGAAATTATCCATTATGATGGGGAGGTTACAGAGATTCTTGGGGGGAGCGATGGCGTGATGCTTGGATTTCTTAGTGTTAGGGGCGAGTCTATCCCTTTAGTGGATGTGAAAAGGTGGTTGCATTATAACGCTAGTGATCTGAGTCGCAATTTAAAAGAATACAGCGTTAAAGATGAGCATAATTTGGTGATTGTGTGCCATTTTTCTAACCATTCTATCGCTCTAAAGGTTTTAAAAATTGAAAGGATCATCCATAAAAATTGGACTGAGATTAACGCCGGGGACAAACAAGGCATTAATGAAGAGGGTAAACTTAGCGCTATCACTCGTTTTGATGAAGAACGAGTGGTGCAGATCTTAGATGTGGAAAAAATGATTAGCGATGTTTTCCCTAGCTTGAAGGATTTGGACGATTTGACTTTGCGTTGCATAGAAGCCATTCAAAGCCAAAAACTCATTTTAATCGCTGAAGACTCCTTGAGCGCTCTTAAAACCCTAGAAAAAATCGTTCAAACTTTAGAATTGCGTTATTTAGCCTTTCCAAACGGGAAAGAATTGTTGGATTATTTGTATGAAAAAGAACATTACCAACAGGTCGGCGTGGTCATTACGGATTTAGAAATGCCTGTTATTTCAGGGTTTGAAGTGCTAAAAACCATTAAAGCTGATAGCAGGACTGAGCATCTTCCTGTGATCATCAATTCGTCCATGAGCAGCGATTCTAACCGCCAGTTAGCCCAATCTTTAGAAGCGGATGGTTTTGTGGTAAAATCTAACATTCTTGAAATCCATGAAATGCTTAAAAAAACGCTTTCATAAATTTAATTTTTGTTTTAATTTAAAGGGATAAAACATGCGAAGTCATTTTTGCACAGAAATTAGTGAAAAAGATGTGGGTAAAATAGTCAAAGTGGCCGGGTGGTGTAACACTTATAGAGACCATGGAGGCGTGGTTTTTATTGATTTAAGGGATAAAAGCGGTTTGGTGCAACTAGTCTGTGATCCTAGCTCTAAGGCTTATGAAAAGGCTTTAGAGGTTAGGAGCGAATTTGTGCTAGTGGCTAAAGGAAGAGTGCGTTTGAGAGGTGCTGGGTTAGAAAACCCTAAACTAAAAACGGGTAAAATTGAAATTGTTTTAGAAGAGTTAATTATTGAAAATAAAAGCGCTACCCCACCGATTGAAATCGGCAATAAAAGCGTGAATGAAGATTTGCGCTTGAAATACCGCTATTTGGATTTGCGCTCTTTGAATGCTTATGAAATCTTCAAATTGCGTAGCGAAGTGGCTTTAATTACTCGTAACACTCTAGCCCAAAAGGGTTTTTTAGAGATTGAAACCCCCATTTTGTCTAAAACCACGCCTGAGGGAGCTAGGGATTATTTGGTGCCAAGCAGGGTGCATGAGGGCGAATTTTTCGCGCTTCCTCAAAGCCCGCAATTATTCAAACAGCTTTTAATGGTGGGGGGAATGGACAGGTATTTTCAAATCGCTCGTTGCTTTAGAGATGAAGATTTGAGGGCGGACAGGCAGCCAGAATTCACGCAGATTGATGCGGAAATGAGCTTTTGTGATGAAAATGATGTGATGGGCGTGGTGGAAGATTTGTTGCAAGAGATTTTTAAAGCGATTGGGCATACTATTTCTAAACCTTTTAAACGCATGCCTTATAAGGAAGCGATGGAAAATTACGGGAGCGATAAGCCGGATTTGCGCTTTGGATTGCCTTTGATAGAAGTGGGGGATTGTTTTATAGACAGCTCAAACGCTATTTTTTCTCATATCGCGCAAGATCCTAAAAACAAACGCATTAAAGCTTTGAATGTTAAGGGGGCTGATGCGATTTTTAGCCGCAGCGTTTTAAAAGAATTAGAAGAATTTGTGCGCCAATTTGGGGCTAAAGGCTTAGCGTATTTGCAAATTAAAGAAGATGGGATTAAAGGGCCTTTAGTTAAATTTTTGAGCGAAAAAGGACTTAAGAATATTTTAGAAAAAACTGGTGCAAAAACTGGGGATATTGTCTTTTTTGGAGCTGGGGATAAAAAAATCGTGTTAGATTACATGGGGCGCTTGCGCTTGAAGGTGGCTGAAACGCTTGACTTGATTGATAAAGACGCTTTAAATTTTTTATGGGTAGTCAATTTCCCCATGTTTGAAAAAACCGAAAACGGCTATCATGCCGCGCACCACCCTTTTACGATGCCTAAAAATATAGAATGCGAAGATATAGAAGAGATTGAAGCACATGCGTATGATGTGGTGCTTAATGGCGTGGAGCTTGGTGGGGGGAGTATAAGGATTCATAAAGAAGAAATGCAAAAAAAAGTCTTTGAAAAAATCAATATCAACGAAGAGGAAGCGCAAAAGAAATTTGGCTTTTTACTGGAAGCGCTCAAGTTTGGCGCTCCTCCTCATGGGGGCTTTGCGATAGGCTTTGATCGCTTGATCATGCTAATGACCAAATCCAACAGCATTAGAGATGTGATCGCTTTCCCTAAAACGCAAAAAGCTTCATGCTTATTGACTGACGCTCCTAGCCCCATTAATGAAGAGCAACTAAGAGAATTACACATTCGCTTAAGAAAATAATTTGAAAGGATAAGATATGAAACAACTATTTTTGATTATTGGAGCCCCAGGGAGTGGTAAAACCACTGATGCAGAGCTTATCGCTAAGAATAACAGCGAAAAAATCGCTCATTTTTCTACTGGGGATTTATTAAGGGCTGAGAGCGCTAAAAAGACCGAGCGAGGCTTATTGATTGAGAAATTCACTTCTCAAGGCGAGTTAGTGCCTTTAGAAATTGTGGTAGAAACGATCCTTTCAGCGATTAAAAGCTCTAGTAAAGGGATCATTTTAATTGATGGCTATCCTAGGAGCGTGGAACAAATGCAGGCTTTGGATAAGGAATTGAACGCTCAAAACGAAGTGATCTTAAAAAGCGTGATTGAAGTAGAAGTGAGTGAAAACACCGCTAAAGAAAGGGTTTTAGGGCGTTCTAGGGGGGCTGATGATAATGAGGTCGTGTTTCATAACCGCATGCGGGTGTTTTTAGACCCCTTAGCTGAAATCCAAAACTTCTACAAGGCTAAGCATCTGCATAAAATCATCAATGGCGAAAGAAGTATTGAAGAAATCGTGAATGAAATGCAAAAATATATTTTGTCTTTTGCAAATTAAAATGCGTTCCAAAGAGAATGAGCTGTGATTTGTGTTTATATCATTTCTTTAAAAGAAAGTCAAAGGCGTTTGGATACTGAAAAACTCGTTTTAGAATCCAATGAAAAATTTAAAGGGCGTTGTGTTTTTCAAATCTTTGACGCTATTAGCCCTAAAAACGAAGATTTTGAAAAATTCGTTCAAGAGCTTTATGACGCCCCGAGTTTATTGCAATCTGATTGGTATCATTCAGACATTAGCGATGGTTTGACTTTGCCTGAATTAGGGTGCTATTTAAGCCATTATTTTTTATGGAAAGAATGCGTTAAAACAAACCAACCGGTCGTTATTTTAGAAGATGATGTAGCGCTAGAATTTAACTTCATGCAAGCCCTAGAAGATTGCTTGAAAAGCCCTTTTGATTTTGTGAGACTCTATGGGTGTTATTGGTATTACCACGATACAAAATTCCATGTTTTACCCAAAGAATTTGTATTTCCTCCCTTTGATTCTTCTTTAAAAAATCGCTCTATTTTAGAAAAATGTAGAGAAATGTCAAATATTTTTATTGGCAAGCTTTCAAGCCTTTCTGTTTATAAATACATCCATTTTGCTTTAGGTTTTCTCAAAAAAATACAAAGAAACTATTACCCAACGCATGAAAAAGAAGCCTTTTTTTTAGAGCATTTCTATCTCACCAGCGTGTATGTGGCTTCTACAGCCGGTTATTACTTAACCCCTAAGGGTGCTAAAACTTTTATAGAAGCCACGAAGCGTTTTAAAATCATAGAGCCGGTGGATATGTTCATAAACAACCCCACTTACCATGACATTGCTAATTTTACCTATGTGCCTTGCCCTGTTTCTTTAAGCGAGCATTCTTTAGACAGCACCATTCAAAAGCCCCAAAAAAAGAGCTTGAAATCTTACCCGCTTCCGCCTAAAAAATCAACTTTTAGGGGGCTTTTCTTTTATAGTCTCAATGCTAAAAAGCGTTTAAAAGCCTTTCACAAATACAGCAAACGATACGATCATTTAAAAACCCCTAAAGAGGTTTAAAAAGAATAAAAAAATTTTATGGCAGAATAATTCATGGAATGCCATATTTAGGAGTTCATTTGACACAAGCTTATATCATTTCTTTAAAAGAAAGTCAAAGGCGTTTGGATACTGAAAAACTCGTTTCAGAATCCAATGAAAAATTTAAAGGGCGTTGTGTTTTTCAAATCTTTGACGCTATTAGCCCTAAACACGAAGATTTTGAAAAATTCGTTCAAGAGCTTTATGATGCGCAAAGCATGTTAAAATCCGATTGGTTCCATTCTGATTATTGTTATCAAGAATTATTGCCCCGAGAATTTGGGTGCTATTTAAGCCATTATCTTTTATGGAAAGAATGCGTTAAAACAAACCAACCGGTCGTCATTTTAGAAGATGATACAGCGCTAGAGTCTAACTTCATGCAAGCCCTAGAAGATTGCTTGAAAAGCCCTTTTGATTTTGTGAGACTCTACGGGCATTATTGGGGAGGTCATAAAACCAATTTATGCGCTCTCCCTATCTATACAGAGGCTGAAGCACCTGAAACGCCTATTGAAAACCATATGAAGTTACCCCCCCCCCCCCCAATCCCGCACGAGAAACGCAACAAGATTTTATTATTGAAACGCAACAAGACCCCAAAGAACTATCTGAGCCTTGCAAAATAGCGCCCCAAAAAATCTCTTTTAACCAAGTGGTTTTTAAAAAAATTAAAAGAAAGCTCAACCACTTCATTGGAAATATTTTAGCTCGGACAGAAGCGTATAAGAAACTCACAGGAAAATACGATGAACTCACAGGAAAATACGATGAACTCACAGGAAAATACGATGAACTCACAGGAAAATACGATGAACTCACAGGAAAATACGATGAACTCACAGGAAAATACGAATCCTTATTGGCAAAAGAGGCAAACATTAAAGAGACCTTTTGGGAAAGGCGTGCTGATAGCGAAAAAGAAGCGTTATTTTTAGAGCATTTTTACCTCACTAGCGTGTATGTGGCTTCTACGGCAGGATACTATATCACGCCTAAGGGAGCTAAAACTTTTATAGAAGCCACAGAGCGTTTCAAAATCATAGAGCCGGTGGATATGTTCATAAACAACCCCACTTACCATGATGTCGCTAATTTTACCTATGTGCCTTGCCCTGTTTCTTTAAACAAGCATGCTTTCAATAGCACCATTCAAAATGCGAAAAAGCCTAATATTTCATTAAAACCCCCTAAAAAATCTTATTTTGATAATCTTTTTTATCATCAATTAAACACTAGAAAATGCTTAAAAGCCTTTCACAAATACAGCAGACGATACAATCATTTAAAAACCCCTAAAGAGAGTTAAAAAGAGCGGGCTTTATGTTAGAATAAGTCTTTTTTATTATTCAAAGGAGATTGCAATGAATTTAGAAAAACTAGAAATTAGCCATGACGCTGACGCTTTGTGCGTGGTAATTGAAATATCCAAGCATTCTAATATCAAGTATGAATTAGATAAAGAAAGCGGGGCTTTAATGGTGGATAGGGTGCTTTATGGGGCGCAAAATTACCCTGCAAATTATGGCTTTGTGCCTAACACTTTAGGATCTGATGGCGACCCTGTAGATGTGCTTGTTTTAAGCGATGTGGCTTTTCAAGCCGGGAGCGTGGTGAAAGCGCGCTTGGTTGGGGTTTTGAACATGGAAGATGAAAGCGGAGTGGATGAAAAATTACTCGCTCTACCCATAGATAAGATCGATCCCACGCATTCCTATGTCAAAGATATTAATGATTTATCCCAACACACTTTAGATAAAATCAAACATTTTTTTGAAACTTACAAGGATTTAGAGCCTAATAAATGGGTGAAAGTCAAGGGGTTTGAAAACAAAGAGAGCGCGATTAAGGTTTTAGAGAAAGCGATAAAAGCCTATCAAAGCTAAAGATTTTTAAGGGTTTTGGCAATTAAGCTTAAACCCCCTTTTCTAACGCTCTTTTAAAAAGGTTTTGTTTTTATTGGGTGTTGGTGTAAAATGGCTTTATGTTTTAAAGCGGATTTTTGTATTAATCCCCCATAAAAAAGCGCCAAAAACTACAATTTAACGATTTTAACCCCACTGCCGCCTAAATTAATGGGAGCATCGCTAAAGCTTACCACTTTAGGGTGGTTTTTTAAAAATTCTTTCACAAACTTTTCTAAAATCCCGCTCCCCTTGCCATGGCAAATAAGCACTTCTTCAAAGCCCCCTAAAAGTGCGTCGTTTAAAAAAGCGTCTAGTAAATCCAGGGCTTCTTCGCTGCGTTGCCCCCTTAAATCAAGGCGCAAGCTCGCTTCTTTGGGTTTAGGAATGGTTGTTTTAGGGGGTTTGAATTTGTTTTTAGGGGGTTTTTGGATTTTTTTCAACAAACTCCCATGTGCTTTTAAACGCATGCCAAGCTCGGTTTCTATCCAATAATAGCCCTTGTCTAAAATTTGCACAATCAGCACGCTTTCATTTTTATAGCGCGCTTTTTCGTTGGCTTGAAAGCTCGTTATTATTTGGGGGATCTCTTGGTTTGTTTTATGCTTGTTTAAAATCTCGCTCGCTTTATGGATTTCTTTATGCATAGAGCTGGTATCTTTTGAAGCGACTTCGCTTTTTAAGATGTTTAGGGCTTGTTGGTAGGATTTTTCCAATTCCAATTTTTTATGGTGAAAGATTTCTTTTTGTTTTTCCATTTCTAAAAGCCATGCGTTTTTTAAATCTTCTTGCTCTTTTAAAGCGTTCTCTAAGCTTTCATTTTTTTGCTTTAATTCTCTTTCTAGCGCGCTGGAATTTTCAATCAAAACACTCAATTTTTCCTTATCTTCGCCATAGAAAGCTTTCGCTTTTTCAATCAAAAAATGTGGCACGCCGTAGCGCAAAGCGGTTTCAAACGCATAGCTTTTGCCAATAACCCCTTTTAAAAAAGTGTAAGTGGGCCGTTCTTTTTCTTCATCATAAAGAGCGGCTAGTAATTCCACTTCCTTGTTTTCTGCCATTAACACGCTTAAGCGTTTGTGGTGCGTGGTGATAATGATTTGGTTGTTTTGTTTGAGCAATTTTTCTAACAGGGTTTTATACAAACTGCTCGCTTCATCAGCGTCAGTCCCTAGCTCAATTTCATCAACGCCTAAAAGCATGTTTTCTTTGGATAAAAGAGCGCTAAATTGCTTCATTCTGCCTGCAAAAGTAGAGATATTGTTCGCGCTGTTTTGGGGGTCATTAATAATGGCGTGGATTTCTTTAAAATAGGGGATAATGGAATGATGGGCGTTGATTTTCATAGCAATGAGATGCTTGCTTAAAAAAGCCGCGCTTAAAAGCGATTTTAAGAGCATGGTTTTCCCGCCCGCATTCACGCCAGTAACAGCGAGCATGGATTTTTCAAACTTCAAATTTAAGGGCTTTGGCTCTTTTAAAATGGGGTGCGAAAAGTTTTCTAAAATCATTTTTTTTTGCGTAAAGCTTGGCATGACAAATTCTAAATTGTAGACTTTAGCGAAATTAAGCCGGGCTTGCAAGCTGTCTAAAAAATCAAATTCTTTGAAAAGGAATTTTAAAAATAAAAGGTGTTTTTGCAAGCTACGGCTTAGAGTTTGACATATTTCAACAATACAGCAATCTATTTCATTATCAATTTGCGCGATTTTTTGGGCGATTTTTTGCGCGCTTTCAGGCAAGAGGTAGAAATAGCCATTAGCGCTCCTTTCTAGCACAACGCCTTTAATCGCGCTAGAAAACCCGCTTTTTAATAAAAGGCATTCATAACCATGTTTAAGGTGGCTTTGCGTATCCACTAAATAAGGGGCAAGCTCTTTAGAGTGGGCGTAATGGTGAATGATTTTGGCACTCTCTTTTTTAAGGCGGCTCAAACTTTCATTCAAAGCGTCTAGGGTAGCGTTAGCTCCTTGTTTGATTTTTCCTTCATCATCCAATAAAGCGATTAGATCATTAAAAAAAGGAGGCAAGACAATAGCGTTAAGGCGTTCATGAAATTTTAAATGCGTGAAAGTTTTAAAAGCGTTTTGTAAAACGACAATGTAGCGCAATCGTTTGACAATCTCAAAAATTTCATCTAAATGGAGCGTCCCTAATTTGGTGAGTTTGATGACAATAAGATCGCTTTCTTTCACGCTTTTAGGGGTAGGCAAACCGATCGCATCCACTTCGTTTAAATAAGTGAAAGCCTGTTTGAGATCGCTTTCTAAAGCAATAGTATCTCGTTCTTTGGCAAAAAAGGTTTTAAAAAGAGCGATAAACTCTTTTAAATCCAGGCTTTCTTCTAGGGGTTTGGGTGGGGTATTATTACTATTCATTGGGGTTCATTGGGGGTTCATTGGGGGTTGGATTAAGGGATCTTTTTGAAGCATCTGACAAGAATCCAAATCCACAAGAACGTCTTTCATAGGGGTTTGTTTTTTGCCTAAAAAGCTCAAAGTCCCGCTCACTAAATTAAAGGTTTGGTTATTCACTTTAATGCCTTTACACAACAAGGTTTCCCCCCTTAAAAACGCTCTTTGCAAAGCGATTTCTTGCTGGTTTTGCTGGTTTTGTTGATAAGTATAAACGCTTATGCTTGCTCCTATAATCCCTACGATTAAAAAAGCCACAAGTTTTTGTTTAGGGCTTGCTAAACCAAAATCCCTTAAAACTAAAAACAATAAAACCAGCGTTAAAAATAAAACAACCGCTGCACCCATTACATTTCGCCTCTCAATTGATAGGTAATATCCCCTGCTCCAAAGCCTATCACAAAGCCTTTTTGGATCGTTTCTACCACGCTATCATTGACTAGCAGCTCTAAAAAATCCCCTTTTTTGCGCACCCTGTCTATAAAGGTGGGGTTATAATGCTTAAAATGGGCTTTCAAATCAATATCTCTTTTAACTTCACTCGCGCTATAAACGGGCAAAATGATCAACCTGTCGCAATGCTCTAAAAAACATTTTTTAAACTCTTCTAAATTATCCATTAAGCGGGAGTATTTGTGCGCTTGCCAGATCACAATAATTTTTTCTTGCGTGTCCAATAAGTTAGCATAAATCCTAGCGCTTTTTAAAGTGGCATTGATTTCAGTGGGGTGGTGGGCGTAATCATCAATGAGGATGAGCGCATTTTTTTGCAAAATATCAAAGCGTTTTTTAATGCCTTTAAAATTCAATAAATTATTTCTAATTTCTTCTAAATGCAATTCATCTAAAGCGCTTAAAATGGCCAAACTCGCATTCGTGGCGTTGTGTTCGCCTAACCCCCACACCAAAAAAGCCCCCAAGTCTTTCAATTCAAATGAAGTGTAAGGCTCGCCGTCTTTTAAAATATATTGGATATTATAAATGTCTTTTTTTTCTAAAACAATGGCGTCTTTAGAATAGTTTTTTAAAAAAGGATCTTCTTTATAGATCACTCTTTTTTGAGCATGGTCTAAAAAATACCCATAAGCGGAGAAAAAACGCTCTAAATCGTGGCCATAATGCTCTAAATGTTCTGGCTCTGTGTTAGGCACAATCGCAGCATAAGGGTTAGAAAATAAAAAACTTGAATCGCTCTCATCGGCTTCAAAAACCAAGCTATCATTCGCGCTCTCTCGCACATTGGAATCAAACTCTTTAGAATGCGCCCCAATAATCGCTCCAAAAAAGGGGCAAATCGCGCTTAACATGGCCGTGATACTGCTTTTTCCATGAGCCCCGCACACGCTAAAAACGCGCTTGTCTTTAAGGATAGAATACAAAGCGTCTTTACGAGATAAAATAGGGATTTCTAATTCCTTAGCCCTTTGTATTTCTGTATTGTCTTCTTTAATAATGGCGGAATGGATAATAACATCTTGATCTTTAATCGCTTTTGGATCATGCGGGATATTAATTTCTACGCCTAAAGCTTTCAAATACTTAACGCTGGGGCTTATGGTAATATCAGAGCCGCTGATCGTGGCCCCTTGCGCTTTAAGGTATTTGGCTAGGCCTGAAATGCCAATCCCCCCTATACCGATAAAATGGATCTTGCAATCTTGCAGGTTTTTGAGTAAAACTTTTGGGGTTTCAAGCATGCTTTTCTCGATAAGTTTCTATGATTTCTAAAGGCTTTTCTAAAAGGGGGGTGTCATAGACAAGGGCTAAACGCACATAGTCAGCGCCGATACGATTACGCCCTAAATACAAGGCCGGTAAGGTGGTAATGCCTTCATTTTGATAAAGTCTTTTAGCAAATTTTTCGCCGTTTTGAACGGGCAGATACACATAAAAACTATAAGGATAAATGAGCGTGTTTTTAAAGATTTTTCGCACCAGTTTCAAATTATTCGCATAAATATTGCGGAAAAATTCTGCATGCTCATCATCTAGCCAAGCTATTTCACTGGCCTTTTGGATCGCATTAGCGCTCGTATAGCCTAAATAGGTACGAAACGCTTTGTATTTTTCTAAAAGGCTGCTGTCCCCAGCGATAAAACCACTCCTTAGCCCTGGAGCGCTAGAGCGTTTGGAGAGCGAATGGATAACCAAAACGTTTTTAAACGCTTCATTATCAGCAAGCATGCAAGCTTCTAAAAGCGAAGGGGGAGGCGTATTTTCATAAATTTCACTATAGCATTCATCATTGATTAAAATAAAATCATGTTTTAAAGCGAGTTTGACCCAACTAATCAGCTCTTCTAAAGAAAGGGTTCTCCCGGTGGGGTTGTTGGGGGAATTTAAGATCACTAAATCCACTTCTTGCAACTCTTTTTCATTCAAGCTTGGAGTGAAATCATTTTCTTTAGTTAAGGGCATTAAAAGGCTTTTAGCTTTGATAAATTTAGCCGCTCCTTCATAGATTTGATAAAAGGGGTTAGGGTAGGCGATAGTGGGATTTGGATAGTCAAATAAAACAAAACTAGGGAAATTGAATAACACTTCCCTAGATCCTAGCGTGGAGACTAATTCGTTTTCTTTCAATTCTATCTTGAAACGGCGTTTAAAAAAACCTCTTTGAGCCGCTCTCAAACTCTCTTCAAACGCGCTTTTAGGGTAGATATTGAGCGAATAGGTGTGGTTTTTGAGGGCGTCTTGAATGAATTGTGGCGTTTCAAATCGCGGCTCGCCGATGCTTAAATCTAGCCCCTTTTTTTTAGGGGTGATCTCTTTAAACAAGGCTCTTAATCGTTCAAAAGGATAAGGCTCAAAGGTCATAGGGCTACTTTAATCTTAAAATGGAATGGTTAATCTTACCTAAAATTTAAGCGTTATGGTATGAAACCATTAAGAAAGAGTATAATAGCGAGTGAGAATTTAACTGATGAAGAGGTTTGATGCTGGAAAATAGAGTTAAGACCAAGCAAATTTTTATCGGTGGCGTGGCCATAGGGGGTGATGCTCCCATAAGCACGCAAAGCATGACCTTTAGTAAAACCGCTGATATTGAAAGCACTAAAAATCAAATTGACAGACTCAAACTCGCCGGGGCTGATTTGGTGAGGGTGGCGGTGAGTAATGAAAAGGACGCCCTAGCCTTAAAAGAATTGAAAAAAGTGTCCTCTTTGCCTTTAATCGCTGATATTCATTTCCATTATAAATTCGCTCTCATTGCCGCTCAAAGCGTGGATGCGATCAGGATTAACCCCGGAAACATCGGCTCTAAAGACAAAATCAAAGCGGTGGTTGGTGCTTGCAAAGAAAGAAACATTCCTATAAGAATTGGCGTGAATGCCGGGAGTTTAGAAAAGCAGTTTGATCAAAAATACGGACCCACCCCAAAAGGCATGGTAGAAAGCGCTTTGTATAACGCCAAACTTTTAGAAGATTTGGATTTCACTAATTTTAAGATTTCTTTAAAAGCGAGCGATGTGATGCGCACCATAGAAGCTTATAGAATGTTACGCCCTCTTGTGATCTATCCTTTCCATTTGGGGGTTACTGAAGCGGGTAATCTTTTCAGTTCTAGTATCAAATCCGCCATGGCTTTAGGGGGGCTTTTAATGGAGGGCATTGGGGATACGATGCGCGTATCCATCACAGGGGAATTAGAAAATGAAATCAAAGTGGCTAGAGCGATTTTACGCCATAGCGGGCGCTTGAAAGAGGGGATTAATTGGATTTCTTGCCCCACTTGCGGGCGCATTGAAGCCAATTTAGTGGATATGGCGAGCAGGGTAGAAAAACGCCTAAGCCACATTAAAACCCCTTTAGACATCAGCGTGATGGGTTGTGTGGTGAACGCTTTAGGTGAAGCCAAGCATGCAGACATGGCGATCGCTTTTGGGAATCGCAGCGGTTTGATCATTAAAGAGGGTAAAGTCATTCACAAACTGGCTGAAAAGGATTTGTTTGAAACTTTTGTGATAGAAGTGGAAAATTTGGCTAAAGAAAGAGAAAAAAGTTTAAAGGATTAGGCATGATCAATAAGTTTAAAAATTTTGTGAGCAACTACCAGCAATCCAGTTGTTATAGAGAGCCTTTAGGCTTTGGCATTGCCAGAGTGGATATTGCCCCTATTTCCAAAAAGATTTTATGCACCACTTACCCCGTTTTGAACTGGAAAGATGAAAATTTAGGCTCTTATGCGGTGTTTTGTAACTCGCTTTCTAAAGAAAAAATCCTAAAAGAAAGCGCGAGCGAGTGCGTTATTGAGATTGATGAAAGTTTTGTGTTAAAAGCGTTGGATTTTTATACGCCCTTTTTGAATGAAGCTTATTCTAATAAAATGGCTCATAAAAACATCCAAGTGGTTTTAGAACTTTTAAAGGCTTTAGAAGAAAATCGTTTGAAAAATAGCGATGGGGAGTCTCTTTATCGCTTGGTGATCTTGTTTGAAGATAAGCCTTGCGAGAGCGTGGAGAGCGTGTATATGAAACTTTTAGCGCTCTCTTTGGGTAAATCCCCTTTAAGGAGTTTGAATTTAGAGGGCATTTTTAACCAGCTTTCTAATGCAGCTTGGAGCGGTAATAAGCCTTATGAATTAGAATGGCTCAGAATGAACGAAGTGGCTTTAAAAATGCGAGGCCATTTCCCTAGCATTGATTTCATAGATAAATTCCCACGCTATTTGATGCAATTAATCCCTGAATTTGATAATATCCGCTTATTGGATAGCTCAAAAACGCGTTTTGGGGCGTATTTAGGGACCGGTGGTTATACCCAAATGCCCGGGGCTAGTTATGTGAATTTTAACGCAGGGGCTATGGGAGTGTGCATGAATGAGGGGCGTATTTCTTCATCAGTGGTGGTTGGAGCGGGCACTGATATTGGTGGGGGAGCGAGCGTTTTAGGCGTTTTAAGCGGAGGGAATAACAACCCCATTAGCATCGGGAAAAATTGTTTGCTAGGGGCTAATAGCGTTACTGGAATTAGTCTAGGCGATGGCTGTATTGTGGATGCAGGCATTGCCATATTAGCCGGGAGCGTGATAGAAATTGAAGAAAATGAGTTTAAAAAGCTTTCAGAAGTGAATAGCGATTTAGAAAAACATGCCAATAATCTTTACAAAGGCAAAGAGCTTTCCGGAAAAAATGGCGTGCATTTTCGTTCCAATAGCCAAAATGGTAAGCTGATTGCTTTTAGGAGCGTGAAAAAAATTGAGTTGAATCAAAACCTGCATTAAGGATTAAAAGAATGCTCAAAAAAAGTTTGTTATTGCTTGTTTTTTTAGTTTTACAGCTTAGCGGTGCTGAAGAAAATAATCAAGCCCAAAAAAACACGCCCCCTGAATTAAACCCCGCTAACGCTAAGGGTGTGCCAAACCCTAACACCCAGATCACCCCTAAAAACGATAATTCTAATCTGTTAGACAAATTAGGATCGCCTGAAAACGCTCAAACCGAGCTTTCTGCCGGTATTGAATTGGCTAAAAAGGGCGATTATCAAGGGGCTTTTAAGCTTTTTTCCCAATCGTGCGATAATGGTAATGCGGCCGGGTGTTTTGCAGTGGGGGCGATGTATGCTAATGGGGTAGGGATTCAAACAAACAGATTAAAAGCCGCTCGCTATTATGAAATGGGTTGCAGTGGGGGCGATGCGACCGCTTGCGCGAACTTGGCTCAAATGTATGAAAACAAGAAAAATGCGGATACGAACGATAAAGAAAACGCTTTGCAATTGTATGCGGTGGCTTGTCAAGGGGGGGACATGATCGCATGCAATAATTTGGGGTGGATGTTCGCTAACGGGAGTGGGGTCCCAAAAGATTATTACAAAGCGATGGGTTATTATAAATTTTCATGCGATAATGGGAATGATATGGGGTGTTATAATCTGGGCTTGATGTCTAATGTGAATAATATTTATGGCATTGATAAGGCCACGCTCAGTCAAGTGGATTTGAATTATTTGGCGTGTAACGCTGGGGATATGATGGGGTGCGCGAATTTAGGCTGGATCTATGCGAATGGGGATTTAGGGGCTCCTTTGAATAACCACTACGCGGCAAAATATTTTCAAATGGCATGCGATGGGGGGATTTTGGGGAGCTGTAACAATTTAGGCGTGCTGTATCAAAAGGGCTTAGGCGTGCCTCAAGACGATCAAAGGGCTTTGGATTTATTCTCGTATGCATGCGATAATGGTTTTGAGTCAAGCTGCCGTAATTACGGGAATTTCAAAGAGCATTTATTGCGCGTGAATCCTAATTACGGGCGCTTGTTCATGCCGTATCATTCTTATGAGATGCCTTAGTAATAGCCATTTCTTCATAAATTGAGCCACAAATTGCGGTTTTTTCAAAAATTTAAGCTCTTTTTTTTGATTTAATACTAGGTGTGATTTTAATCTTATTTAAAAAGGAAAAGCGATGAAAGCGACACAAAGCACCATTAACGACTTTTTTGCCTTAACAAGCACGATATTTTCTATCCCTGTATACCAGAGGAACTACACTTGGGAAGAAGAAAATTGTGAAAAATTACTGCAAGATATTGTCAGTATTTCTCAAAATAAGAAAACGCATTTCATGGGTTCTATCACTTATGTTTTGCGTTTGATTGATGATGAAAAGAGCTTAAGGCAACTGCAAGAATTTGTCATCATTGACGGGCAGCAAAGGGTTACTACCATCATGCTTTTGCTCAAAGCCATAGAGACAAAGATACAAAATGAAGGGATAAAAAAAGAGATTGGTAATCTACTCAATCTTTCGGGACAAAGGTTGCGTCTCAAGCCCATTAAAAGCGACAAAGAAGCCTTTGATTTAGTCATGCAAAATCGATCGCATGAACTACAAGGCGTATCACACATTAGGAATAATTATAAATTTTTAACCAAAGAGCTTGAATATTATATCAGCAAAGGGTATCGCATAGAAGAGATCTATGGGGCGTTTTTGCGGCTTAAAATCGTAGCCATAGGTTTAGAGTTGGGCGAAGACGATCCGCAAGTGGTGTTTGAAAGCATCAACGCTACAGGCGTGCAATTAAAAGGGCTGGATCTCATCCGCAACTATCTGATGATGGGAGAAAATTCTGACAGACAGAAACATCTCTATGATACTTATTGGGTTCCTTTAGAAAATTGGCTTGGTGAAAGAGATTTGAATGATTTTATCAAAACCTATCTCAGGATCTATTTTGAAGATAAAGTAAAAGAGGGAGAGCGTGAAGTGTATTATACGCTAAAATCCCACCACAGAGAAAATTTCCCTGATAATATACAAGGTCTTATGAGCGATATGCGTGAATATGGCAGAATCTATCAAATCTTTTTAGACAGAGATCATTATTTTTTACATCGTGGAGACCCGCAACAGTTAGCGAATTTACGCCTGCGCATTAAAGATCTTGTAAAAATCAAATTTGGCGTGGCAAAGCCTTTTATTTTGCGTTGCGCCAGAGATTTTGAAGAGGGTAAATTGGATTATGAAAACTTCTGCGAAATTTTGCAAATCCTTACCAGCTACTTCGTGCGCAGGAGCGTGTGCGGAGATCCTACCGGTGCACTTAACAAAGTTCTTTATCCTTTATACAGACAGCTAGGGGAAAATGTTTCAGCCGATGCACTCAAGCGGTATTTGGGCAAGAGCGTTGGTCAAGCGACGTTCCCTAATGATGATAAAATTAAAGCGGCGTTTGCTGTGCGTAACGCTTATTCAGCAAATCAAGCGTGCAAATTCATCCTGCTTGAGATAGAAAAATTAAGTAACGCCGAACCGCCCAAAGAAGAGAATTTAGAAGTGGAGCATTTCTACCCCAAAACCCCCACACAAGAATGGCGCGATAGGGTAGGGGACTATTTCACTTTTGAGCAAGACTACCTCAATAATTTTGGGAATCTGACCTTATCAGGGCAAAATCAAAAGCTTAGTAACAAATCTTACGAGGAAAAAATAAGGCTCATGGAAGAATACAGCTCCTTGCATTTAAACGACTATTTCATTAATAACACCCATTCTTGGGGGATAGAGGAAGTGAAGAATAGGAGCGAATATTTAGCGGATCAATTTTGTCAAGTGGCATTGTTTAAAGATTTGCCCAAAGAATACCGCACCAGAGAGATCAGTAAAACCCTTGATGATGACTTAACTTCCCATAATCTTCAAAGCGTTAAGCTCCCCAATCATGAAAGGAAAATAGTAAAAAACGCTAAGGAATTGGCTAGCGCTGTCATAGACTACTTGCTAGAAAACGCCATAGAAGCCTTTGAAAGCTACACAGATGAAGAGCCAAGATATATTTGTTGGGATAAAGCAAAAGCGCAATTAAGGGATAGAGATGGCACTCTTGTTGTGCCTTTTGAAAAATACGGATTCTACTTTGTGAGCAATGCGAGTTATCAAACGGTGGGCAGTAATCTTAGGGATCTTATCTTAGGCTGTGAGCTTAATCCCAGAGACTTTATTGTGGGATAAACAAGCCCCCCAAAGAAATGGGGGGGGTTAAAAAACCCTTATTTTAAAATCACTTGCCAAAAGCTTGGTGCAAATGCGTGGTGAGGGAATTAAGATACTGCTCTACTTGGGGGTTTTTCACCACATCGTTGCAAATAAAAGTGGGCAGTGCTGAAAGCCCTAAAAATTGGAACGCTTTATGCAAATGCAAATACACAACATCCACACCCACCCCTTCAAAAAATTCATTAGGATCACTAAAGGCTTCAATGGGAGCGTTCCAAGTCAAGCTCAACATGTATTTTTTGCCTTGCATCAAGCCTCCTTTCCCGTAGTTTTTAGTGGGGTTTTGCGAACTCCTGCCATCGCTAGCATAAAGCTTCCCATACCCTGCGCTAAAGACTTCATCAATGTATTTTTTCACAATCCAAGGCTCTCCCATCCACCAGCCAGGCATTTGCCAAATCGTCGCATCAGCGCTAACGATCTTTTCCACCTCTTGGCTATGATTATAGCCCTTATCCACGATTGTTGTATCCACTTCTAGCCCCAAAGATTCTAGAGTCTTTTTTGCATGATCAGTCAAGGTTTCATTGAGTTTCCCTCCAGAGCTCCCGAACGCTTTGGCCCCGTTAATGATGAGTACTTTTTTCATTTTGTTCCTTTTTTAATAAAATAGGGGGAAATTCTATCCAAATGAAACTTAATATTAAAGAAATTCCCTCAATCTCAATAAAAACTAAAAAACAATCAATTGCCACTACATTATTTTTATTATGTTAAGATAATGAAAATTTCCATTAAGGAGTGGCAATGTTCTACGATGAAAAAAAGACCTATCAAAAGATTGAAGAACGCCTTGGTATAATCAGTTCGTTTAACGCTCATAACGAGCATAAAAACTTGCAAGATGAGTTTAAGGGGGCGGGCATTTCTAGGCGTGATTTATTGAAGTGGGCGGGCATGATGAGCACAGCGTTAGCCTTGCCGGCCAGTTTTACTCCCTTGACTTTGAAGGCGCTAGAAGTGGCTAACAGATTGCCCGTGATTTGGTTGCACATGGCAGAATGCACCGGCTGTAGCGAAAGTTTGTTAAGGAGCGCAGACCCCACCATTGATAGCATTATCTTTGATTACATCAACCTAGAATACCACGAAACCATTATGGTAGCGAGCGGTTTTCAAGCTGAAAAAAGCTTGCATGACGCCATAGAAAAGCATAAAAACAATTACATTTTAATGGTAGAAGGCGGTATCCCCCAAGGCACAGAATACTTTCTCACTCAAGGCCCAAACGCTGAAACGGGGGCTGAAGAGTGCAGGAAAGCCGCCCAACACGCAGCCGCTATTTTTGCCATAGGCACATGCTCAAGTTTTGGGGGCGTGCAAGCGGCTTACCCTAACCCCTCTAACGCGCAACCCTTGCATAAAATCATTGATAAACCCGTGATCAATGTTCCCGGTTGCCCGCCTAGTGAAAAAAATATCGTGGGCAATGTGCTTTATTACTTGATGTTTGGGGCTCTCCCTAAATTGGATGCGTATAACCGCCCCTCTTGGGCTTATGGGAACAGGATCCATGATTTGTGCGAAAGGCGAGGGCATTTTGATGCGGGCGAGTTTGTGGAGCATTTTGGCGATGAAAACGCTAAAAGGGGCTTTTGTTTATATAAAATGGGCTGTAAAGGGCCTTACACTTTCAACAATTGCTCCAAACTCCGCTTCAATTCACACACTTCTTGGCCCATAGGCGCAGGGCATGGGTGCATAGGGTGTTCTGAGCCTAATTTTTGGGATACGATGAGTCCTTTTGAAGAGCCTTTGGCGAATCGCTCCATTAAAACCGCCTTTGACGGCTTAGGGGCTGATAAAGTAGCCGATAAAGTCGGCACGACTTTACTCAGTGCAACCGCTATTGGCATTGCCGCGCATGCGCTCCTTTCTAAAGCGATCAAAAACAAAGAGTAAGGGATTAACATGTCAAAAAAAATCGTAGTCGATCCTATCACCAGGATTGAGGGGCATTTAAGGATTGAAGTGATCGTAGATGATGATAATGTGATCACCGATGCGTTTTCTTCTTCTACGCTTTTTAGGGGGCTAGAGACGATCATTAAGGGCAGAGACCCACGAGATGCAGGCTTTATCGCTCAAAGGATTTGCGGGGTATGCACTTATTCGCATTATAAGGCTGGTATCACTGCGGTAGAAAACGCTCTAGGCATCACCCCCCCATTAAACGCGCAATTGGTGCGATCTTTGATGAACATGGCGTTGCTTTTTCATGACCATGTGGTGCATTTCTATACTTTGCATGGGCTTGATTGGTGCGATATTATGAGCGCTTTAAAAGCCGATCCCATTCAAGCGGCAAAACTTTCTTTCAAATACAGCCCTTATCCCATTAATACCGGTGCCGGTGAATTAAAGGCGGTTCAAAAACGCTTGAGCGATTTCGCTAAAAGCGGATCTTTGGGGCCTTTTAATAACGGCTATTACGGGCATAAAACCTATCGTTTAAGTCCAGAACAAAATTTAATCGTCTTAAGCCATTACCTCAAGCTTTTAGAAGTCCAAAGGGAAGCGGCGAAAATGACCGCTATTTTTGGGGCCAAACAGCCTCACCCACAAAGCCTAACGGTGGGGGGTGTTACGAGCGTTATGGATATATTGGATCCGACGAGATTGGCTGAATGGAAGAGCAAGTTTGAAGTGGTGGCCAATTTTATCAACCATGCCTACTACCCTGATTTGGTGATGGCAGGCGAAATGTTCGCTAACGAACCATCCGTTATTAAAGGTTGTGGCTTAAGGAATTTTATCGCTTATGAAGAAGTGTTACTCGGGAGGGATAAATACCTTTTGAGTAGCGGGGTGGTGCTTGATGGGGATATTTCTAAATTACACCCCATTGATGAGAGTTTGATTAAAGAAGAAGTTACGCATTCTTGGTATCAATACGAAGACACTAAAGAGGTGCAACTCCACCCTTATGACGGGCAAACGAACCCGCATTATACCGGTTTAAAAGACGGCGAGAGCGTGGGGATTGAAAATAAAATAATCCCTGCTAAAGTGCTTGACACTAAAAATAAATATTCTTGGATCAAATCGCCCAGATACGATAGTAAACCCATGGAAGTAGGCCCTTTAAGTTCCGTAGTGGTAGGTTTAGCGGCGAAAAACCCTTATGTTACTGAAGTGGCTACGAAGTTTTTAAAAGACACTAAACTGCCTTTGGAGGCGTTGTTTTCAACGCTTGGGCGAACGGCTGCAAGGTGTATTGAAGCTAAAACGATCGCTGATAATGGCCTTTTGGCGTTTGATGCACTAGTGGAAAATCTAAAAAGCGATCAGAGCACTTGCGCTCCTTATCACATTGATAAAAATCAAGAATATAAAGGGCGCTACATTGGTCAAGTGCCAAGGGGCATGCTAAGCCATTGGGTGCGTATTAAAAACGGCGTGGTGGAAAACTATCAAGCGGTGGTGCCTTCTACTTGGAATGCGGGGCCTAGAGATTCTCAAAATCAAAGGGGGGCTTATGAAATGAGCTTGATTGGCACTAAAATCGCTGATTTAACCCAGCCTTTAGAAATCATTAGGACTATCCATTCTTTTGACCCATGCATCGCATGCTCAGTGCATGTGATGGATTTTAAGGGGCAGTCTTTAAACGAGTTTAAAGTAGAGCCTAATTTCGCTAAATTCTAAAAAGGGTTACGCATGGATAAAATGAATAAGGTCGTTTTACACAAAGAATATTCCGGTTTTGTGCGCTTTTTCCATTGGGTTAGGGCTTTGAGTATTTTTACTTTAATCGCTACAGGGTTTTACATCGCTTACCCTTTTTTGCAGCCTAATTCTAGCTTTTATAAAGGGGTGTATCTTTTACAAGCTTATGTGCGCTCTTTTCATGTCATGTTTGGGTTTTTGCTCATTAGCGCATTAATCTTTAGAACCTATCTTTTTTTCACTAAAGAAAGCCTGATAGAACGCAGGAGTTTCAGCCAACTTTTAAGCCCAAAAGCCTGGATCGATCAAATGAAAGCGTATTTTCTTATCAGCGGAAAACCCCACACTAAAGGATTGTATAACCCTATCCAACTCGTGGCTTATTTCACTTTGGTTGTTTTGATCGTATTGATGAGTTTGAGCGGGATAGTGCTGTATTATAATGTCTATCATGCGGGGCTTGGAGCGTTTTTAGGAAGCACTTTTAAGTGGTTTGAAACGCTTTGTGGGGGGTTAGCGAACGTGCGTTTTATCCACCACTTAGCGACTTGGGGGTTTATCTTATTTGTCCCTGTGCATGTTTATATGGTGTTTTTCCATTCTATCAGGTATGATAGTTCGGGGGCGGATTCTATGATTAATGGCTATGGTTATACCAAAGAATGAGTGAAAAAATCCTGATTCTAGGTATTGGCAATATCCTTTTTGGCGATGAAGGGATTGGGGTGCATCTAGCCCACTACCTTAAAAAGAATTTTTCTTTTTTCCCTAGCGTGGATATTGTGGATGGGGGGACTATGGCTCAGCAACTCATTCCTTTAATCACTTCGTATGAAAAGGTTTTGATTTTAGATTGCGTGAGCGCTAAAGGCGTTGAGATAGGATCAGTCTATGCCTTTGATTTTAAGGACGCTCCTAAAGAAATCACATGGGCTGGGAGCGCGCATGAAGTGGAAATGCTACACACTTTAAGGCTCACGGAGTTTTTAGGGGATTTGCCTAAAACTTTTATCGTGGGGCTTGTGCCTTTTGTGATAGGGAACGAGACCACTTTCAAGCTTTCAAACGAAATTTTAAACGCTTTAGAAACAGCCTTAAAAGCCATAGAAATCCGACTCAACGCATGGGGGGTTCAAATGCAACGCACCGATCATATCGCCTTAGATTGTATCGCTGAACTCTCTTATAAGGGTTTTTGAATTGGTGTTTGTTTTTCTTTTTAAATGCGTTAATGAAGAAACAAGCCTGAATTTTACGCCCCTTTTAGAAAAAATGGCGTTCAATTTGCAAGCGCGTTTTTATAGCGTTTATAAGGATAATACGGCTTCTTTTTACCTCCAAGCGAGCGCTGAAACCACTTTAGAGTTCGCGCAAAAACTCAGCGAAATTCTGCCCTTTTCTTTAGATTTTAGCTTTTTGTCTTTAAAGGAAATCACAGAGCCTTTAGATGAAAATCTTTTCCAAACAACAAGCCTTTCAAAGCCCTTTTTTATGAACGCTAAAGAGCATCAAGATTTTTTAGACAAAAATGCATCTCTGTATGCCAATGCGTTGGGTTTTGTCAAAAACACCGCTTTTAAGGGGACTATAATTCATAGCCCTAAAGAGCTTATAGATTGCTTAACCCAATTAAAAGGCATGCTCAAAACACAAGATTTTATCCCTATCCATACTTCTAGGGGGGCATTATCCCTTTCTTTAAAAAATCCCTCTCCAAGCGTTATTTTTAGCGATCTTTCTAGCGTTTTGACTTGCACTAAATTGCCTCTAGAAGACGCTAAATATTTGGCCAGTTTGGAAAAACCCTCCATCAAAGCCCCATTAAAAAGCGTGTTTAAGGACACTTTTAAAAACGATGAAATCATAGCCCAACTACCCTATGACCCCATATTGAATTTATTGTGCCATATTTTACAAGATGAGGGGATAGAATTTGTTTTTATCCATGCGAATAACCCACAAGAAGCGCTTTTATATTATGAAACGCTTTTTAGAACCCCTAAGCGCTTGATCACGCCCACTAAAAAATTCGTGCTAGAAAACAATCTTTCTGCCATTGCTTTTAAAGATGAGCTAGAGTTTTTAAAAGAAACGCCACATTCTATCGTTTTGTATCTCAGTTTCAAGCGCCCTACAAGGTTGTTATTGCATGCTAATGGCTCTTTAAAAACGCTTTTAAGCGTTAGTTTTGATTTCAACCAATCGTTTAACCTCCTCAAACAAGATGAAAAAGCCTCTAGAATGCTACAAAACTACGCCACTAAATTCCCTAATTTTTACGCGCGCCTTTTAGAGCTTTCTAAATACCAGCTAGGGGGCGCGAATTTATTGGATTTTTTTCAAATTTTAGGGTTTGTTTTGGGTTATAGCGAGGATTTTTGCACACAAAGCGTTATTTCTTTGGCTAAAGAATGCTTACGCCCTAAAGGCCCTAGGATTGATTATAAAATCCTTAAAGACGATTCTTTTAAAATGGCCTTAAACTTTTCAAAAGTCATGCACAGCGCGATGAGTTTCAGGCTCGCAGGCGTGGAAAATGAAATCTTGAGTTTGGGGATTTTGGATTCTTTAGCGGAGTTTTTAGGGAATTTCATTTGGGATAATGCGCAGAATTTTAGCGTCCAAGAAGTAACGATCGCTGGGGATTTCTTTGGCGAAAAAGTGTTTTTGGATTTGTTTGTGCAATATTTCCCCAAAACCCTAACCCTTAAAACGCATGCGTTTTTGGATTATGAATAAGGGCTTAAAAGCGGATATGTATCATTAACCCGCCGTCCATGTATTGGGTTTTTTTGCTTTTAGTCCTTTCAAAATAAGGCCCAAAAGACAGAGCTTTATTGAAATTAACAACCGGCATGCTCACCCCTTCGGCGATATTGTTTTTAGCGAGTTGTTTGTAAAACTTTTTATCGCTTTTTTTGTGGCTTTTAAAGGTAGGGCTTTTTTCTAAATTTATGCCTTCTAAAGCGCTGTTTTTAGTGAAATCATAAAGCTTTTTGTCGTTTTTAGTCTCGGTTTCTAACCCATGGTTTTTATGGAGTTTGTAAAACTTCTTATCGCTTTTTTTTTCGCTTTTAGTTTTGGTTTCTAAATCCACTGCGAACGCACCACTATAAGCCACAAACGATACAAGAAATAAATTTTTAACTATACGCATAAAATCTCCTCTTATATAGTCTTTTTCCATCACACCACCCTAGCATGTTAGAAATAACCATTAGAAAACACAAGCGCGTTTGAGTAAAAACACCAACCACGCTCGCTAAAGCCACTCAATCAATAAAAAGCGTAAGGGAAGTATCCAGGCGCTCCATACCCATAAGGCCCATAAGGCATAAGACCTGACCCATAAGGCATGAAACCATAGGGCATGTAATAATAAGGCATGTAATAGCCTCCATACATTCCGTTTTGCATGGGCGAATTGAGATTATCCACTGAATTGTAAAAGCCGTTTAAAGAGCCATAAGCGTTATAATTAGTGAAACGATTGATTAAAGGCGTGGTGTGTGCATCAATAGTGGCGTTTTCTTGCTGGATGGCGCTTTCTTCTCTGGCGACTTCTTGGGCTTTAGTCTCTTTGGGATCTTTCACTAGCACTTCTTCTATGGGCACATTCGCCCCACAAGCGCTTAACAGATAGGCTAAAAAGCCAGTGTTTAAAAAAAGAATGATTTTAGAGAGGTGAGCGGATTGGTTGGGTAAAAAAGTTTTGTTGTTTTGATGCATGGGATTTCCTAAATTTTAAAAATAACTAAAGATTAACATGTTTTTAATTTAATATTCATTAAGCAGTGGTTTCGTGGCTATTTTATTATTTTAATTGTGTTTTTCATTAAAACCCAACCACTAAAACCTTATTTTTATGATAAAATACCTAGTCATAATATCAAATCTTAAACCAAAGAAAAACCATGAAAAAAGCTCTCTTACTAACTCTCTCTCTCTCGTTTTGGCTCCACGCTGAAAGGAACGGGTTTTATTTAGGTTTAAATTTTCTAGAAGGAAGCTATATTAAAGGACAAGGTAGCATCGGCGAAAAAGCTTCAGCAGAAAACGCTTTAAATGAAGCGATCAATAACGCAAAGAATTCATTATTCCCCCAACAAAACACAAAAGCCATAAGAGATGCAAAAAACGCCTTAAATAAAGTGAAAGATTCAACAAAAATCGCTAACCGATTCGCAGGAAATGGTGGATCGGGCGGTCTTTTCAATGAGCTCAGCTTTGGGTATAAATATTTTTTGGGTAAAAAAAGGATTATAGGGTTTAGGCACTCTCTTTTTTTCGGTTACCAACTTGGTGGCGTTGGTTCTGTTCCTGGCAGCGGTTTGATCGTTTTTTTACCCTATGGTTTCAATACGGATTTGCTCATTAATTGGACTAACGATAAGCGAGCGTCCCAAGAATACGTTGAACGAAGGGTAAAAGGGCTCTCTATATTTTACAAAGACATGACCGGCAGAACGCTAGACGCTAATACATTAAAAAAAGCATCAAGGCATGTATTTAGAAAATCTTCAGGGCTTGTGATTGGCATGGAACTAGGGGGTAGCACTTGGTTTGCGAGCAATAATCTCACCCCTTTCAATCAAGTCAAGAGCCGCACGATTTTTCAGTTGCAAGGAAAATTTGGCGTTCGTTGGAATAATGATGAATACGATATTGATCGCTATGGTGATGAAAACTATCTTGGGGGTTCTAGCGTGGAATTAGGGGTTAAAGTGCCAGCCTTTAAAGTCAATTACTATAGCGATAATTATGGGGATAAATTGGATTATAAAAGAGTGGTGAGCGTTTATCTTAACTATACGTATAACTTTAGAAACAAACATTAAAACACGCTTTTTAATGCTCTTTAGTTGGTTTTTTAAAAAACCTTATTTTTTCTTAGATTCGAACTCTTCATAGCCTTTTTTTCTCAATTGGCATGCCGGGCATTTATCGCAGCCATAACCATAAGCGTGCAAAATCTTTCGCTCTCCTTGATAGCATGTGTGCGTTTCTTTGATGACTAAATCTAAAGCCCCTAAATCTTTAGCCATTTGAAATTCTTGCGCTTTATTCAAAAACATTAAAGGCGTTAGGATTTTAATCGCCGTGTTTGATCCTAAATTGAGCGCATGCTCGATGCTTTTAATGAAATCTTCTTTACAATCCGGATAACCGCTAAAATCCGCTTGCGAAACCCCTAAAGCGATGTTACTAGCCCCTAGTTTTTGCGCGTAAGAATGCAAAAGGGTGATAAAAATGGCGTTACGATTAGGCACAAAAGAGTTGGGTAAATCTTTATTTTGCGCATGCGAATGCCCTATTAAATCGTTAGAGTTTTTAAAAAGCGCGGAATGGGTGATATTTTCTAAAAAATCTAATGGGATAATTTCATAAGGGAGTTGTAAAAGAGAAGCGATTTTTTGAGCACATTCTAATTCCACAGAGTGTTTTTGCGCGTAATCAAACCCCACTAAACAGACTTTTTTAAAACGCTTTTTCGCCCATACGGCTAAAGTGGTGCTGTCTTGCCCACCGCTAAAACTGATTATGCAAATTTCTTGTTCCATCAAAATCCCTTAAAAATTCTAAAAAGATATAATAACACAAAGAAATTTTAAGAGTAAAAAGCGTGTTTGAGTTAAATACAGAATTAAAAGAATTGTTTGACATTTATGAAAAATCCCCCTATGAGCTTTACTTGGTAGGGGGGTGCGTGCGCGATTGTTTGATGGGCATTACCCCAAAAGATTACGATTTGACCTCAAACGCTTTAGCCAATGAAAGTAAAGAGCTTCTTTTAAAGCACCATTTTAGGGTGCTAGAAACCGGTATCAAACATGGCACGATCACGGCTCTTAAAAACGATCAAAGCTATGAAATTACAACCTTTAGAATTGAAAAAGGGCATATCAAACACCGAAAGCCTAAAGAATTGGTTTTTAGCGCTCATTTGACAGACGATTTAAAGCGGCGCGATTTTAGCATGAATGCGATCGCTTATAGCCCTACAAAAGGGCTGATTGATCCTTTTAAAGGGCAGAATGCGATTGAAAATCAAATAATTGAATGCGTGGGGAAAGCGCGATTAAGGTTTTTTGAAGACGCTTTAAGGATTTTAAGAGCGTTGCGATTTAGCGCAACTTTAGGCTTTAAGATAGCGCCAAGCACTAAAGAAGCGGTTTTTGCGTGTAAGGATTTGTTAAAACACCTCTCCAAAGAGCGCTTACAAAGCGAATTGAATAAGCTTCTTATGGGGAAAAACGCCTATGAAGTGGCCAAAGAATATCAAGAAATTTTGGAGTTGGTTATTCAAGAAAAAATAGAAAATTTAGGGTTTTTAAAAAACGCGCCTTTCAATCTGGAATTAAGATTGTTAGGGTTTTTTAAACATCAAAAAAGTTTAGAAAATTTACGCTACCCTAAAAAAACATGTGTTTTATTTACTCAAGCTAAAGAATGCCATAAAGCTTTTTTAAATATTCATAACAAAACAGAGCTAAAATTTTTATTGAAAAACTACGATTCAGAGCCTTTTAATTTGGCTTTAGATTTTTATGCGCTCAAAAACCCCAAACACGCTTTAAAAATTAAAGGCTTGTTAAAAGAAATATTGAACGCTAACGAGCCTTTTAAAAAAGAACACTTGGCCCTTAAGGGCGGCGCGCTTCAAAGCTTGGGTTACCAACACCAAAAAATCGGCGAAATTTTAAACGCATGCCTAAATTTAGTCATCGCTCACCCTAAAAACAACGCTTTAGAAGGGCTGATAAAATGGGTTAAAGATCATTATTTACCTAATGATGCTATAAATCATTCGTCAATAGGCAGAAAAAATTAAAAACAGAGAAAACATGATAACGATGAATGCGATTCAATGGCCTGAAAAATGGATACCAGGAGAGACTGATAATTTTGTGTCCAATGAAGTCATTGTCAAAGGTTTGGATTTTAATAAAGTGGTGCAGCATTTAAGAGACGCGTCTTGTTGGGAAAAGTATTACAAAAATTCAGGGAATGTCCACATGCATAATCAAGACAATACCATTCTTAAAGACAAGACTCGTTTCCGTTTTGAAACTTTTGGCTTTTTAGTGGAGGCACAGGTGGAAGAGTTTGAATTGAAAGACACCATACTGCGTTTGGCTTGGAGAGGTTGGAATGAAGCTAAAGGCGATGAGTATCTTGAAGTCTATCACGCATGGATTGTTGAAAAATTAGATAATGATCGTGTGCGTATTCTAACCCAAGAAAGCCAATCGGGAGTCCCTGCTAAAGCTTTAGCGAAATCTGTGCCTAATGCGATGCTAAATGACCATCAAGCTTGGTTAGATGGTTTAGTGGCGTATTCACGCTAATAAGTGAGGATTGAATGAAAATCGGATGGATTGGACTAGGGGCTATGGGGACTCCTATGGCGACTCGTTTGTACGATGCAAATTTAGAAGTGTCGGTTTATAACCGAACAGAGAGCAAAGCAGCCCCCTTAAAAGAAAAGGGCGTAGCGGTTTATACTAACCCTATAGATTTAGCCGCTAAGGTTGATCTGATTTTTACCATGCTTTCGGATAAAACGGCGATTGATGCTGTTTTAGTGCCAGAATTTTGGGAACAGATGTCTGAAAAAATCGTGGTGAATATGAGCACCATCGCTCCTTTGGAGAGCTTATCTTTAGAAAAAACCGCTCAAAAGCATCAAGTAACTTACCTTGAAGCGCCTGTTTCGGGATCAGTTGGTGCGGCTAAAGCTGGGGCTTTATTGATTTTAGCGGCAGGTGAAAAAGAAGTGGTTGCTCAACTCAAACCTATTTTTGCACATTTGGGGAGTCAAACCTTTTATTTAGGAAAAGTTGGTCAAGGGACAGGAGCTAAACTATCCATTAATAGCCTTTTGGCTCAAATGGGGGTTGCTTATTCAGAAGCTTTGCTATTAGCCAAACATTTAGGGGTTGATGCAGAGTCATTTTTGCAAATTATTGGCCAATCTGGCATGAATTCGCCTCTCTTTCAAGCTAAAAAAGGCATGTGGCTACAAGATAGCTATCCGGCCGCTTTCAGCTTGAAACTCATGCTCAAAGACATTCGTTTAGCTAACAATGAAGCAGGAGAGACGATAAAGTTGCCATTCTTATTCAAGGCACAAGAACTTTATTCTCAAGCGGAAAAATCCGGTTTAGGCGAAATGGATATGGCAGCCGTTTATCATTATTTAGAAAAAGGAGAACATTAAAATGGACAGAGAACAAGTGATTGCTTTACAGCACCAACGATTTGCTGCAAAAAAATACGATCCTAATCGTCGTATTTCCCAAAAGGATTGGGAAGCTTTGGTTGAAGTGGGGAGATTAGCCCCTTCTTCAATCGGGTTTGAACCATGGAAAATGCTTTTATTGAAAAATGAACGCATGAAAGAAGATTTAAAACCGATGGTCTGGGGGGCGCTTTTTGGTTTAGAGGGAGCGAGCCATTTTGTCATTTATCTTGCGCGAAAGGGCGTTACTTATGACAGCGATTACGTTAAGAAAGTGATGCATGAGGTTAAAAAAAGGGATTATGACACTAATTCCAGGTTCGCTCAAATCATCAAAAATTTCCAAGAGAACGATTTTAAACTCAATAGCGAACGATCTTTGTTTGATTGGGCTAGCAAGCAGACTTATATCCAAATGGCGAACATGATGATGGCAGCGGCCATGTTAGGGATTGATTCTTGCCCGATTGAAGGGTATGATCAAGAAAAAGTGGAGGCTTATTTAGAGGAAAAAGGCTATCTGAACACGGCGGAATTTGGCGTGTCAGTAATGGCTTGTTTTGGTTATCGCAACCAAGAAATCACCCCTAAAACCCGCTGGAAGACAGAAGTTATTTATGAAGTGATTGAATAAAAACGCTTTTAGCTTTTTGATAACCAACCATAAAGAGCTTGGCGTTGGCCAAGCACTAATCTCTTGAATAATGCCTATTCATGTTTGATAAAACAGAACTACCACAACACAATTAAGTATTCTTTAGGTATAATCAAAAACTATTTTTAAATAAAGGGTTTTTATGCTTCGTTTTGCGCCTTCGCCTACAGGGGATATGCACATAGGGAATTTAAGGGCAGCCATTTTCAATTACATTGTGGCCAAACAGCAACACAAACCCTTTCTCATTCGCATTGAAGACACGGACAAAGAGCGCAACATTGAAGGCAAAGACCAAGAGATTTTAGAGATTTTAAAGCTTATGGGGGTAAGCTGGGACAAACTCGTGTATCAAAGCCATAACTTGAATTACCACCAAGAAATGGCAGAAAAATTACTGAAAGAAAATAAAGCGTTTTATTGTTATGTGAGCGCGGAGTTTTTAGAAAGAGAAAAAGAAAAAGCCAAGAATGAAAAACGCCCTTTCAGGTATTTAGACGAGTGGGCGGCTTTAGAAAAAGACAAGTGCCATGCCCCTGTGGTGCGTTTAAAAGCCCCAAATCATGCGGTGTCTTTCAATGATGTGATTAAAAAAGAAGTGGAATTTGAATCTGATGAATTGGATTCTTTTGTGCTTTTGAGAAAGGATAAAAGCCCTACTTATAATTTCGCTTGCGCATGCGATGATTTGCTCTATGAAATCAGTCTGATCATTAGAGGCGAAGATCATGTGAGCAACACCCCTAAACAAATTTTAATCCAGCAAGCTTTAGGCTCAAACGATCCGATTGTTTATGCACATTTGCCCATTATTTTAGATGAAACAAGCGGTAAAAAGATGAGCAAAAGAGACGAAGCGTCTAGCGTGAAATGGCTTTTGAATCAAGGGTTTTTACCGGTTGCGATCGTGAATTATCTCATCACTATCGGCAATAAAGTGCCTAAGGAAGTTTTTAGCCTTGATGAAGCGATAGAGTGGTTTGATTTAGAAAATCTTTCCAGTTCCCCAGCTCATTTTAATTTAAAATATTTAAAACACTTAAACCACGAGCATTTAAAGCTTTTAGACGATGAAAAGTTATTAGAACTCACTTCAATAAAAGATAAAAACCTCTTAGGGCTTTTAAGATTGTTTATAGAAGAATGCGGCACGCTTTTAGAATTGAAAGAAAAAATTTCGTTGTTTTTAGAGCCAAAAGATATTACTAAAACTTATGAGAATGAAGATTTTAAAGAGCGTTGTTTAGCGCTTTTTAACGCCCTAAAAAGCATGGATTTTCAAGCGTATAAGGATTTTGAAAGTTTTAAAAAAGAAGCCATGCGATTGAGCCAGCTTAAGGGTAAGGATTTTTTCAAACCTTTGCGCATTCTTTTGACCGGGAACTCGCATGGCGTTGAATTGCCTTTGATTTTCCCCTATATCCAAAGCCACTATCAAGAAGTTTTAAGGCTCAAAGCATGATTTTTTCTACCCTTGTTAATGCGATAGCGGTGATTTTAAGCTCGCTCATTACGATTTATATGTGGGTGGTGATCATTTATTCGCTTATCAGCTTCGTGCAGCCTAACCCCAATAACCCCATCATGCAAATCCTCGCTCGCTTGTGTGAGCCGGTGTTTTATTTTTTACGCTCTAAATTCAAGCTTGTGTTTAACGGGTTGGATTTCGCTCCTTTAGTGGTGGTCATTGTTTTGAAATTTTTAGATTTAACCCTCATCCAATGGCTTTTTGTGCTCGCCAAAAGTTTTTAAAGAAAATCATGCGTTTTTTTATTTTATTTTTTATCGGTATGCTTGGCGTTGGTTTTTCTCAAACCGAGTTCAATTTAAAAGATTTAGAAAAAAAGCCCGCCGGGATCGTTAGGGATTATTATTTATGGCGTTATATTAGCGATAAAAAAACCACTTTAGAAAACGCTAAAAAAGCCTATGAATTGACTCAAAATAAAAACAACGCTCTGCAAAAGGCCATGCAAGAAAAAGGCTCATACAATCCAGAAAAAAGCCCTGATGTTAAATTGCCTGAAGACATTTATTGCAAGCAAATAGCTTTAGAAAGCATGCTAGAAGGAACAGACACTTTCCAAGCAAGCTGTATCGCTATCGCTTTAAAATCAAAAATCAGAGATTTTGATAAAATCCCCCCTCAAACCCTTAAGCCCTTACAAATTAAAATCAAAGAGGCTTACCCCGTTCTTTATGAAGAATTAGAAATTTTGCAAAGTAAGAATGTGAGCACTTCTTTATTTAAGGCTAATGCGCAAGTGTTTAGCACGCTTTTCAATCATTTGAGTTATGAAAAAAAGCTCCAAATTTTTGAAAAACATATCCCTATTAAAGAGTTAAACCGCCTTTTAGATGAAGATTATCCGGCGTTTAACCGCTTAATCTATCAGGTTATTTTAGATCCTAAATTGGATCATTTTAAAGACGCTCTCACTAAAACTAACGCTACCCACAGCAACGTGCAAACCTTTTTTATCCTAGGGATTAACGAAATCTTGCGCAAAAAACCCTCTAAAGCGCTCAAGTATTTTGAACGCTCAGAAGCGGTGGTCAAAGACGATGATTTTTCAAAAGACAGAGCGATCTTTTGGCAGTATCTAGTCTCTAAAAAGAAAAAAACTTTGGAACGCCTTTCACAAAGCCCTGCCTTAAACCTCTATAGTCTTTATGCGAGCCGCAAACTCCAGACCACGCCCAGTTATCGCATCATTTCTCACATCCAGAATTTAAGCCAAGAAGACCCTCCTTTTAACACTTATGACCCTTTTTCGTGGCAAATTTTTAAGGAAAAAACCTTGAGTTTGAAAGGCGAAGATGCGTTTAATGCGATGCTAAAAAGCTTGTATTATGAAAAAAGCGCTCCTGAATTGACCTATCTTTTAAGCCAACGCAATAAAGACAAGATTTATTATTATTTATCCCCTTATGAAGGCATTATTGAATGGCAAAATGTTGATGAAAAGGCTATGGCGTATGCGATCGCTAGGCAAGAAAGTTTCTTGCTCCCGGCAGTCATTTCGCGCTCGTTCGCTCTGGGGCTTATGCAAATCATGCCCTTTAATGTGGGGCCTTTCGCTAAAAGCCTTGGCATGGATAATGTTGATCTAAACGACATGTTTAACCCCAATATCGCTCTTAAATTTGGTAATTATTACTTGAACCATTTGAAAAAAGAATTCAACCACCCCCTTTTTGTCGCCTACGCCTACAACGCTGGGCCTGGGTTTTTAAGGAGGTGGCTAGAAAGCTCCAAACGATTTAAAGAAAAAAATCATTTTGAGCCATGGCTTAGCATGGAGCTTATGCCTTATAGCGAGACTCGCATGTATGGCTTTAGAGTCATGCTCAATTACTTGATTTATCAAGAAATTTTTGGGAATTTCATCCCTATTGATGGATTTTTAGAACAAACTCTTAACTCAAAGGACAAACCATGATTAAAAAATGCCTTTTTCCTGCCGCGGGCTACGGCACGCGCTTTTTGCCGATCACTAAAACCATTCCTAAAGAAATGCTGCCCATTGTGGATAAGCCTTTAATCCAATACGCTGTGGAAGAAGCGATGGAAGCGGGCTGTGAAGTGATGGCGATCGTTACGGGTAGGAATAAACGAAGCTTAGAAGATTATTTTGACACGAGCTATGAAATAGAGCATCAAATCCAAGGCACCAACAAAGAAAACGCTCTAAAAAGCATTCGTAACATTATAGAAAAATGCTGTTTTTCCTATGTGCGCCAAAAGCAAATGAAAGGCTTAGGGCATGCGATTTTAACCGGAGAAGCCCTCATAGGCAATGAGCCTTTTGCGGTGATTTTAGCCGATGACTTGTGCATAAGCCATGATTATCCAAGCGTGCTAAAGCAAATGATTTCATTGTATCAAAAATACCAATGCTCCATTGTAGCCATTGAAGAAGTGGCACTAGAAGAAGTTTCAAGATACGGCGTGATTAGGGGCGAATGGTTAGAAGAGGGGGTGTATGAGATTAAAGACATGGTGGAAAAACCAAGCCAAGAAGACGCCCCAAGCAATCTAGCCGTGATAGGGCGCTACATTTTAACCCCGGATATTTTTGAAATTTTAAGCGAGACGAAACCGGGTAAAAACAATGAAATCCAAATCACAGACGCCTTACGCACTCAAGCCAAAAGAAAACGGATCATCGCTTACCAATTCAAAGGCAAACGATACGATTGCGGGAGCGTGGAAGGCTATATTGAAGCGAGTAACGCTTATTATAAAAAACGCTTATAAATCTTATCAACATGGGCAATTTGACTTATTACGCTTACATGTATTTGATCCTCTTTGTATGCTTGCTACCTGTGTTATTAATGGGGCTTGCTTGGAGATTTTTTCGCCCCCCTTTAAAGCAAAATATTCCTAATAAAAGCCTTTCTTTAGAAAATTTGAGCGCACAAATCAAAAACCTTAAAAGCGCACAAGCCTTAGAAAAACTTAAAAACAGCTTCAATGAGCGTTTTAAAATTTGCCCCAAAGACAAAGAAACTCTGTGGCTAGAAACGCTCCAAAATTTAGTCGCTTCAGAATTTTTTGAATTAGAAGACGCTATTAATTTTGGGCAAGAATTAGAAAACGCTAACCCTAATTATGTGCAAAAAATCGCTAACGCTACCGGCTTAGCCCTTAAGAATAAAAAAGAAAAAGGATAGAATTGGATTTTTTAGAGATTGTAGGACAAGTCCCTTTAAAAGGGGGGGTAGAAATTTCTGGGGCGAAAAACTCCGCGCTCCCCATTTTAGCCGCCACGCTTTTAAGCCGACAAGAAGTCAAAATCAAATCTTTGCCCCAAGTGGTGGATATAAAGGCGATGGCGTTATTGTTGCAAAATTTAGGCGCAGAATTAGAATGGCTTGATCCTAACACGCTCCAACTCAGCGCCAAATCCCTGCGCCACACCGAAGCCACTTACGATTTGGTGCGCAAGATGCGCGCTTCCATTTTGGTTTTAGGCCCACTATTAGCGCGTTTTAAAGAATGTTTGGTGAGTTTGCCCGGTGGGTGCGCTATAGGAGCCAGGCCTGTGGATTTACACTTAAAAGCGATGCAACAATTAGGGGCTGAAATCAAAATTGAGCAAGGCTATATCCATGCAAAAGCCCCTAAAGGCTTGAAAGGGAATGATATTTTATTTGATAAAATCAGCGTTACAGGCACAGAAAACGCCCTCATGGCAGCAAGCTTAGCTAAAGGGATCACGCGCATCATTAACGCTGCTAAAGAGCCAGAAATCGCTCAATTGTGTGCGTTTTTACAGAGTGGAGGGGTAGAAATTGAGGACGTTGGCAGCAGCGAGCTAAAGATTAGGGGGGTAGAAAATGACGCTTTGAATTTAAAAGACATTCAAATCATACCCGATAGGATTGAAGCAGGCACTTATTTATGCGTGGGGGCTATCACTAACAGCCAGCTTAAAATCCATCGTATCATCCCTAACCATCTTCAAGCGATCACCGATAAGCTCATAGAAATTGGTTTTCCGCTAGACATTCAAGAAAATTCTATAGAAATTTATCCGGCCAAAAAACGCCAGGCCTTTGAAATCACCACGAAAGAATACCCGGGCTTTCCCACAGACATGCAAGCACAATTCATGGCATTAGCCACGCAGTGTTTGGGGACGAGCGTGATTGAAGAAACGCTTTTTGAAAACCGCTTCATGCATGCAAGCGAACTGCAACGCTTGGGGGCTAATATCAGCCTAAAAACGAATGTTGCTACCATTAGCGGATCCACAGAACTTACCGGAAGCGATGTGATGGCGACCGATTTAAGGGCTTCTTCGGCTCTCATTTTAGCCGCTTTAGTGGCTAATGGCGTGAGTAGGGTGCATAGGATTTACCACTTGGATAGGGGTTATGAGAGATTAGAGGATAAAATCAACGCCTTAGGGGCAAAAGTTGCGCGCTTAAAAGAAAAATAACTCAATATTTGGTTACAATAGCTAGAATATTTTTCAATTATTACATAAGGAGCTTTTATGCGTATTGAGCATGATTTCATTGGGCAAATGGAAATTAGCGATGAAGTTTATTACGGGATTCAAACTTTAAGAGCGAGTGAAAATTTTTTCATCACCAACGACAAGCTTTGCAGTTATCCTGTTTTTATCAAATCTTTTGCTCAAGTCAAAAAAGCGGCTGCTTTAGCTAACGCGCAATTAGGCTTGATTGATGAAAAGCTTAAAATTGCGATTTGCCATGCGTGCGATTTGCTCATTGACGGCAAATACCATGATCAATTCATTGTGGATATGGTTCAAGGGGGGGCTGGCACAAGCACGAACATGAACATGAATGAAGTGATTGCTAATTTGGCTTTAGAATACATGGGGCATAAAAAGGGCGAGTATCAATTTTGCCACCCAAACGACCATGTCAACCGCTCTCAATCCACTAATGACGCTTATCCTAGCGCGTTAAAAATCGCTATTTATGAGCGCTTGAGCAATTTAGTCGCTCCCATGAAGGCTTTAAGGGACGCTTTCGCTCAAAAAGCTAAGGAATTTTCCCATGTGATTAAAATGGGGCGCACCCAACTTCAAGACGCTGTGCCTATGACTTTAGGTCAAGAGTTTGAAACTTATGCTTTGATGGTTGATAGGGATATTGAGCAGGTTTTAGACGCTAGGAATTGGGTAAGAGAGCTTAATTTAGGCGGCACGGCTATTGGCACAGGGATCAATTCGCACCCGGATTATCGCAGTTTGATTGAAAAGAAAATCCAAGAAGTAACGGGTCGCCCCTTTGTCATGGCTAATAACTTGATAGAAGCCACTCAAAGCACGGGGGCGTATGTGCAAGTGAGTGGGGTGTTAAAGCGTATTGCAGTCAAACTTTCTAAGGTTTGTAACGATCTCAGGTTGCTCAGCTCAGGGCCTAGAGCCGGGCTGAATGAAATCAATTTGCCCAAAATGCAACCAGGTAGCTCTATTATGCCCGGTAAAGTCAATCCGGTGATCCCTGAAGTGGTCAATCAAGTGTGCTTTGCGGTGATCGGGAATGATTTGAGCGTGGCGTTAGCCGCAGAAGGAGGGCAATTGCAACTCAATGTGTTTGAGCCGGTCATCGCTTACAAGCTTTTCCATTCCTTTGTGATTTTAGGGCGCGCGATTGAAACCTTAACGACTAAATGCGTGGAAGGCATCACGGCTAATGAAAAGATTTGCCACGATTATGTCTTTAACAGCATTGGCATTGTTACTGCGCTAAACCCTCATATCGGCTATGAAAAATCCGCTATGATCGCTAAAGAAGCCTTAAAAAGCGATCGCTCTATCTATGACATCGCTTTAGAAAAGAAAATCTTAACTAAAGAGCAACTGGATGATATTTTCAAGCCAGAAAACATGCTAAGCCCTCACGCTTTCAAAAAGCATAAAGACTGAACGCTTTGCAACTCTCACGCCTTCAAACTTTACGCTCCCTTTATATGGAGCGTCTTTTGGGCGAAACTTACACGAATATCAACCTCAATAAGCCCCAAAATAAGCCTCTTAACAAACAAGTTTATGAGGGCATAGAAAATTGCAATCTGTGCAAACGCCATCAAAATTCAAAACCGGTGATAGGGCTTTTTAACCCCACTTCCAAGCTCACTTTCATCACGCTAACCCCCATGCTGGATAGCCAATTGAATTTCTCAAACAATTTAAAAGCGGTCATGTTAGAGAGCATTATCCAAAAAGTTTTTAATTACCCCTTAAAAGATTGCAGTATTTTATCGCTCCTTAAATGCGACTCTAACAGCCTTAATTTAGAAGAAGAAATCAACGCATGCTTATTCCATTTAACCTGGCAATTAGACAACAGCGCTTCAAAAGTCATTGTGGTATTTGGCGAGATTTTGCCCAAACGCCTTTTAAACCTTTCTAAAGAAGAATCCTTTGGGCGCATCGTTTCTTTGAAAACAAAACATTTTTTAAGCACCCATGCTTTAGGGGACATGCTCAAAAACCCCACGCTCAAAAAAGAAGCGTTAGCACATTTTAAGATAGCACTTCAATTTCTTAACCAATCTTAAAATACGCCTTATTTTCTAACCCATCTCCTTATAGCACGCAACAAGGGTAAGAATTTTTGATAAGCTTTGCGATAGATTTTAAAAGAGGTGTTTTGAGATAGTTCCAATAAAGGTGAAGCGTTTTGAAAAAGCCACTCATAATTAACCCTCAAATTATCATAATTAACCCTCAAATTATCATAATTAACCCTCAAATTATCATAATTAACCCTCAAATTATCATAATTAACCCTCAAATTATCAATGGATACTAGTGGATCATTCAAATCACGATAAAGAGTGGAAAGGTTATTGTGATAAATCGTATCGTTTTCTAAAATCGTTTTAAAAAAATCTAAGATTTTTTTAAAACTCAAATCTTGGTAAAAAACAGCTTTCCCATCAATAGTGTTCAAAGGGTTTTCATAGAGCATGTCTAAATAAGCGTTTTGGTGCGTGTGCAAGTATTTGATATAGTCAATCGCTTCATCAAAGTTTTTAAAATCATGGACATTCACAAAACTTTTAGGGTTAAAATCTTTCGCCACGCTGGGACTCCCCCAATAGATAGAGATAGTATGGCTGAAATACGCGTCAAGGATTTTTTCGGTAACATAGCCATAGCCTTGTGAGTTTTCAAAACACAGATTGAATTTGTATTGGCTTAAAAATTCGTTTTTGTTTTCAACCTTATAGCCTAGAGTGTTTCTCACGGCTCCTCCCCCAGTAACTGGCTCTATGGAATTTAAAGCGTCACAGAAAGCGTTCCTTTTAGGAGCATTAGGATTGCTTGCGACAAAACTCGCAAACCCTCTTTTCAAAGGATCGCTCTCATTATTGATGAGCGCGCATAAATTGGGGTGGTTTTCTTCAAAACAATGGGAGGGTTTTTTTAAAGCATAAGGGTTGTCAGTTTTAATCTTATAAGGTGCGGTGGTGTCATTAACAAGCTCGGCTTTATAATGCAAGCTGGCATAATACAAAGGCATTCTCAAATAACGATCGTTAAAATCCAATTCATCAAAGCCTATGGCGTAATCAAAAAGGTTGAAGTTAGGGACTTCATTTTCACCGGTGTAAAACACTCTTTTTGCGTTTTGATAAGATAAAATCTTTCTAGCTGATCCAAGAGGATTGCCAAAGACTAGATCTGAGGGTTCGTTGGGGTTTTGGTGGAGGGTGATTGTGTAATGCTGACTTAGGATAAAATAAAGAACGCTCTTTTTAAATTCTTTAATTTCTTCATCTCCCCACCAATTCGCCACAGCGATTTTTAGGGGGGGAGATTTAGAGGTAATTTTTTCAATGGAAGCGCTTTCTATAAAGGCGTCTAGTAAGGGCTGGAACATGATTATCCTTTTAAAGGAATTTTACAAAAAAAATTTTTTAAATCAAAGGCTTGATTAGGGCTAAATCAGGCTCATTGATGCAATGCGTGGCGTGCTGTTTTAAAACCTCTTTAGCGTTGAAAGCGATTTTGATGTGGGCATGTTTGAACATGCTCAAGTCATTCGCTCCATCGCCCACGACTAAAGTGCACGTTTTACTGATATTCAACAAGCGTTGTAAGGCGAGGAGCATTTCACCCTTAGAATGTGAAAACATCATATGCCCGGTAACCAAGCCGTTTAAGGCGTTATTTTCCACGATCAGCGTGTTACTGAAAGCCGCATCTAAATGCAATAAATCCCTGTAATGATTGGTCGCTAGATCAAAGCCCCCACTGAAGCAAACCACTTTGTAATTTTTCTCTTTTAAGGCACTAATGAGATCAAACGCCCCCTCAAACAAAGGCAGACTTTCACAAACTTCTTTGGCTAGTTTTAAGGGCATGTTTTTGAGTTTAGACACCCTTAAAATAAGACTTTTATGAAAATCTGTCTCGCCATTCATGGCTTGCAAAGTGATTGTTTTCACTTCATCAAACACCCCCCACGCTCTCGCTAAAGACTCAATCGTCTCAGCATTGACTAGCGTGGAGTCAAAATCAAAAACGGCTAGTTTTTGCACTCAATGACCCTAAAATTAAGATTTCCTGCTTTTAGCGATCCCTTTGACATACTGATCAGCCAAATACAAGCCATAGTTTTCATTACCAATCAACTCAATTTTATCCAAAATATCCTTGAAAAGCACTTCTTCTTCATGCTGTTCAGCCACATACCATTGCAAGAAATTGAAAGTCGCATGATCTTTGCTTTTTATGGCATGATCGACGATATTATTAATAGACTCGCTGATGTGTTGCTCATGTCCATAGGCTTTTTGGAAAATTTGAGTCAAGCTTTCAAACTTATGCTCAGGGGTGCTGATGCTAGTCAATTGCACAGGCACATTGTTTTCATTCAAGAAGACGATAAGCTTTTTAGCATGCTCGTATTCTTCAGCCGCATGGTCAAACAAGAAAAGCCCCGCACCATCTAAGCTATGGGTATAGCACCAAGAACTCATGCTCATATACAAGTTGGAAGAGTTCATTTCCTTATTCACTTGTTCGTTTAGCAACTTAATGATGTCTTTTGATAACATAGTATCTCCTTTGTGTTGGTTTAAGTTGTCCCATAATTATAGCATAAATGATAATGAAAAAGTAAACAAGAGTATGAAAATTTTTAAAAACTTACAAAAATGAGAGAGAACACCAGCTAATGGTCAGCTAATGGCTTGATAAAGCTTAGATTTTATCATAAAAATCCTTTTAATGAGAATTAGGTAAAAAAGGGGTTGGCACCAATTAGGGGGTTAAAAAGGGGGTATTATTATATAATGTATAAAAAGCATTCTTCAATCCAAAAATGCTACAATGTTTATCTTTAAAATGAAAGGCAATTTAACCATGGACTTTTTGGAAAAAGTATTAGACAATCAAGTTACTGAAAGTAAAGAATTAGTGAAGCTTTATGATTATGATTTATACACGCTAGGGGAAGCAGCGGATCGCATGCGCCAAAACATGCACCAAAAAATCGTGTATTTTAATGTCAATAGGCATTTAAACCCTAGCAATATTTGCGCGGACGCTTGCAAATTTTGCGCTTTTTCAGCCCACAGAAAAAACCCTAACCCTTATGAAATGAGCTTAGAAGAAATCCTAGAAAAGGTTAAAAACTCCTACAACAAGGGGATTAAAGAAGTCCATATCGTGAGCGCTCATAACCCTAATTACTCTTATGAGTGGTATTTAAAGGTATTTGAAACCATCAAACAAGAAATGCCTAACTTGCATTTAAAAGCCATGACCGCTGCAGAAGTGCATTTTTTAAGCACTAAATTCAACAAACCTTTTGAAAGCGTGTTAGAAGACATGCTCAAAGCCGGGGTGGATTCCATGCCTGGTGGGGGGGCGGAGATTTTTGATGAAGAAGTTAGGCGTAAAATCTGTAAGGGTAAGGTGGGATCTTCTCGGTGGTTAGAAATCCATGCTTATTGGCACAAGTTAGGCAAAATGAGTAACGCTACCATGCTTTTTGGGCATATTGAAGATAAAATCCATCGCATCGATCACATGCTAAGAATCAAAAAAATCCAAAGCCCTAAAAATAAAGTAGAAAATAAAGAAGGGGGCTTTAACGCTTTTATCCCCTTATTGTATCAAAAAGAAAACAATTATTTGAAAGTGGAAAAATCCCCTAGCGCGATAGAAATCTTAAAAACCATCGCCATATCTCGCATTCTTTTAAACAATATCCCTCACATTAAAGCCTATTGGGCGACTTTGGGCTTGAATTTGGCTTTAGTGGCTCAAGAATTTGGCGCTAACGATTTAGACGGCACGATAGAAATAGAGAGCATTCAAAGCGCGGCCGGTGCGAAGAGCCGGCATGGTTTAGAAAAAGAAGATTTGGTATTTAAAATCAAGGACGCTGGTTTTGTTGCGGTAGAAAGGGATAGTTTGTATAATTTTATACAGAAATTTTAATAATTTTTAGCGTTTTTAAGAATGATTAGTTATAATAACGCTACTAACAACACTCAAGCTAAAATCTATTAAGGAAATCAGTATTAAAAAATTAATTCTATCTTCTCTTGTTTTCGCATGTATCAATACCAGCGTTGAAGCTTTAGAAAATGACGGCTCTAAACCAAACGATTTGACTCCACCAAAAGAAGCCTCTCAAGAAGCTCCAAAAAATGAAGCTCAAAAAGAAACCCCCCAATCAAGTCAAACGCCTAAAGAAATGAAAGTCAAATCCATTTCTTATGTCGGGCTTTCTTACATGTCTGACATGCTCGCTAATGAGATTGTAAAAATTCGTGTGGGCGATATTGTGGATTCTAAAAAAATAGACACCGCTGTTTTGGCTTTGTTCAATCAAGGGTATTTTAAAGATGTTTATGCCACTTTTGAAGGCGGCATATTAGAGTTTCATTTTGATGAAAAAGCCAGAATTGCCGGGGTAGAAATCAAGGGTTATGGGACTGAAAAGGAAAAAGACGGCTTAAAATCCCAAATGGGGATCAAAAAGGGCGACACCTTTGATGAGCAAAAATTAGAGCATGCTAAAACGGCTTTAAAAACAGCTTTAGAGGGGCAGGGCTATTATGGGAGCGTGGTGGAGGTGCGCACCCAAAAGGTCAGTGATGGCGCATTATTAATCGTGTTTGATGTGAATAGTGGGGATAGTATTTATATCAAACAATCCATTTATGAGGGAAGCGCGAAATTAAAACGCCGCATGATTGAATCTTTGAGCGCGAACAAACAGCGCGATTTCATGGGCTGGATGTGGGGCTTGAATGACGGGAAATTGCGTTTAGATCAATTAGAATACGATTCTTTGCGTATCCAAGATGTGTATATGCGTAGGGGTTACTTAGACGCTCATATTTCTTCGCCTTTTTTGAAAACGGATTTTTCTACCCATGACGCTAAGCTCCATTATAAAGTCAAAGAGGGGATCCAATACAGGATTTCAGACATTTTAATAGAGATTGACAACCCGGTAGTCCCCCTAAAAACCTTAGAAAAAGCCCTTAAAGTTAAAAGGAAAGATGTCTTTAATATTGAGCATTTAAGAGCGGATGCGCAAATTTTAAAAACCGAAATCGCTGATAAGGGTTATGCGTTTGCGGTGGTGAAGCCAGACTTGGATAAAGATGAAAAAAACGGGCTTGTGAAAGTCATTTATCGTATTGAAGTGGGCGATATGGTGTATATCAATGATGTCATCATTTCAGGGAACCAACGCACGAGCGATAGAATCATTAGGAGGGAATTGTTACTAGGGCCTAAGGATAAATACAACTTGACCAAACTCAGAAATTCCGAAAATTCTTTAAGGCGTTTAGGGTTTTTCTCTAAAGTCAAAATTGAAGAAAAAAGGGTGAATAGCTCGCTTATGGATTTGTTAGTGAGCGTAGAAGAGGGGCGCACCGGGCAGTTGCAATTTGGGTTAGGCTATGGCTCTTATGGAGGGCTTATGCTTAATGGGAGCGTGAGCGAAAGAAACCTTTTTGGCACAGGGCAAAGCATGAGCTTGTATGCTAACATTGCTACAGGGGGGGGCAGATCTTATCCGGGCATGCCAAGAGGAGCGGGGCGTATGTTTGCTGGGAATTTGAGCTTGACTAATCCAAGGATTTTTGACAGCTGGTATAGCTCTACGATCAATCTTTATGCGGATTATAGGATAAGCTACCAATACGTCCAACAAGGCGGGGGCTTTGGGGTGAATGTTGGGCGCATGCTGGGTAACAGAACCCATGTGAGCTTAGGGTATAACTTGAATGTTACCAAACTCCTTGGTTTCAGCAGCCCTTTATACAACCGCTACTATTCCTCTGTTAATGAAGTGGTCGCTCCAAGGCAATGCTCTACCCCCGCATCGGTGATTATCAATCGCTTATCAGGCGGTAGAACTCCCTTACAACCTGAAAATTGTTCTAACCCTGGAGCGATCACCACCTCACCAGAAATAAAAGGTATTTGGGATAGGGATTACCATACGCCTATCACCAGCTCTTTCACCCTTGATGTGAGCTATGACAACACCGATGATTATTATTTCCCTAGAAATGGGGTTATCTTTAGCTCCTATGCGACGATGTCTGGCTTGCCAAGCTCTGGCACGCTCAATTCTTGGAACGGGTTAGGTGGGAATGTCCGTAACACTAAAGTCTATGGTAAATTCGCCGCTTACCACCATTTGCAAAAATATTTATTGATAGATTTGATCGCTCGCCTTAAAACGCAAGGAGGCTATATCTTTAGGTATAACACCAATGATTACTTGCCCTTAAACTCCACCTTCTACATGGGGGGCGTAACCACGGTGAGAGGCTTTAGGAACGGATCGGTTACTCCTAAAGATGAGTTTGGCTTGTGGCTTGGAGGCGATGGGATCTTCACCGCTTCTACAGAATTGAGCTATGGGGTGTTAAAAGCGGCTAAAATGCGCTTAGCTTGGTTTTTTGACTTTGGTTTCTTGACCTTTAAAACCCCAACTAGGGGGAGTTTCTTCTATAACGCTCCCCTCACAACAGCGAATTTTAAAGATTATGGCGTTATAGGGGCTGGGTTTGAAAGAGCGACTTGGAGGGCTTCTACAGGCTTGCAGATTGAATGGATTTCGCCCATGGGGCCTTTGGTGCTCATATTCCCTATAGCGTTTTTCAACCAATGGGGCGATGGCAATGGCAAGAAATGTAAAGGGCTATGCTTCAACCCTAACATGGGCGATTACACGCAACACTTTGAATTTTCTATGGGAACAAGGTTTTAAAATGCACATTAACAGAAAAGAAATTTTAGATTTAATGAAAAACGCGCCCTTGAAAGAATTAGGGCAAAAGGCTTTAAAAATCAAGCAACGCTTGCACCCTGAAAACTTGACGACTTTTATTGTGGATAGGAATATCAATTACACCAATATTTGTTTTGTGGATTGCAAGTTTTGTGCCTTCAAACGCACCCTAAAAGAAAAAGACGCCTATGTGTTGAGCTATGAAGAAATTGATCAAAAGATTGAAGAATTGCTCGCTATTGGTGGCACGCAGATCCTTTTTCAAGGGGGGGTGCACCCGCAACTCAAAATAGACTATTACGAAAATTTAGTCAGCCATATCGCTCAAAAATTCCCCACCATTACCATTCATGGTTTTAGCGCGGTTGAAATTGATTACATTTCTAAAATCTCTAAATTGTCTTTAAAAGAAGTTTTAGAAAGGTTGAAAAACGCCGGTTTAAGCTCCATTCCAGGAGCGGGAGCAGAAATATTAAGCGATAGGGTGCGCGATGTGATCGCTCCTAAAAAATTGAGCAGTGATCGCTGGATTGAAGTGCATAGAATGGCGCATCTTTGCGGGATTAAAAGCACAGCTACCATGATGTTTGGGAGCGTGGATAATGAAGAAGATGTGGTGGAGCATCTACAAAGGGTGCGCGATTTGCAAGATGAAACCGGCGGCTTTAGGGCTTTTATTTTATGGAGTTTTCAGCCCGACAACACCCCCTTAAAAGAAGAAATCCCAAGCATTAAAAAAGCGAGTTCCAATCGGTATTTACGCTATTTGGCATGCAGTAGGATTTTTTTGGATAACATTCAAAACATACAAAGCTCATGGGTTACTCAAGGCTCTATGATAGGGCAGTTAGCTTTATTGTTTGGAGCGAATGATTTAGGGAGTGTGATGATGGAAGAAAATGTAGTGAAAGCGGCCGGAACGAGTTTTTGCATGAATGAAGCGGGAATGATAGAACTTATTGAAGACATTGGGAGCGTGGCGGCTAAACGAAACACCGCCTATGAAATCTTAAAGCGTTATCCGGCTAAAGCAAAGGTATAAACAGCATGAAAAAAATTTTAATCATTTTATTATTAGGAGTTTTTATGGGGTTACAAGCGAGCGCTTTGACACACCAAGAAATCAATCAAGCCAAAGTCCCTGTGATTTATGAAGAAAACCATTTGTTGCCTATGGGGTTTATCCATTTAGCTTTTAGGGGGGGTGGGAGCTTAAGCGATAAAAACCAGTTGGGTTTGGCGAAACTATTTGCGCAAATTTTAAACGAAGGCACTAAAGAGCTTGGTGCGGTGGGATTTGCGCAAGCGTTAGAGCAAAAAGCGATCAGTTTGAATGTGGATACCAGCGCAGAAGATTTGCAAATCACTTTAGAATTTTTAAAAGAATACGAAGATGAAGCCATCATGCGCTTAAAAGAGCTTTTAAAATCCCCTAACTTCACGCAAAACGCTTTAGAAAAAGTCAAAACCCAAATGTTGGCCCAACTTTTACAAAAAGAAAGCGATTTTGATTATTTAGCTAAATTGACTTTAAAGCAAGAGCTTTTTGCTAACACCCCTTTAGCTAACGCAGCCTTAGGCACTAAAGAGAGTCTCCAAAAAATCAAGCTAGAGGATTTGAAACAGCAATTTGCTAAGGTCTTTGAACTCAATAAGCTCGTGGTGGTGCTTGGGGGCGATTTGAAAATCGATCAAACCCTTAAGCGTTTAGATAACGCCCTTAATTTCTTGCCGCAAGGTAAAGCGTATGAAGAGCCTTATTTTGAAACGAGCGATAAAAAAAGCGAAAAAGTCCTCTATAAAGACACTGAGCAGGCTTTCGTGTATTTTGGCGCACCCTTTAAAATCAAGGATTTAAAACAGGATTTAGCGAAATCTAAAGTCATGATGTTTGTGCTTGGGGGGGGGTTTGGCTCTCGTTTGATGGAAAAAATCAGGGTTCAAGAGGGCTTAGCTTATAGCGTGTATATCCGCTCTAACTTTTCTAAGGTGGCGCATTTTGCGAGCGGGTATTTGCAAACCAAGCTCAGCACTCAAGCTAAAAGCGTTGCCTTAGTTAAAAAAATCGTTAAAGAATTTATAGAAAAAGGTATGACGCAACAAGAATTAGACGACGCTAAAAAGTTTTTGTTAGGCTCTGAGCCTTTGAGGAATGAAACGATCTCTAGCCGCTTGAACACCACTTACAATTATTTTTATTTAGATTTGCCTTTAAATTTCAACCAAACGCTACTGGATCAAATCCAAAAAATGAGTTTGAAAGAGATCAATGATTTCATTAAGGAGCATACCGAAATCAACGACTTGACTTTTGCCATTGTGAGTAACAAAAAGAAGGACAAATGATGCCATTTGAAGCTGTAATCGGGCTAGAAGTCCATGTCCAACTCAACACCAAAACCAAAATCTTTTGCTCTTGCTCTACAAGCTTTGGAGAATCCCCTAATTCTAACACTTGCCCTGTGTGTTTGGGCTTACCGGGAGCTTTGCCGGTATTGAATAAAGAAGTGGTTAAAAAAGCCATCCAATTAGGCACAGCCATTGAAGCCAACATTAACCAATATTCCATTTTTGCGAGAAAAAATTATTTTTACCCTGATTTGCCTAAGGCTTATCAAATTTCGCAGTTTGAAGTCCCTATTGTGAGCGATGGGAAATTAGAGATTGACACTAAAGAGGGCGCAAAAATCGTGCGTATTGAAAGAGCCCACATGGAAGAAGACGCTGGTAAAAATATCCATGAGGGCAGCTATTCTTTAGTGGATTTGAACCGCGCTTGCACCCCTTTATTAGAAATTGTCAGTAAGCCGGACATGCGAAATAGTGAAGAAGCCATAGCGTATTTGAAAAAGCTCCATGCTATCGTGCGTTTTATAGGGATTTCTGATGCGAACATGCAAGAGGGGAATTTCAGGTGCGATGCGAATGTATCCATTAGACCCAAAGGCGATGGAAAGCTTTACACGAGAGTGGAGATTAAAAACTTAAATAGCTTTAGATTCATCGCTAAAGCGATTGAATACGAGATAGAGCGCCAAAGCGTAGCGTGGGAAAGCGGGCACTACCATAAAGAAGTGGTTCAAGAAACGCGCCTTTTTGACACCGCCAAAGGGATCACCCTTTCTATGCGCAATAAAGAAGAATCAGCGGATTACCGCTATTTTAAAGATCCGGATTTGTATCCTGTTTTTATTGATGAAAAACTTTTAAAAGAAGCTCAAAAGATCAATGAATTGCCTAGTGCGAAAAAAATCCGCTACATGAAAGATTTTAACCTTAAAGAAGACGATGCGAATTTATTGGTGAGCGATCCTTTATTGGCAGAATATTTTGAAAGCATGCTCAATCTTGGGGTTAAGGCTAAAACGAGCGTAACATGGCTTTGCGTGGAATTATTAGGGCGCTTGAAAGCCGAAATCACTTTAGAAAATTGCGGAGTTAGTGCTGACATGTTAGGCGTTTTAGCCAAACGCATTGATGAGAGCAAGATTTCTGGCAAGAGCGCTAAGGATGTGTTAGATAGGCTTTTAGAAGAGCGAGGGGGCGATGTGGATGCACTCATTGAACAAATGGGCTTATCTCAAGTCAATGACACAGAAGCGATTGTTAAAGTCATAGAAGAGGTGCTTAAAAACAACGCTGATAAGGTGCTTGAATACAAAAGCGGTAAGGACAAGCTTTTTGGGTTTTTTGTAGGCCAAGCGATGAAAAATTTAAAAGGTGCTAATCCTAGCGTGGTGAATGCTATTTTGAAAGAGAAATTGGATTGATGAGGAAAATTTTTTCTTATGTTTTGAAGGCTTTGTTGTTTTTTGGGATCGCTCATGCAGAGCCTGAATCTAAAGTAGAAGCCCTAGAAGGGAGGAAACAAGAGTCTTCTTTGGATAAAAAAATCCGCCAAGAGTTAAAAAATAAAGAATTAAAGAATAAAGAACTGAAAAATAAAGAAGAAAAGAAAAACGCCGAAGAAAAGAAAGAAATAAAGACCAAAAGAAAGCCCAGAGCAGAAGTCCATCATGGGGATTCCAAAAATCCCACTCAAAAAATAACGCCTCCTAAAATCAAAGGGAGTAAAAAAGCCCTCCAAAACCAAAGCGATCAAAATAACGCAATAAAACCCAAAGAGAAAACCACTCAAACCACGGAAAAAAAAGAAGCAAGCCCTAGCTCTCAATTCAATTCCATTTTTGGTAATCCTAATGACGCTGCTAATAGAACCCTTGAAGATAAGGTCGTAGGGGGCATTTCTTTGCTTGTTAATGGTTCGCCTATCACGCTGTATCAAATCCAAGAAGAGCAAGAAAAATCTAAAGTGAGCAAAGCTCAAGCTAGGGATCGTTTGATTGCGGAGCGCATTAAAAACCAAGAAATTGAACGCTTAAAAATCCATGTAGATGACGACAAGCTAGACCAAGAAATGGCGATGATGGCGCAACAGCAAGGCATGGATTTGGATCATTTCAAACAAATGCTTATGGCTGAGGGGCATTATAAACTCTACAGAGATCAGCTTAAAGAGCATTTAGAAATGCAAGAATTGTTGCGCAATATCTTACTCACGAATGTGGATACCAGCTCTGAAACCAAAATGCGCGAATATTACAACAAACACAAGGAGCAATTCAGTATCCCCACTGAAATAGAAACCGTGCGCTACACTTCCACCAATCAAGAAGATTTAGAAAGGGCTATGGCAGATCCTAATTTAGAAATTCCAGGGGTGAGTAAGGCTAATGAAAAAATAGAGATGAAAACCCTAAACCCTCAAATCGCTCAAGTCTTTATTTCGCATGAGCAAGGCTCTTTTACGCCCATTATGAATGGGGGTGGGGGTCAGTTTATCACCTTTTATATCAAGGAAAAAAAGGGTAAAAACGAAGTGAGTTTCAGTCAAGCCAAGCAATTTATCGCCCAAAAATTAGTGGAAGAATCTAAAGATAAGATTTTAGAAGAGCATTTTGAAAAGTTGCGCGTTAAGTCTAGGATTGTGATGATTAGAGAGTGAATTTTAGATTGTGCAACACTTTAATTTCCTCTATAAAGATTCTTTATTTTCTATCGCTTTATTCACTTTCATTATCGCTCTTGTGATTCTATTAGAACAGGCTAGGGCGTATTTCACCCAAAAGAAAAACAAAAAATTTTTACAAAAATTCGCCCAAAATCAAAACGCTTATGCGGGTAGTGAGAATTTAGACGAGCTTTTAAAGCATGCTAAAATTTCTAGTTTGATGTTTTTAGCCAGAGCGTATTCTAAAGCGGATGTAGAAATGAGTATTGAAATCTTAAAAGGGCTTTTGAATCGCCCCCTAAAAGATGAAGAAAAAATCGCTGTTTTAGATTTATTAGCCAAAAATTATTTTAGTGTGGGGTATTTGCAAAAAACAAAAGACACCGTGAAAGAAATTTTGCGCTTTTCCCCAAGGAATGTGGAAGCGTTGTTGAAACTTTTGCATGCGTATGAATTAGAAAAAGATTATTCAAAGGCTTTAGAGACTTTGGAATGTTTGGAAGAATTAGAAACGCCTGAAATTGAAACGATTAAAAATTACCTTTATCTCATGCATTTAATAGAGAATAAGGAAGATGCGGCTAAAATCTTGCATGTTTCAAAAGCGTCGTTAGATTTGAAAAAAATCGCCCTAAATCATTTAAAATCTTATGATGAAAATCTTTTTTGGCAAGAGATTGATGCAACCGAACGGCTAGAAAATGTGATCGATCTTTTATGGGATAGGAATATTCCTGCTTTTATTTTAGAAAAACATGCCGTTTTGCAAGACATCGCGCGATCTCAAGGGTTGCTTTTGGATAACAAACCTTGCCAAGTTTTTGAATTAGAGGTTTTACGCGCTTTATTGAATAGCCCCATAAAAGCGAGTCTGACTTTTGAATACCGCTGCAAGCATTGCAAACAAATCTTTCCTTTTGAAAGCCATAGGTGTCCTGTGTGTTACCAGTTAGCGTTTATGGATGTGGTGCTTAAAATTTCTAAAGAAAGCTATGGGAGTGGATTGAATGCAAGAAATTGAAATTTTTTGCGATGGCTCTTCTTTAGGCAATCCTGGACCAGGCGGTTATGCGGCGATTTTACGCTATAAAGATAAAGAAAAAATTATCAGTGGGGGCGAACATTTCACCACGAATAACCGCATGGAATTAAGAGCGCTCAATGAAGCGTTAAAAGTTTTGAAACGCCCGTGTAATATCACGCTTTATAGCGATTCGCAATACGTGTGCCAAGCGATCAATGTGTGGCTGGCTAACTGGCAAAAAAAGAATTTTTCTAAAGTTAAAAATGTGGATTTATGGAAAGAATTTGTAAAAGTCTCTAAAGGGCATTCTATTGTGGCTGTTTGGATCAAGGGGCATAATGGGCATGCCGAGAATGAACGATGCGATAATCTCGCTAAATTAGAGGCACAAAAACGGGTCAAAACGACCACTTAAAGGGAAACATGATGAAAAACAAACGCTCTCAAAACAGCCCTTATGTAACGCCTAATAACCCTTATACAACGCTAGAAAAAGCTTTAGGGTATTCTTTTAAAGACAAGCGTTTATTGGAGCAAGCCTTAACGCATAAATCATGCAAGCTCGCTTTAAACAATGAGCGCTTGGAATTTTTGGGCGATGCGGTGTTGGGTTTGGTGATAGGGGAGTTGCTATACCATAAATTCTATCAATACGATGAGGGCAAACTCTCTAAATTAAGGGCTTCTATTGTGAGCGCGCATGGTTTTACTAAATTAGCGAAAGCGATCGCTTTACAAGATTATTTGCGCGTTTCTTCTTCTGAAGAAATTTCTAATGGGAGAGAAAAACCCTCTATTTTATCAAGCGCTTTTGAGGCTTTAATGGCTGGGGTGTATTTAGAAGCAGGGTTAGCTAAGGTGCGCAAAATCATACAGAATTTACTCAATCACGCTTACAAGCGTTTGGATTTGGAGCATTTGTTTATGGACTATAAAACCGCTTTACAGGAATTAACCCAAGCGCAATTTTGCGTGATCCCCACTTACCAATTGCTCAAAGAAAAAGGCCCCGATCACCATAAAGAATTTGAAATGGCTCTATACATTCAAGATAAAATATACGCGACCGCTAAAGGCAAAAGCAAAAAAGAAGCCGAACAGCAATGCGCTTATCAAGCGCTTCAAAAACTTAAGGAAGCAAAATGAACACTTTGGGGCGTTTTTTAAGGCTCACGACTTTTGGGGAATCGCATGGGGATGTGATAGGGGGGGTATTAGACGGCATGCCTAGCGGGATTAAAATAGACTATGCGTTATTAGAAAATGAAATGAAGCGCCGCCAAGGGGGGAGGAATATTTTCACCACGCCACGAAAAGAAGACGATAAAGTGGAAATAACAAGCGGGGTTTTTGAAGATTTTAGCACAGGGACGCCTATAGGGTTTTTAATCCATAACCAAAGGGCTAGGAGCAAGGATTATGATAACATTAAAAACCTTTTCAGGCCTAGCCATGCGGATTTCACTTATTTTCATAAATACGGCATCAGAGATTTTAGGGGTGGGGGGAGGAGTTCAGCCAGAGAGAGCGCTATAAGAGTGGCTGCTGGGGCGTTTGCTAAAATGCTTTTAAGAGAAATTGGCATTGTTTGTGAAAGCGGGATCATGGAAATAGGGGGTATTAAAGCCAAAAATTATGATTTCAATCACGCTTTAAAAAGCGAGATTTTTGCTCTAGATGAAGAACAAGAAGAAGCGCAAAAAACAGCCATTCAAAACGCTATCAAAAACCACGATAGTATAGGGGGCGTGGCTTTGATTAGAGCAAGGAGTGCAAAAACAAATCAAAAGCTCCCCATTGGTTTAGGTCAAGGGCTATACGCTAAATTAGACGCTAAAATCGCTGAAGCGATGATGGGGCTTAATGGGGTGAAAGCGGTTGAAATAGGCAAGGGGGTAGAAAGCTCTTTATTGAAAGGCTCAGAGTATAACGATTTAATGGATCAAAAGGGGTTTTTGAGCAATCGTAGTGGGGGGGTTTTAGGGGGCATGAGCAATGGGGAAGAAATCATTATAAAAGTGCATTTCAAACCCACGCCAAGCATTTTCCAACCTCAACAAACCATAGACATTAACAATAATGAATGCGAATGCTTGTTAAAGGGCAGGCATGATCCTTGCATTGCGATTAGAGGGAGTGTGGTGTGCGAGAGTTTGCTTTCATTGGTGTTAGCTGATATGGTATTACTCAATTTGACTTCAAAAATAGAGTATTTAAAAACGATTTATAATGAGAATTAAACGAAATTAGATACAATCAGTTTAAAAAGGATATAAAGTGGAAAAATTACCTAAAAAACGAGTTTCTAAAACCAAATCACAAAAACTTATCAATAGCTTAACAACCCAAAAAAACAGAGCCTTTCTCAAAAAAATCAGTGCTAGTGAAATGCTTTTAGAATTAGAAAAAGGGGCGTTTAAAAAAAATGAAGCTTATTTTATTTCTGATGAAGAAGATAAAAATTATGTTTTAGTGCCAGATAATGTGATTTCTCTTTTGGCAGAAAACGCCAGAAAGGCCTTTGAAGCCAGGCTTAGGGCAGAATTAGAAAGGGATATTATCACCCAAGCACCGATTGATTTTGAAGATGTGCGCGAAGTTTCCTTGCAATTGTTAGAAAATTTACGCCAAAAAGACGGGAATTTGCCCAATATCAACACCTTAAACTTTGTCAAACAAATCAAAAAAGAACACCCTAATTTATTTTTTAATTTTGACAACATGTTCAAACAACCCCCTTTTAATGAGAATCATTTTGAAAATTTTGACAACAGCGATGAGGAAAATTTTTAATGCAAACCATTGATTTTGAAAAATTTTCACAATACTCCAAGCCCGGTCCACGATACACTAGCTACCCAACGGCGGTGGAATTTAAAGAAAATTTTAATGAAGAAAGCTTGAAAACGGCGTTTTTTAACCATGACCATCTCAAAAACCCCATGCCCTTATCGCTTTATACGCATTTGCCCTTTTGCAGGAGTGCATGTTATTTTTGCGCTTGTTCAGTCATTTACACAAGTTTAGAAGAGAAAAAAACCCGCTATATCAGCTACCTTAAAAAAGAACTCGCTCTTTTAAAAAACGCGATGGATACCCACAGAGAAGTGGCGCAATTCCACTATGGAGGCGGCACGCCGACCTTTTTTTCGCCCATTCAATTAGATGAAATCACCCAAAGCATTCAAGAAGTTTTCCCCAATTTCAGTCAAGATATTGAAATGAGTTGCGAGATTGACCCTAGGCATTTCACTAAAGAACACATGCAAACCTTGTTTGATAGGGGGTTTAACCGCTTGAGTTTTGGGGTGCAGGATTTTGATTTTGAAGTCCAAAAAGCCATTCACAGGATCCAGCCTTTTGAAATGGTTCAAGAATCCGTGAAGCTCGCTAGAGATTACGGCATCAAATCCATTAATTTTGATTTGATTTATGGCTTACCCAACCAGACTAAAGAGGGTTTTTTAAAAACTTTGGAATGGGTTTTGAAATTAGATCCGGATCGATTAGCGGTGTTTAATTATGCGCATGTGCCTTGGGTGAAAAAAACGATGCGTAAAATTGATGAAACCCTATTGCCAAGCCCTAGAGACAAACTAGAGATTTTAGAAGCTCTTATCAGTTTTTTAGAAAAAGCCAATTACCAAATGATAGGCATGGATCATTTCGCTAAAAGCGATAATGAATTGTATCTGGCCCTTCAAAAAGCAGAATTGCGCCGTAATTTTCAAGGCTATACCACGAAAAAATTCACTCAAACCATTGGCATTGGCGTTACGAGCATTGGCGAAGGGAGCGATTATTACACGCAAAATTATAAAGACTTGCACCACTATGAAAAAGCCCTTGATTTGGGGCATTTACCGGTAGAAAGGGGTGTAGCACTCAGTCAAGAAGATGTTTTAAGAAAAGAAGTGATCATGCAGATGATGAGCAATTTAAAACTGGATTACTCTAAGATTGAAGAAAAATTTTCTATTGATTTTAAAGTGCATTTTAAAAAAGAATTAGAAAAATTAAAGCCTTATGAAGAAGCGGGCTTGCTTTCTTTTAACGCTAAAGGCTTTGAGATGACCAAAACAGGGGGCATGCTCGTAAGAAACATGGCTATGGAGTTTGACGCGTATTTGCGTGGGGGCGAAAAACATTTCAGTAAAACGCTATGAACGGGAATATTTTTGAAGAAGTAGGGGATGCTTGCGTTAAATGCGCTAAATGCGTGCCAGGTTGCACCATATACCGCATTCATAAAGACGAAACGACTTCGCCTAGAGGCTTTTTAGATTTGATGTGCCTAAACGCTCAAAACAAGCTCAAATTAGACACGAATTTAAAACACCTTTTAGAAACTTGTTTTTTATGCACCGCTTGCGTGGAAACTTGCCCTTTTCATTTGCCCATAGACACTTTAATAGAAAAAGCCAGAGAAAAAATCGCTCAAAAATACGGCATTGCTTGGTATAAAAAATCCTATTTTTCCCTTTTAAAAAACCGCAAAAAAATGGATAGGGTGTTTTCGGTGGCACATTTTTTAGCCCCTTGTGTTTTCAAGCAAGTAGGGGATAGTTTAGAGCCTAGAATGGCGTTTAAAGGCTTATTCAAACGCTTTAAAAAAAGCGCTCTCCCTCCCTTAAATCAAAAAAGTTTTTTACAAAAGCATGCAAAAATGAAGCCTTTAGAAAACCCCATTCAAAAAGTGGCCATTTTTATAGGGTGCTTGAGCAATTACCATTACCAGCAAGTGGGGGAAAGCTTGTTGTATATTTTAGAAAAACTCAACATTCAAGCGATCATCCCTAAGCAAGAATGCTGCTCAGCGCCTGCGTATTTTACCGGCGATAAAGACACCACGCTTTTTTTAGTGAAAAAAAACATAGAATGGTTTGAAAGCTATTTAGATGAAGTGGATGCGATCATTGTGCCTGAAGCCACATGCGCTAGCATGCTCATCAACGATTATTACAAGGTGTTTTTGGGCGAAAAAGATAAGGATTTGTATGTGAAGCGCTTGGAAAAAATCACGCCTAAAATCTATCTGGCGAGCGTGTTTTTAGAGAAACACACCCCCTTAAAAAGTCTTTTAGAAAAAATCCCTAAGGGGAAAAAAGAGGCTATCACCTATCATAACCCTTGCCATGCCAAAAAAACCCTAAACGCTCATAAGGAAGTGCGTAACTTACTCAATGCGCATTATGAAATTAAAGAAATGCCGGACAATTGTTGCGGTTTTGGGGGGATTACGATGCAAACCGAAAAGGCGGAGTTTTCTTTAAAAGTGGGGCTTCTTAGGGCTAAAGAAATCATGGACACTCACGCTGAAGTTGTGAGTGCTGAATGCGGGGCATGCCACATGCAATTAAACAACGCCCTAAAGTCTTTAGATGACCCTAACATCCCGCCATTTTTACACCCTTTAGAACTCATCGCTAAAGCTTTAAAAAGCGCTGAATAAAAAGCCTTTTTAACCCCACTTTCTAGCATCTTTTTATATAATACAAAAACTTTAACACCGCTATTTAAGGAATGAAAATGTCAGAAATCAGCGCCTACAAACTCATCAAAGAAAAATTGCAAGCCATACCTAACTCACACGATAAAGGGAGCTTGTTTGAAAAAATTTCTAAGCAATTTTTACAAGAGCATGACAGCGCTGATGAATACGAGTCTATTGATCTTTGGAACGATTGGAAATTAAGGGGGAATGAGTGCGATCGTGGGATTGATATAGTGATCACAACGACTTCAAAAGAATACATCGCCGTGCAATGCAAATTCCATCAAGACAGCGTCTCATATCCCGACATTGCGACTTTTTTACATAAATTGCAAAGCGGGGTAAAAGAGGTTAGGTTTAAAAAAGGGATCATCATCTCCACTTCCAATTTAACCTCTACTGCTCTTAAAGAAATTGAACAAATCAGAAGCAAGGGAACTGATATTGATATTGATGAAATCACTGAAGAGGATTTTATGCATTCTCAGATTGATTGGGAAAAGTTCGATCCCACGCAAACTCAAGGCGAACTCCCCTTATGCGATCAAAAAAAGCCACGCCCCCACCAAATAGAAGCGATAAAAGCCACCAAAGAGTATTTTTCTAACCCTAAAAACACCAGAGGCAAGCTCATTATGGCATGCGGGACAGGCAAAACTTACACTTCTTTAAAGATTATGGAAAGCTTAGATCCCAAGATCACGCTTTTTTTAGCGCCAAGCATCGCTTTGCTTTCTCAAACTTTTAGAGAATACGCGCAAGAAAAAAGCGCGCCTTTTTACGCTTCTATCGTGTGCAGCGATGATAAAGTGGGTAAAGGCAAGAAAAATAAAAACGATGATGACACCGATGATATTAATTTTTCTGAGCTCCCCAAAAAGCCCTCCACCAACCTTAAAGACATTTTAAGCGTTTATGAGCAAGCGCGAAAAGAAAACAAGCGCTTCATCATCTTTTCAACTTATCAAAGCGCGTTGCGTATCCAAGAAGCGCAAGAAGTGGGTTTGGGCGAAATTGATCTCATCATTTGCGATGAAGCCCACAGAACGGTAGGGGCTATGTATTCTAGTAATGAAAGGGACGATAAAAACGCTTTCACGCTGTGTCATAGCGATGGAAATATCCAAGCGAAAAAACGCCTTTATATGACCGCCACGCCTAAAGTTTATAGCGAAAGCTCTAAAGCTAAAGCCAAAGAGAGCGATAATGTTATCTATTCTATGGACGATTCGGGTATTTTTGGCGAAGAAATCTATACGCTCAATTTTGAAAGAGCGATCGCTTTAGATCTCTTGACAGACTACAAAGTCATGATTTTAGCGGTGCGGAAAGAAAATTTAAGCGGCGTTACTAACAGCGTGAATAAAAAGATCAGTCGGCTTGAAGCTGAAGGCACTAAATTGGATAAAAAGCTCATCAATAACGAATTTGTTTGTAAGATTATTGGCACTCATAAAGGGTTGGCCAAGCAGGATTTAATCGTTTTAGATGATGAAAACAAAGAAGATCACAACTTGCAAAACAAATACGACACCGCTCCTTCTCAAAGAGCCATAAGCTTTTGTAAAAGCATACAAACGAGCAAGAACATTAAAGACTTCTTTGAAACGATCATGGAATGCTATGATGAAGAATTGAAGAAAAAGAGTTTTAAAAACCTAACAATCAGCATCGATCACATTGATGGCACCATGAATTGTAAGGTCAGGATTGACAAATTAGAAGAACTCAATGAATTCAAGCCTAACACTTGCAAGGTTTTAAGTAACGCTAGGTGTTTGAGCGAAGGGGTGGATGTCCCGGCGTTAGATAGCATTGTCTTTTTTGATGGCAAAAGCGCTATGGTGGATATTATCCAAGCGGTGGGTAGGGTGATGCGCAAAGCCAAACACAAGAAAAGAGGCTATATCATTTTGCCTATCGCTTTAGAAGAGAGTGAAATTAAAAACTTAGATGAAGCCGTCAATAACACCAATTTCAAAAACATTTGGAAAGTGCTAAAAGCCTTAAGAAGCCATGACCCAAGCCTGGTTGATGAAGCCACTTTTAAAGAAAAAATCAAAATCTTTGGGAGCGATGATGAAAAAAAGCAAAGCGATGAAAAAACCCTTTTTGACGCTATCTTATTGCAAGATCTAGCGGACGCTGTGTATAATGTCATGCCCACTAAATTAGGGGATAGGAATTATTGGGAAAATTTCACCAAAAAAACGGGCAACATCGCAAGAACCTTGAACAACCGCTTGAAAATGATTTTTGACAAAAACCCTGAATTTTTCCACGGCTTTTTGGATTCCTTAAGAGGCAATATCCATCAAAACATCAAAGAAGATGAAGCCTTGGACATGATTACCTCTCACATCATCACTAAGCCCATTTTTGATGCGATTTTTGGGGACAATATTAAAAACCCTATCTCTAAAACGCTGGATAAAATGGTAGAAAAACTCTCCACTCTGGGATTACAAGGAGAAACTAAAGATCTTAAAAACCTCTATGAAAGCGTGAAAACCGAAGCAACACACGCCAAAAGCCAAAAAAGCCAGCAAGAACTCATTAAAAACCTCTACAACACTTTCTTTAAAGAAGCCTTTAGAAAGCAAAGCGAAAAACTAGGGATCGTTTATACGCCCATAGAGGTGGTGGATTTCATTTTAAGAGCCACTAACGGCATTTTGAAAAAGCATTTCAACACGGATTTTAACGATCAAAGCATCACGATTTTTGATCCATTCACGGGCACCGGGAGTTTTATCGCTCGTTTGCTTTCTAAAGAAAACGCGCTCATTAGCGATGAAGCCTTAAAAGAGAAGTTTCAAAAAAATTTGTTCGCTTTTGATATCGTGCTTTTGGCGTATTATATCGCTTTAATCAATATCACCCAAGCCGCGCAAAATAGGGACAGCTCGTTAACAAATTTCAAAAACATCGCGCTCACGGACAGCCTGGATTATTTAGAAGAAAAAAACGATAAGGGGGTGTTCGATCTCTTTAAGGATTTGGAAGAAAACAAAGAAATCAAATCCACCATAGAAAAACAAAACATTAGAGTCATCATCGGCAACCCGCCTTATTCAGCCGGCTCAAAAAGTGAAAACGATAACAACCAAAACCTCTCACACCCCAAGCTTGAAAAATGTATTTATGAAAAATACGGCAAAAATTCCAGCTCCAGAGCTAGTGGGAATACCACACGAGACACGCTCATTCAAAGCATCTACATGGCAAGCGAACTTCTTAAAGATAAGGGGGTGCTAGGCTTTGTGGTGAACGGGGGTTTCATTGACTCTAAAAGCGGCGATGGGTTTAGGAAATGCGTGGCAAAAGATTTTGCGCATCTTTATGTGCTGAATTTGAGGGGGAATACTAGGACTTCGGGGGAGACTTGTAAAAAAGAGGGAGGGAAAATCTTTGATAGCGGATCCAGGGCGACGATAGCGATTATCTTTTTTGTGAAAGATAAGAGCGCCCCTGATAATACGATTTTTTACTATGAAGTGGAAGACTATTTGAAAAGAGAAGCCAAACTCAACTTGCTCGCGGGTTTTGAAAATTTGGAATCTGTGCCTTTTAGTGAGATTACCCCCAATGACAAAGGCGATTGGATCAACCAAAGAGAAGACGCTTTTGACAAACTCATCCCTTTAAAAAGAGACAAAAAACTCAATAACGACAGCGTTTTTGACATCAATTCTATGGGCGTGGCAACGGGTCGTGATCCTTGGATGTATAACTTTTCTCCAAACGCTTTAATGCAAAATGTGCAAAAATGCATTGACACTTATAACGCTGATTTGGAGCGCTTCAATGAGCGTTATAGAGAAGCTTTCAAACAACGCGCTAAAGGCGTCAAATCAGGCGATCTTTATAAACACCTTAATGACAAAGAAATCACCACCGATAAAACGAAAATCGCATGGACTCGTGCTTTGAAACAAGAATTTATCAAAAATAAAAATCTGCAAGAAAGCCATAAAGATCGCATAAGATTAGCCTTGTATCGCCCTTTTAACAAACAATGGCTTTATTGGGATAAAAATTTAAATGAAAGACAAAGACAATTTTCAAAAATTTTCCCGGATAAAAGCACTCAGAATGTGGTAATCAATACCGGTGCGGGTAATGGTAAGGATTTTAGCGCTCTGGTGAGCGATTTTATTTCTGATTGTTCTTTGATCTCACCCAACCAAGCTTACCCTTTGTATTATTACGATGATTTGGGGAATCGCCATTATGCCATTAGCGGCTACGCGCTCAACCTCTTCAGGAGGCATTATGGAGATAATGCTATCGTTGAATAAGAGATTTTTTATTACATTTATGCGATTTTACACCATAAAGGCTATTTGGAAAAATACAAAAATTCCCTCGCCAAAGAAGTGCCGCGCATCGCTTTGAGTCCGGATTTTAAAGAACTCTCTATGCTTGGCAAAGAATTAGCCGATTTTCTTTTTTGGTTTTAGGAGAAATTAAAGAGATCCACTCTTTGCAATACCAAACGCTCTATATTGTGGATAACACAAAAAGATACACTCTTTGCAAGCTTTATGATCGCATTATTTTAGTTCATGCTTTAGGGTATCCTGCACCAATCACGCTCTATTATGAATGGCTGTTTGATGATTGGATCGATCCAGAAACAATTAAGTGCGAGCGTTTTGTTTGCAGAACAAACTATTTAGAAAGCTTTTTTATGATCAAGAAGCATTTGCTACCTGATGCATTATTTAAAGTAGATGAAAGTGGGTGTGAAAGTTATCATGGAGATAAAAATAAGGATTTTATTTTACAATCATTTTATATTCAAAATGATTTTTTGTCCCAAAAATATGAAAAAGACAAGATAAAAGCAAGATTTAATTCATTGTTTTCTAAAAGACAGAATCGTTTATTAACTTATCAATTTGATTTGTTTTTGGAATGTGATATGATTTTTGAAACCCTTGAAGAATTAGTGCTTATTGCTGAAGCGATTAAAAATTTCTTTGTTTTGATTTATGCTCATTCTAAGTTTGACATCCAAATTGACTATATCCAATTCAAACTTTCTAATAAAAACATTACAGCAATAAGAAACACTTACAAAAAAGACAAAAAGTCCATAGAGATAGATTCTTATGGGATTGCTATAAATTTCCAACAGATAGACAATTTTTCTGTAATACTTGAAAAATGGATTGATTTTTATATTAAAGATAATATTAAAGCATAATAGAGGTTTTCAACTTGCAAGTATTTTAGACATTATCAACAAAAAAGATCCAATTATTCACTTGTATTTGGACATGTTTGTATTGATTAGCATGATTGAAAGTTTTATTGAAAGTTTTTTAAAGAAACCACAAGGAACAAAACTCTGTAAAAAACTCTCTGAATTTTTTAAAATTTCATTATCTAGGACAAAATGCGATCAAACAAAAAATTATTTTAATGATAACTATCAAAAAGATCTAATCCAACAGATTGTTGACTGCCGCAACAATCTAGCACACGGAGATGATTTAAAGCTTGATACAAACAAAGCTACAGACATTAGCCATGTTTTTATGGATTTCAAGCAAATTGTCATTGAATATTTCTTTGGTAAGATAGGATTGAGCGATTTTATTACAAACAATTTTGGTTTTCTTAACAAAGTTAAATTAAGAAACCCCCCAAAAACAGAAAAAATCGCAGAGCCAAACCGCTAAAACCCCCTAGAAAATTTAAAATTTTAAGTTTTAGGGGTGTTTTTCTTAAGAATTTAGGTTTTTTATAGATTATTATGTTATTATTATACGAAATGTAGACTTTTAGAAGGAAAAATGTTGTATGAAAAAGTTTGTAGTGTTTAAAACGCTCTGTTTATCGGTAGTGTTAGGTCATAGTCTTGTGGCAGCAGAAGGTAGCACAGAAGTGCAAAAGCAATTGGAAAAGCCAAAAGACTATAAAGCAGTGAAAGGCGAGAAAAACGCTTGGTATTTGGGGATCAGCTATCAAGTCGGTCAGGCTTCGCAAAGCGTTAAAAACCCCCCAAAGAGCAGTGAATTTAACTATCCTAAGTTCCCTGTGGGTAAAACCGACTATCTGGCCGTTATGCAAGGCTTAGGGCTTACTGTGGGTTATAAGCAGTTTTTTGGAGAGAAGAGATGGTTTGGTGCCCGTTATTACGGCTTTATGGATTATGGGCATGCCGTGTTTGGAGCGAATGCTTTAACATCAGATAATGGTGGGGTGTGCAAACTCAATGAGCCATGTGCGACCAAAGTAGGGACTATGGGCAATTTGTCTGACATGTTCACTTATGGTGTGGGTATTGACACTTTATACAATGTCATTAATAAAGAAGACGCGAGTTTTGGTTTCTTTTTTGGGGCTCAAATCGCGGGTAACTCTTGGGGTAATACGACAGGGGCCTTTTTGGAAACTAAAAGCCCTTATAAGCACACCTCTTATAGCCTTGATCCGGCGATTTTCCAGTTCCTTTTTAATTTAGGGATTCGCACCCATATTGGCCAGCATCAAGAATTTGACTTTGGCGTGAAGATTCCTACTATCAATGTTTATTATTTTAACCATGGGAATTTGAGCTTCACTTACCGCCGTCAATACAGCCTTTATGTAGGGTATCGTTACAATTTCTGATTTAAAACGCTTGTTTTTCTCTAATTGGATTTTCAATTAGAGTTTTCTCGCATAAACCACCGCTTTCTTTTGAAACATTTTTTAAAGTTTTTTGAAAATTAGAATTAAAATCTTTTTGATCATGTTATGATAGTTCAAAAATTTAACAAGGATTAAGCATGTTATATTCCTCTAAAATCCAATCCCTTTCAGAATCCACAACGATCGCTATCAGCACGCTCGCTAAAGAATTGAAATCGCAAGGAAAAGATATTTTAAGTTTTTCAGCGGGCGAGCCTGATTTTGACACCCCGCAAGCGATTAAAGATGCGGCTATAAAAGCCCTAAATGACGGCTTCACCAAATACACGCCGGTGGCTGGGATTCCAGAACTATTAAAAGCGATCGCTTTTAAATTGAAAAAAGAAAACAACTTGGATTATGAGCTGAGTGAAATTCTAGTGAGCAACGGCGCTAAGCAGAGCCTGTTCAATGCGATTCAGGCCTTAATAGGGGAGGGCGATGAAGTGATTATCCCTGTGCCTTTTTGGGTAACTTACCCTGAGCTTGTGAAATACAGCGGAGGGGTGAGTCAATTCATTCAAACCGATGAAAAAAGTCATTTTAAAATCACCCCCAAGCAACTTAAAGACGCCTTAAGCCCCAAAACGAAAATGCTCATTCTCACCACCCCATCAAACCCTACCGGCATGCTTTATAGCAAGGCGGAATTAGAGGCTTTGGGCAAAGTTTTGAAAGACACCAAAGTTTGGGTGCTTAGCGATGAAATTTATGAAAAGCTTGTTTATAAGGGGGAGTTTGTTTCTTGTGCGGCGGTGAGTGAAGAGATGAACAAACGCACCGTTACCATTAATGGCTTGAGTAAGTCAGTGGCGATGACGGGTTGGCGTATGGGCTATGCGGCGAGCAAGGATAAAAAATTAGTCAAATTGATGAATAACTTGCAAAGCCAATGCACTTCCAATATCAATTCTATCACGCAAATGGCTTCTATTGTGGCGCTTGAAGGGTTGGTGGATAAAGAAATTGAAACGATGCGTCAGGCTTTTGAGAAGCGCTGTCATTTAGCCCACGCAAAAATTAATGCGATTGGAGGGCTGAGTGCTTTAAAACCTGATGGGGCGTTTTATCTGTTTATCAACATTGGCGGTCTTTGTGGGGGGGATTCGATGCGATTTTGCCATGAGTTGTTAGAAAAAGAAGGCGTGGCGTTAGTGCCTGGAAAGGCTTTTGGATTGGAAGGTTATATTCGCTTGTCTTTTGCATGCTCAGAAGAACAGATTGAAAAGGGGATTGAACGCATCGCTCGCTTTGTCAAATCAAAGGGATAAAAAAATTGGTACTTAAAAAAGGGGGGACTTATTTGGAATTTGATATTGTGGTTAGTGGCGTAGCGTGGTATAATGGTTTGATTTAAAAGTTTGAAAAGTGCAGTTTTCATAACTAAATGAATTTTTAAAGGAAAAATATGGCAGTGAGATTTGATGATAATAGCATGGTTGTAGGATCTGAAGAAATGGAAAACGCAGATAATGGGAATGAGTGTTTTATGCCTGTTATTAGCAGTGAAAAAGATAGCAAAATGTTTTTTTCTAAATTAAGTGGTACTGAACTTTTAATGGCATATTTAAAAAATGAAGGCTATACTGTCTCACTTGATCCTAAAATTTCATCTGATCCTAAAAGTAATGATAATAATTTATGGAAACCTACAATTTTTTACTATAAACATATTGCACCAAAAACAAAGAAAATTTTTATTGTTAAAAACTCTCTTTTAGATAGCGGTCTGTTATCTGTATTTTTCAAAGATAGCTCTTATAATATCAATCCTAATCTAAAGAGTTATCTCAAAGACAGTAGGTATCCTAAAAATTTTTCTTACGCTTTCTATCTTTTTTTTACTACTAATGATAATAATGAGTTGTCTATTCATATAGGTTGCGAGTGTGTTAATGTAGATTTTATTCGAGAAGATTTTATAAGTGATAACACTAAACATTACAATCGTATTGTTTTTGAGTTTGAATATGCTTTAAAAAAAGAAGATAAACAATATTTGATTGAACTTGTTCCCATAAAATACAACAATAATCTATCTTATTCCACAAAAGAAGAAAATCAATTTAAAAAAGAAGGTTTAACACCACTAATTCTTAAAGCCTTTGAGAGTAAGCATATAAATGTGAAACATAAACATAGGGAAAAAGAATTAGAAATTCTATTTTTTGAAAACAAACAAGAACTTTATAACTCTATTAACAAACCCTAAATGAAACACCCCCTAGAAGAATTAAAAGACCCTACAGAAAATCTTTTGCTATGGATTGGGCGCTTTTTGCGTTACAAATGCACAAGCCTGTCTAATTCCCAAGTGAAAGACCAAAACAAGGTTTTTGAATGCTTGAACGAATTCAATCATGCGTTCGTCAGCTCAAGCCAATTGGAAAAAGTTTGTAAAAAAGCCCGTAACGCCGGATTACTAGGTATCAACACCTACGCACTGCCCCTACTCAAATTTCATGAATACTTCAGCAAAGCTAGACTAATAACTGAAAGGCTTGCTTTTCATTCGCTCAAAAGCATAGATGAAGTCATGCTGGCTGAATTTTTGAGTATTTATACCGGAGGTTTGAGTTTAGCCACTAAGAAAAATTACCGGATCGCTCTATTAGGGCTTTTTAGCTATATAGACAAGCAAAATCAAGATGAAAATGAAAAATCTTATATCTATAATATCACACTTAAAAACATCAGCGGAGTGAGTCAAAGTGCAGGCAACAAGCTCCCTACTCATTTAAACAATGAAGAATTAGAAAAATTTTTAGAGGGCATTGATAAAATAGAAATGTCCGCTAAAGTGCGTGCCAGAAACCGCTTGCTCATTAAAATCATCGTTTTTACAGGCATGCGTTCTAATGAAGCCTTGCAACTTAAAATAAAGGATTTCACTTTAGAAAATGGCTGTTACACGATTTTGATTAAAGGTAAGGGCGATAAATACAGAGCGGTGATGCTCAAAGCTTTCCACATTGAGAACCTTTTAAAAGAATGGCTGATAGAAAGGGAATTATATCCCGTTAAAAACGATTTATTGTTTTGCAACCAAAAAGGCAGCGCTTTAACGCAAGCGTATTTGTATAGACAAGTGGAGCGCATCATCAATTTTGCAGGACTCAGGCGAGAGAAAAATGGGGCGCACATGTTAAGGCATTCTTTTGCGACCTTGCTTTATCAAAAACGCCATGATTTGATTTTAGTTCAAGAAGCTCTAGGGCATGCGAGCTTGAATACGAGCAGGATTTACACGCATTTTGACAAAGAGCGTTTAAAAGAAGCGGCGAGCATTTGGGAAGAAAATTAAAAACACACCCCTACTCCCTTAAAAAATGATTTTTACCATAGAATAACCAAAACCCCATTTTTTAAGAAATTAAAAAGTTTTTAGCTTGCTGGTTTAACATTTTGCTTTCAAATTCTAACAACCACTTTTTGACTTCTATGCCCCCATTATACCCCCCTAAAGCACCATTTTTACGCACCACTCTATGACAAGGCACGATCAGAGAAATAGGATTATTGCTATTAGCGTTGCCAACAGCTCTGCAAGATTTAGGGTTATTAATAAGCTTTGCGATTTCATCGTAACTTTTTGTCTTGCCATAATGGATAGTCATTAACGCAGACCAAACTTGTTTTTGAAAAGAAGTCCCTATCAAATCTAAAGGCGCATCAAATTCAAAAAGTTGTCCCAAGAAATAACGCTCTAAGGCTTGAACGCTGAGTTTTAATGGGGTATTCATAGGGGTATTATGAGAAAAATTGGCCGTATCAAAATCCAATCTCAATAAATGGCTCTCATTAGCGCACAAATGCAAATACTCTAAAGGGAAACTCTTAGGGGTCTTAAAATAGTAGTGGTATAAAACCATCAATTAAAAAAGAGTTTGTATAAAACAATCAACAGCGACAAACCATACACCCCTAAAATCAAAGCTTTATGCATTTTTTCATTCAAAAGCCCCATGATCCATTTAATCCCAATGCTCACGCCCATAACAGAGCCTAATCCCACAATCGCCCCTGCTAAAAGCACTTCTTTATTGATGATGTGATGATAGATTAAAGAAAAAGCTCCTGAAATAGAAGAAAACAAGATGAAAAATAACCCTAGTGCCACGCATTTTTTAGAATCATACCCTAAAAAATAATGCATCAAAGGCACCATGAGCATCCCCCCACCAATCCCTAAAGTGATAGCAAAAAACCCGGTGAGCGCGCCAATTAAGAATAATTTTAAACCTTGCAAATGGTAGCGTTTGGTATCTGCTATAAAATCTTTTTTTTTGGGTTTTAAAACAAATTGGATCATAGAATACACGACTAAAAGCGCGAAAATAACCATTAAAATTTTACTGGAAACGATTTTTAAAACAAATCCGCTAAAACTCGCCCCTATCAGCCCCCCTGCCCCTATCAACAAGCCTAAAGAAAAATCAAGCGATTTTTTTTTGAAATTCAAAACAGAGCCAACGAACGATGAAAGCGCCATTTGCAAAATGGAAATGCCAATGGATTCTTCAAAAGAATGCCCGGTTGCGAGCATGATAGGGACAATGATCATCCCCCCACCAATGCCAAAAATCCCTGATAGAATGCCAGTAAAAAGCCCTATCGCTATGTATAACGCATAAATACCCATAAAAACCCTTAAAAAAGTAAAAACCCCTCTTAAAAGAAATTAAAAACAACCCTATTCTAATCAAACACCAATAACCAAAACCCCCTAAACAACGCCTTTAAAAGTTATGTTTTTATTGGTTTGTTTTGTTTTTGCAGCACAAAGTATGCGAATCTTCATTGGGTTCGCTGACTGGGAGGTTTCTTAATTCATAAGCCAGTTTGATAGACGCCATAGCGTCATCTAAACCAAACCCCCCTTGAGCTAAAATCTGTTTGTAGCTTTCTATATACAGATTATCAAAGCCCTGCGTGAGATTGACTTCTTCGCCCTCTAGGATCATTTTATGATAAACTTTCTCTTTAGCCACTCCCATGTGTTCTGGATTGATGGAAAAAAACCACCTTATTTTGGCATGCTCTAAAAAGAGTATCCCCCCTACGCAATCAGGCTCTTCTCTGTTGATAACCTTGTCTTTAACGCCTCCAAACAAATACAATAAAGTGTCAAAAATATTCATTCCCATTTGAGTGGCTAACCCTCCGCTCTTATTCACATCCGCTCGCCATGAAGAAAAATACCATTTCCCTTGAACGCTGATATAAGTGAGCGTGATGTCAAACACCTTGCTAGGGTTTTTGTCTAATTCGCTTTTAATTTTTTCTTTTAAGGCCAGCGTGTCGCAATGCAAGCGCAAGGGTAAAAGACTAAACACCCTTTTTTGGTATTTCACCTCCAAATCTTTCAATTCTTGTATTTCGCCAGGGTCTAAAACTAAGGGTTTTTCACAAATCACATGCATGCCGTTTCTTAACCCAAAACGAATGTGATCAAAATGCGTGTGCGTGGGCGTGCAAACACTCAAATAGTTGATTTCTTTACCCATAGCCCTAGATTGCTCTAAATGCTTTTCAAAATCTTCAATATTGGTAAAAAACTCTGATTGCGCGAAATACTCATCTAAAACCCCCACGCTATCATGAATATCAAA